>DASXMM010000500.1:0-4033 GCA_036495665.1 Candidatus Acidiferrum sp. | reverse complement strand
CCGGCGGATTGCATCGCGTTGGCGAGCGCGAAGATGTTGTTCTCATGCGCGGCGATGGAAAAATATTTGCCGTTGGAATTGGAGAGGCCGCCCGCAGGCCATTCGGCGGATTTCAGGATGCGCGCGGAGTTGAGCTGATCGGGGCGGATTGTAGTGCGCTCGGCTTTGACGCCCATCATTAACGGGAGCGACCACGCGGCGACGTCATACGGTTCGAGAATGCCGCTCCCCGGTGCGGGGCGAACTTCTGGATAGCGCTGAACGCCCATCATTTCGTCGACGAAGCGGCCGTAGGGTTGCGCGGTGGGAACGAGATAGAGTTTTGCGTCGGAGTTGATGCGCACTTCGACGCCGTGTTCGAGGAGAAGAGCGACTAAGCGAGCGGCGACGACGGGATCGCGTTGGTCTTCGATGGGAATGCGCCAGCAGACTTGCGGATCGGCGGTGGCGACGGCTTGCGTGGCCATGGTGGCGACGCCGCGAAGAAGTTCCTGGCGAAATTTGCTTACGGTTTCGAGCGCGGCGTTGGAGACGAGGAGTTCGTAGTCCATGATGTCGCGCAAGCGCCAGAGTCCACCAGGCCAGGGATTGGGGAAATTGATTTGCTGTTCGTAGGTAGTGAGGCCTTTGCTGCCGCCTTGCAGTTCGTCGGGCGTCACGTCGATGGGAGTGGCGATGCGGGCGGAGGCGACTTCCGTGAGCACGCCGTACATGTTTTTCCACCAGCCGGTGTTGCGCGTGCCGCCCGGCCAGTAAGCGTCGAACGAATATCCAAAAATTACGCCGGACTTCCCTGCTTCTTCGAGGCGCCAACCCATGTCCGCGCCCATGAGATTGTTGCCGCGATGGACGAGCGGATTGACGAGCTTGGCGACAGGGTCAGCGTTCGGCGGAATGTAAATGCGCGGACCGGTTTCGCCCATCTGATGTTCATCGAGCCAGAATTGCGGAAACCACTCGTGGTAGACCATGCGGTTCACGTTTTTGGTTTCGATTTGCGTGAGCATGAACCAGTCGCGGTTGTCGTCGTGGCCGACGTAGTGGTGGTAGAGGTAGGGCATCTCGCCGCCTTCGTACTTCGTGCCGAGATATTTTCTGTACCACTCGGTGACCATGGTTTCGCCATCGGGATTGAGGGAGGGGATGAGCAGGACGACGGAGTCGTTGAGGCGGCGAAGGATTTCGGCATCTTGCGAAGTAGCGAGTTGGTAGGCCCATTCCATGGACATTTGGCTGGAGCCTATTTCGGTGGAGTGAATGTTGCAGGTGAGGAGGAAAATGGTTTTGCCCTGCGCGGCGAGTGCGTCAATTTGCTGAGGGGTGAGGCCGCGAGGATCAGCAAGCTTGTGCGCAATGTCTTTATATTTTTCTTTGTTGCGGAGATTCTCCGGCGTGGAAATTACGGCCATGAACATGTCTTCGCCGAGGGTGGTCTTGCCGAGGATTTGGATTTCGACGCGCGGCGAGGCTGCAGCCAGCGCTTTGAAGTAGGAGGAGATTTGTTTGTAGTCGGCAAGCTTGCGGTCGGCGCCGACTTCGAAGCCGAGAAATTCGCTGGGCTTGGGAACGGGGCCAGACTTTTGTTTCTCCTGGGCATGTGCGAGAGGAGAAAGCACGAGAATCAAAGCGAAAGTGAGCAAGCTGCGGCGGTTCAGCATCGTCGGTTCCTTGTGACCACTTGGGAGTTGAAAAGCGTAACAGTATGCACCTGGAAGGCAATTTTTGCGAGACGCACTGTTGTTTTTTGTTATTTTTCGCCGCGCTGGAAAGTAGCCCGCTTCAAAATTTTGGTCCACAGAGACCAGTCCTGCGGACCGGAACTGGCGTTTTTCTTTCACTTATATTTTCGCGTCCGCAATAAAAGTAGAAGAAGTAAACCGGCGAAGCCGCTTCCGTCGAGGCCACTAATCCTTATACGGATCAGATTCATTCGCGCCAGCCATCGCCACTCCCACCGGAGTCAACGTATGCAAAATCCGAATGCTCTGCCCGTGTTCCGCAAGCACCTCGGGCAGACGCTTATAACAATCCGGCGACTCATCCAAACCCGCCCCGCGCAACTCGACGTTCGCGCGCTTCAACCAGCCCTGCATCATTTCCTGCGTCACTTTGCCGGCTCGCAGCACTTCGCCGGTCTTTCGATCCGTCTTCCCTTTCGCTTCCATGCGGCCCATCACGCGGCCCGCGCCATGAACCGTGCTGTAAAGCGAATGCCGCGCCTCGTCATTCTCAACGCCCTCCAAAATGACAGACGTCTCTCCCATGGTCCCGCCCACAAATCCCTTCCGCCCAGGAAACGCCGGCGTCGCGCCCTTCCGCACCACCCACAACTCCTCACCGCCATGCGACTCGCGCCAGGCGAAATTGTGATGATTGTGAATCTCCTCGATGATCGGCGCGCCAAGCAACTTAGCCACGCGCTCGCAAACCCAATCCCGTCCCGCATACGCGTACTCGCCGCCCAAATGCATACACGCGATATACTGCGCGCCGAGATCGCCGTGCGCGTCGATCACGCAAGGCTCCACGTCCATCCCGTCCTTAGCCCCAGCCTTTTTCAAAAACCAAGTCGCAATCTTGTGCCCCAAACCGCGCGACCCAAAATGCACGCCAATCCAAACCCTGTCCAACTCGTCCGTAAACAAATCCACGTAGTGATTCCCACTCCCCACGGTCCCAAGCTGCTGCCGCGCCATCTCCTTCAAAGGCGCAGCCGCCTCGCACTTCCAGGCCCCGCTCTCAAACAAACCATGGTCAACATGTTCGGCATTCCGGCGCCCCACTCCAAAACTAATCGTGTGCCAAACCTCGTCCATAATCTTCGCAATGTCCGTTCGCAAGGCCGCACCCGGCATGTCCAGCAAGACTGCTTTGTTCCCGCAAGCAATATCAAACCCGACGCCGCTAGGTGAAATGGAATCCCGGTACGCCACAACTCCACCAATCGGCACGGCATATCCCTTGTGGTGATCCGCCATCAATGCCACGCGATCCGCGGTCCGCGCACACGTCTTGATCTGGCTGATCGCGCCCTCGTCAGGCGTCCCCCACACCGGAATGTTGTCAATCATCTTCATTGAAGTCTAAAAATTCGCGCGTCTGCGAGGAACAATGGTCCTGCCCCATGTCAGCTAATTATCGCTACTCGGTTTTTCTTGGTCGTAGCAGGAAGGAACCAAAAACATGGTCCCGGAGGAGGGGGTCGAACCCACACGGCCTTGCGGCCACCGGATTTTGAGTCCGGCGCGTCTGCCAGTTCCGCCACTCCGGGCCAGCAACTAAAAATAACACGGCGTCGCGTCGCACTCAAGACGCTCTAACGCCCCGCGCCACTTGACTGGACTCGGCTTCGCTCAAGCGCTACTCTATAGCCCCCCGTTCGCCAGGGGCTCCGGCCAATCGGAGCAGACGAACGGTTTCGAGGTAATGGATGGCTACGGCGATGACCGCTTCGCGGTCACCCCTTTCATCGACCGCTTCGCGGTCGTCCGAGTTATTGATCGCTCCGCGGTCACCGGCAGCAGTTTCTCCGCCCAAAGGCGCAAAATCCGAGCACCGCGGCCTCTCCCACTGGATGAATCGCGTCCTCGAAGAACTCGCCGACTTTCACGACGCTCCTGATGCCAAAACCGTCCACGATCTGCGTGTCGCCATTCGACGCTGCCGCTCTCTCGCCGCAGTCATGGAAGAGGTCGACCCCGATCCCGCCTGGCCAGACATGCGCAAAGCCGCCCGAAAACTCTTCCGCGGCCTTGGCGCCGTTCGCGACGCACAAGTACAGGAAGAGTGGATTAAAAAGCTTGCCCCGGAAGACGATCCTCTTCGCGCGCAACTTCTCGCCTCGCTCGAAGCCGATGAAAAACAGCGCACCGAGTACGCGCTCCGTGTCGCCGAAAAATTCGACGACAAAGAATGGGCTGAACTCGAGCGCCACTTGCGCCGCCGCGTCCGCCTCGTTCCCGTCGGAGGCCTCGCCGCCGAATGCCTGGCCCTTGAGCGACTCGAAGAAGCTAAGGAACTACACAACCGCGCC
>DASXMM010000499.1:0-7593 GCA_036495665.1 Candidatus Acidiferrum sp. | reverse complement strand
GAGACATTGTTCCCACGCTCGGCGCGAACATGACCGATGTAATTCGCGGTTGCTCGTCAGCTCAGCACCGACAGGCCCCGTTCGGGAGTGCGACTCTCCTTTCGTCTTCAAGAGTCCTATGCATTTCTAGGTTTCGGCCCTTGTCTTTGCGCGCCTCGCAGGCATCAACGCTGCCACCGGGATAGACGCGAGGGTGCCGGAAGTGAATGACGATCGAGAGAATGTTCGACCTCCATCTAAAATGCTGTTGGAGGAAAAAAGATGACATCGATTCGGCCCGGATTGAGTTTCCCGCGACTGTCAATTTTGCCTTTGTTCCTACTGATGGTTACCTCCGTTGCTAACGCCCAAACCAAGGCCAAGACCTCGGCTCCTGCACCTAAGGCCGCACCTGCCGCCAGACCAGCCGCAGCGCCTAAGCCGGCAACGAATACAGCGAGACCTAACACGACCGCCGGTGGTGCGGGTGCTCACGGCGCTACCCCCGGAGGCACCGCGGCGCATGGCACAACTCCAGGTGGAACAGCCAAAGGCGGCACAACCACAGCAGGCGGTGCCAAAGGCGGCGCAACGGTTGGCGGTGCCAAAGGCGCCTCGACCACAGCGGGCGGTGCCAAAGGCGGTGCGACCACAGCGGGCGGCGCTAAAGGCGGCACAACTACAGCCGGTGGCGCCAAAGGCGCCTCCTCAGCGGGCGCCGGAGCTAAGGGCGGCGCTGCGGCCGCAGCCAAGACGCCAGGCACTGTCTCTCATCCTGGCGGCGGGAAGACCGTCACCAACAAGAGTGGCAATACGAAGGAATACAGCAAGAGCGGGAAGGTCACGAGCGTTTCCACCAAGAGCGGCCACGAAGCGCACTTTGATTCGCACGGCCGCGTTACTTCCGTCCACACCCGCGGCGGCGCCACGATCTCTCACGGTCCGCACGGCGAGCGCCGCGTCGTAGGCGAGCGCACAAACGCGCGCGGCGAGCACTATCGTGTCGTGAATTACGGCGGGCATCGCGGCTACGTCGAGCACGGCTACATGCGCGGTGGCCATCCCTACATGCGCCGCACGTACATGTACGGCGGCCGCCGCTACGCCTATGCCTACCGCGGCGCTTACTATCACGGAGTCGCCTACTATGGATGGGCTCCTCCTTACTATTATCCACCCGCCTACTATGGATGGGCTGCTGCTCCCTGGCCAGCTCCTGTTCCCTACGCCTGGGGTTGGGGTGCCGCTCCTTGGTACGGCTACTATGGAGGGTACTTCGCTCCTGCTCCCGTCTACCCGGTCGCCGCACTCTGGCTCGCGGATTTTGTCATCGCCGAAAACCTGCGCTTGGCTTATGAAGCCTCTCAGACCGCCGATCCCAACGCCTCTAACTTGCCTGACTACGCTCCGTTTATGGTTCACTCGGGAGCCTCTGCGGAAGGCGTGACGTCGCTCGGTGGAGGAATGGAGTTCAACGCCGACGCCGCCGCTGCTGCGCTTCCGCCGGACGTGAAGCAACTCATTTCCGACGACATCAAGGCTCAAATCGAGGAAGAAAAGGCCGCCGCATCAGCTCCGGCCTCCGATGCCGGCACCGATCAGGTTCCTGCGGCTCTCGACCCCAAGCACCGCGTCTTCATCGTGTCCGCTACGATTGACGTTCCGGCCGACGGCGACACCTGCTCGCTTACGCCGGGCGACATCGTTCAGCGCCAGGAAGACGATCCCGGCGACGACAAAGCCGTCAAGGTGAAGGTTCTCAGCGCAAAGTCGCAAGACTGCACGGTTGGTTCGCTGCCTCGGGTTCAAGTCACCGACCTGCAGGACATGCACAACGACTTCCGCGAGAAGATCAGCACCGGCATGGACACTCTTGCCAAGGGTGGCAACGGCCTCCCCAAACCTCCCGACGCAACTCACAAAATCAATCCCGACGGTCAGGCCCAGCCGGACTTGGCTGCTGATGACGACCTCAAGGCCCAGCAGGCCGACGCCGACGCCGCCGACAAAGAGGTGCAAGCGGCTTCGACCGAGCAACCGGACAAGCCGTAACCAAGCCCCAAGCCGGGCTTGAAACAGTCTCTTCGAAGTTTTGCTGCGCTGAGCGCAATGCCGGCGGCACTCAGTGCAGCCCTTCGGAACAGCGAGCGTCCATTCAAATCCGGCAGCTCAACCAAGGGTCCAATCTCTTTCTTTAGGAGCAAGCCATGCGAAAGATACTCGGTGCTTTGATTGCTTTCTCAGCTCTGGTAGCGTTGACGGCGATTCCTCGCGCTTTTGCAGCCCACCCGCAAGCCGCCGTTTTAGAAGACGACCTCAAGAAAACTTATAAGTTGACCCAGTTCGCGAGCGATTCTACCGGCCTGGCTGTGACCAACGCCGGCACCGTGCTAGTCATTAAAAAAGGCGGCATCCGTTCTTATCCCCCAGGTGACGCCGTGATATTCCCCAATTCCTACAAAGACGGCGCAATGAAAACGGCCGCACCCAAAACCTTGGGCGCTGCGGGAAAACTCGGCGGTCATTTCGGCATTCCCCAGCAAGCAAACCAGCAGGACAACAGCCGCCTTTTGCCGCTCGAGGAAAAGGTCTATTTCACGAGGATCACTGCCGATCTCCAAAAAGACATCGTCCACGTCTGGGTCGTCGAGTGCGATACCTGCAACAGCGTTCAGCAGCCCTCCAATTTCAAGGCTCAGGTCGATTTTCAGTTCCCCAAGGGCTACATCTCTGGCGGCGCCGATGCCGGCCAGGTTGCGGACATGATCGCGCAAGTCTTCGCCAACGACACCGGCGGTGGCGACGCCAACGCCCAACAAGGTGGCGGCCAGGATCAACAGCAAGCCCAGGCCGCACCCGATCCCCCCAAGGAACCGCAGAGTATTGAGAAGGGCCAGACGGAAGACCAGGTCGTCGCGGCTTTTGGCAAGCCGGATAAGATCGTCAATCTCGGCGCCAAGAAGCTTTACATTTACAAGGACATGAAGATCACTTTCATCGGCGGCAAAGTCACCGACGTTCAGTAACTCCGGCGAAGCTCAACGTCCCAGCCTCGCAGGAGGCGCCGCCACCCGCGGCCGTCAGCGCCAGCAAGACGCGGGCTCAGACGCCCAGGCGAATGTTCCGCCTTGTGCGCCGTCCGTTCGCAGATACTCATCGCAGCTTTTCACTGCTCAGTGCGATCAGGTGGCAAACCCATCTTCTTCAACAAGTCGTCATAGCGCCGGTCCAGGCGAAGGCCTTTCATCAGCGGATTGGTTTTCAATTCCGGTGCGCCCGGGTCGCGCTGTCGAATGGCGCGGTCCATCCACTGGAACGCTTTGTCTGTTTCGCCGCGATAGGCGTAGGCCTCCGCAATTTGATACGCGCAATCGTTTTGATGGGTGGCGATAAGTCTTTTCAAAGCATTGTCAGATTCCTCAGGACGGCCAAGCGCATGGTACGCTAGAGCCTCACCCGACAATTTCTCCCATCCGCCGGTCTCTTTCTCCATTTCCTCTAAAGCCTCTCGCTGTCGCCCTTGCGAGAAGCGAATCTTGCCTCGCGTTAGGTGCAAAGAGGAGAGCTGCGGGTTCAACTCTTGCGCCTTATCGAGCGACGCCTCGGCCTCTTCGTATCGTCCAACGGAGTACAGCTCATAACCCAGCGCCAAATGAAAATTTCCCCTTAACGGGTCCAGGGCGATAGTCTGCCTTTGTAGCCCAATAGCCTCCTCTAGGCGGCCCAGCGTTCTAGCCAGGTTCGCTCGATTCCCCAGGAGGGCTGCGCTACCCGGCTCCAACAATCCAGCTTTCTTTATAGAGGCATCAGCACCCGTCCAATCCCAGTCATATTTCATCTGGACCGACCCCAAGGCCGCGTAACCCGCGGCCAAGCCAGGGTCAAGGGCAATCGCCTTTTCCGCACTCTCACGCGAGCGCCGGAATCCGTCGGAGTTATTGATCAACGCTACGCTGGCGAGTGTATTCAGCACTTGTGAACGCTGTGCCCATGCCGGCGCATACCCTGCATCCAGCTGAATCGCATGTTCCGCATACGAGAGCGCTTTATCGAGATCCTCCCTGTCTTGTCCGCGCGCGATGAAATACTGGCCTTGCAAATAATCCTGATAGGCTTCGGAATTCGTGGTCCGACTATCTCCCCGAATCGGTGTGCCGTTCGCGCTTAGCAACTTCAACCGCAAAGCTCCGGTCACTGCCAGCGCGATCTCGTCCTGCGCCGTGATCACATGACTCACTTCACGGTCATAGGTCTCTGACCAAAGTTGGAAGCCATCGCCGGCTTTCGTGAGCTCCGCCGTGATGCGAATGCGATTCCCCTCCTTTCGGACACTTCCCTCGAGGACGTTTGCCACTCCAAGCTTCTGGCCCACACTACGCAGATCCTCATTCTTGCCTTTGAACTGAAACGCCGACGATCGCGCAACAACCTTGAGCCCCGGTACTTTGGCGAGGTCGTTAATCAGCTCCTCGGTCAGTCCATCAGAAAAATATTCCTGATCCTTGCCAGGACTCATGTCAGCAAAAGGAAGAACCGCAATGGAGGTATCGTTCAACGAAGGCGCGTTCGCCTTCTTCCGCGCGAACCACAAGTAGCCTACTAACGCTGACGCTACGACCCCCACCAGCACCGATAAAACCACCAGCTTTCTTAACCTGCTTTTGCCCGAAGCGCTTTCGTTTTCTAAGCGGGCACTCTCGATTCCAGCTTTCTGCTCGGTTGGAGGTAACGCCGGCAAGTCCACCAACTCAGGCGGCGCCTCTTCGGTAACAGGTGCCACGAACCGATACCCTCGCTTCGTCACCGTTTCAATAAACTCGGGCTGCTCGCGCCGGTCTCCCAGGATCTTCCGGATGTCCAGAATGTACTTTCTGAGGATTTCTGGGTTGACGTAGGTCTCGGGCCAAACCGCCTCCAGGAGCTCGTCCTGAGTGACTAGACGTCCCGGATTCTCAACCAAATAACGCAGAACGTCATAGGCCTTCGGCGGGATTGCTACCCGCACTCCGTCGCGCCAAAGACATTGGTTCGTCGCATCCAGTCGGAATGAATGAAACGCCTTCATCTTCCGCGACGCGTTTAGGTTTGAACTTGGGCTGGCCATGATGTCAAACACATAGAGTATGCGAGGCCGATTTTGGGTGCTTTCCGTCTTGCCGGTCGTGAGCGCCAAGCTGGTTCCACATTGTTAAGTGGCTTTTTTTCATATATATGGCGGCACACAAAGAATCCACGAAGAAACGACGTTAAGGTCACACCTTTCTCTCTTCCTTCAGTTATCCTGCGACCAATGGCGAGAGCTAGATCACCTATTTGGCCGTCAGGAATATGAAAAATTGTAGCTTGCGGCTGATGAGCGTGAATGGCCCGCTAGGAACAACTTACGGAGGAACAAGAACGATGGAATTGCCGAATGACGGAAACAGAAAAATGCTTGTGGGCGTATCTCCGGACGGGCATCTCCCCGCTTGGGGCCGTACTCGATTAGCCAGAGAGCTGTTTACCGGCCGTTATCAGCCGAACCAGTCCCTGCAACTCGAGAAAATTGCGGCGGAATACGAAATGGACAACGAATCGGTCTGGAGAGCGTTCACCGAATTCCAGACACTCGGAATGATCACTCTCATGGGTAGAAACTCCGCGATCGTTAACCCGCCGAATCCAAAAGAGATGAAAGAGGCCTACGAGGTGCGTGCGGCTCTCGAGGAAATCGCCGGAAGAGCTGCCGCTGCCGCCCTGAAAGGTAACACCGTCGGCCTGGTCAGCGAGTTAAGCGCCATGCGCGCCGCTGCTCACGACGGCAATCTCGATGCATGCATAGAACACGATATTAGTTTCCATCACCTCATCTTAAAAGCCTCCCAGAATGACGTCCTCATCCGCGTCTGGGACACTCTTGCACTCGATCTTCGCATGCGAGCGGTGATCGGGAAGATCTCAGAAAATCTGCGCGACGTAGTGGAATCGCACCAACCCATCGTTGACGCTCTCGCGAAGGGACGAGGGCGAGAAGCCGGCGTCTTGTTGCGCAATCATGTCGAAACGTTCTCGGAGTACATACGAAAAACCGAATCGGATTCAGGATTTCGGCGAGCGGTGGGGAGCGATTTGGAGCGTGCCAAGGATGTTCAGCAGGCGTTCTTCCCGCCGGCGAACCTGTCCATCCCTTGTATATCCTGCGAAACCTTTTATCAGCCGGCGCATGAAATCGGCGGTGACTACTATGACCTTCTCTCTCTGCAAGGCGGACGCTGGGGCATCGCGATTGGGGATGTATGTGGAAAAGGAATCGGTGCGGCCCTCCTCATGGCCAGTCTGCAAGCCTCTCTGAGAGCGCAAACTCTGCATCCCCATTTAAATCTCTCCACTCTGATGGAGGACGTCAACCGCCTGGTCTATGAGTCTTCTCCGACAAATCTCTTCGCCTCGCTCTTCTATGCCGAGTACGAACCGGCAACCCGCATCTTGAAATACGTGAACGCCGGCCACAATCCCCCGCTCGTCGTACGCCCGCGCAATGGCTCCTGCGAGATGTTCTCCCTGCAAGCCCAAGCCATGCCGGTAGGAATTTCCGCCGACGCCGAATTCACAAGCACCACTTTTCAGTTCGAGATAAATGACGTCCTGGTGGCTTATACCGATGGAATAACGGAGGCGGAAAACCGCCGGGGTGAATCCTGGGGAGAGCAACGCCTCCAGAATCTCCTTCGTTCGTGCTGCCGCGAAACACCAGAGCAAATCATCCAGCGGATCCAGGACGAAATCTCAACCTTTGCGGCCGGCCAGCGCCAGCGCGACGACGTAACCCTGTTAGTCCTGAGCGTACAAGACGGCTGCGACGTTTGAATCCTACGGCCCGACCAATCGTTCGGGCGAACCAGGACGACGGCAATATCAGCGCAAGGAGCGGGTTGCGCATCACAGCCTGCGCAGCCCCACTTGCACGTGGAAATTTGCCAGCTCCGCCCAGGGCTTGACACGTTTCCATATTTCTGCAATAGTCGAAATATGAGCAAGGCCTCTTCCGATCAAGTCGTCCGCTACGCCGACATGTTTTCCGCTATGGGCACGGAGCCGCGCCTCCGCATCATGCAGGCGTTGCTTTCCGCTCACCCGGAAGGCCTCGTCGTCGGCGACATCCAGGAAGAACTCGAGATCCCGAATTCCACTCTGTCCCACCATCTCGAAAAACTAAAAAGCGAAGGCCTCGTAAACGTCCAGCGCGAGAGTACCTTCCTTCGCTACACCGCCAATACCGAAGCTCTTCAGGAACTGCTGCGTTTTCTCTACGCCGAGTGCTGCACTCGAAACAAGGCGCTGAAGCCGCAGGAAATCATTCAAGTCTGCAAATAGGAGAAACCACCATGAGCGAAACAAACATCAAGGAAACAGTCAAAGAGAAATACGGACAAGCCGCGCTTCGCGTGAAGTCGGGCGGGAATTCGTGTTGCGGCGCCTCCGCGTCTTCCGATTGTTGCGATCCGATCACCTCGAATCTCTACGACGCCAGCCAGGCCAACCAAATCCCCGAAGAAGCGATGCTCGCCTCGCTCGGTTGCGGCAATCCCACCGCACTCGCGAAATTAAGTCCCGGCGAAACCGTTCTCGACCTCG
>DASXMM010000498.1:0-6204 GCA_036495665.1 Candidatus Acidiferrum sp. | reverse complement strand
CTGGAAAAGTGGGCGCGTGCCTTGGAAATGCCGCTCTATAAAGTGATGTATGACGGAGCGGAACCTCCAAAGCCCCGAAAGCTTGCTAGCGAGAGCGACAAAGGTCTGTGGGGAAACTCTGGCAAAGACGCGAAGATATTGGGCCAATTGCAAAGATGCCTCTCGAAGATGGAGCCAAAGGAACGAACCTTTTTGCTTGGTTTTGCAGGCAAGCTGGCTCGGAACGCGGCGAAGTAAATTTGATGCAGACAGATCGCTAATTTCCCGTCAGCTTTCAGCGGGCGGAAGACTTTAGTTTGAAGGTTGCACAACCTGTACGTGATGGTGCTCCAGCAAATCGCCCGTCGCGTGGTCGACCTGCGTCACCGCTACCTGAAAATTCACTTGTGACTGAATCAAATTCAACTCCGCCTGCGCCAACTGCGTCTGCGCATCCAGCACGAAAAAAATCTGCTCCGTACCCAATTCGTATTTTCGTTGGTCGGCGCGAAGTGTCTCTCGGGCTAAATCGACGGCTACTTTAGCTGCCTCCATCCCGAGCTTGGCCGCTTCCAGAGCGTGTACCGCCGTCGTCACGTCCAGGGTGACGTTCTGCGTCGTCTCTCTTTCCTGATATTGGTCATGGCGGCGCCCCACAAGCGTATCCGCCAGATTGGCCTCCGCGCCGTGATTCTTCACCGGAAGCGACAACGAAAGGCTCGCGCCGTAGGCTGGAAACGTGAAGCGAAATGACTGGCTCAAGGAGTTGCCCAGTCCCGTGTTTCCCACGCCGGTTTCGTTACCGGCTAATCCATTCCCGGAATAAAAACCAGAAAGCTCGAGGTCGGGTTTGAGAAAGTTGTGCGCAAGCCGCACGCTCAATTCATCGGCAGCGAGCTGCTGATGCGCGGCTTCCAGCTCCGGCCGATTTGCAATGGCGCGCGCGAGAGCGGTCGGAATATCCACGTTGGGCAATTCACCGACGGGCTCGGGCTGGTCCGTCAAGTCCAGATCGAGCACGCGCGTCGCGGGATCAATATCCGCACCGATGCTTTGGCGAAATTGATCTTCCGCCTGCTTTACCGAGTACTCTGCTTGAATCACTCCCACGCGTCGCGATGCAACTTGCGATTGCGAGCGGTAAATATCCAGGGGAGGCAAGGCTCCCAAGCTGAGGGCTTTTTTGTCGTGTTCGTAACTTTTCTGGGCCTCATCCAGCGATCTTTGCTGCACGGAGAGGTTTTCCCGAGCCAATACGACATTCCAATAGTTGCCGACAATCAACTGAATGACGTCACTCACTTCCGCCAGGAATGTCGCGTGAGCCTGCTTCAGGTTGCGCTGCGCAATCAAAATCGGCGCGCGGTTCGGAAACAATCCCCGGTTTCGCAAAAGCGGCTGCGTGACGGCGAACTGCAGATCTGTCGAAATGGATGGATTCAGAAAATTAAACGTACTGTTCGTGGAATCTTTGCTCGCGATAAACGAACCCTGGAAATTCGTCCCTGTCTGAAACGTTTGCGAGTAACCGATCTGTGTCTGCTGCGTTAGTTGATTGAGGATGGATGCGCCTTGAAGCTGCGTCGACGTCGGCGACTTGGTTCGCTGATCGCTGAAACTTGACGTGAGCAAAGGATCGAACGGCGCGTAGACGCGCTGAAGATTGTTCGCCGCGGTTTCCACCTGGGTGTAGTCCAGGTGGATGTCGGTGTTGGTGGAAAGCGCCAACCGGATGCTGTCGTCCAGGGTGAGTACAAGCTTCCCGTTCATGACGTGATCCTGCAAACCCTGCGGCGGAAGCAGTGGCGACGCAGGCCGTTGCCGTCCGCCGATTCCGAGTATTGTTTCTAACGGTGAAGCATTCTGCGCTCGCGAAGATCCTGCGCACAACGCAACTAAAACGATTGCTACGACGAATGAGCGCACCACTCGCATCGATCACCCCCCATTTGATCGTCTGACTGGCAACCGCGGCTACTCGTACCGAATGGCCTCGACCGGATCGAGCCGCGCTGCTTTCACCGCCGGATAAATCCCAAAAATGAGCCCCACAGAAATGGAAACCACGAAAGCCAGAAGTATGGAGCTGAGCGTAACCACCGTCGACCACCCCGCAAGCCAGGCAATCAATTGCGACATGGCAAACCCAAGCACTACGCCGAGCAAACCGCCTGCAAACGAAATCAGCGTCGCCTCGATCACGAACTGCCGAATAATGTCCCACCGCCTCGCGCCTATTGCCCGGCGAACACCAATTTCCCGCGTGCGTTCGAGAATTGCGGCCAGCATGATGTTCATGATGCCGATTCCGCCCACCAAGAGCGAAATCGAGGCAATCGCCACCATCACGGTGTTAAAGAGTTGTTCCGTTCTTTTCTGTTGGGCCAGCAATTCGGCAGGCACAATCACGCTGAAGTCGCCCGCATCATGATGCGAAGCATTCAGAATGCCGCGCACCACTTCGGCATCGGTGACGCTGGTATCGACCGAGGCCAGATGCAAATACATGCCGTCGATTTCGTCTTTGAGCCAGCTTTGCGAATCTTCCAGCCGGTACAGCACCGAATTCAGCGGCGCGTACACCATGTTGTTCATGTCTTCCGTTCGAACGCCGGACACGTCGGACTCCGGGGCGAGTTGCGGCCCCGCGATTCCAATCACGTGGCACCACATCTCGTTCAGTTTTATGTACTCTCCGATCGCTTGAGAGGCTCCGAACAAGCTGTCTTTCGCCGCCGCGCCGAGAACACAGACCGGCGCCGAAGCCGCGTTGTCAGAAGCATCAAAAAATCTCCCTTCCGTGACGCGCAAATGCCCGATTTCCAAGTAACTCGGCTCGACGCCGTAAACGACCGGCGTGTCTTGCTGCGGTTTCGGAAGAATCTTCGTCGGCGTAAAGCGCTTGCGGGGCGTAGCGTCCTGGATGGTCGATACGTTCTGCCGAATGATCTGATAGTCTCGCAGCGTCAAACCCGGGGAATTTTTCCTGACCTTCTGAAGTTCCTGCTCGTTGCGTGCTTCCTTGGCCTCCACAATCAGATTACGCACGCCGAGTTGTTCGATGAACGCCATCACCTTTTGTTGCGCGCCCGCGCCGATCGAGAGCATGGCCACCACCGCGGCCACGCCAAAAATCATTCCCAGCATGGTCAGCAAAGAGCGCAGTTTATGGCTGGCGAGGTTTTCGAAGCCAAACGCGATATCAGGCAGCCATTGTTCGAGCGACCTCGGCTGAACCAACGAAGGAGGTTTCATCGCCGCCCCACGCAAATCAATTGGAACTCGCGCCCAGGCTGGGAGCCGAGCTGCCGCCTTCTTTGGGTTTGCCCGAGCGCTTCTTGTCCGGATTCACGAGCGCCACCACGGTGCCGACCGGCACTCCCTCGAGGATCGCCCGTCCTTCGCTAAGCGCGCGCACTTTGACTTCTTGCATCTCGAATCCGCGCCCGCGCTCGCAATACACAATTTTCTTGCCGTCATGATCGAACACGGCTTCAGCGGGAAGCGAAACGGCGCGTGCGAGGTGGTCACCCAGTATGCTCAGATGCGCCTCGAACCCCGCGCGCAAACGCGGGTCCGCGCGATCCAGTTGAATGGCCACGTCGAATTTGTGCTTTGCATCGTTGTCCCAGAATTCACCCGCGATGGCCCCGCCCACGGTGCGGACTTTCCCCGTAAAGGTTTCTCCGGGCAGGGCATCCACTTTGATGTCCACCGCTTGCCCGGTCTTGAGGTTGGTGCGGTCCGTCTCGCCGACTTGCGCGGAAATTTCCAGCTTCGAACTGTCAATCACTTCCGCAATCGAACTTCCCGGATTCACCTGATCCCCAACGTGATAATCCGGCAGCGTCATTCCATCCATGAAAAATCCGCCGGTCGAATCCCGATTGCCGTGGATCACCATCAGCCCATCAATGGGCGAGGTGATACGCATGTTCTTGATGTTCAGGTCGGCGCGGTCCATGGCGAGTTGGGCCTTGTGATGTTTCTCCTGGCTGATGGCCAGCGCCGCGTCGTTGGATGCGCCATGCGACTTTATGTCCTGTTCCAGCTGCGCCAGGGCGCGCTTGGCCTCTTCCAGCGCGAGAACGTTTTTCTGCGCGTCGATCTGGCTTAGCAATTCATTTTTGCTGACTTCGAGCTCTGCCTTCCGGACCGCATATTTTGCTTTCAAGAGCGCGGTCTGATCTTCAGCCGTCTGCACCGCCGCATCGGCCTTGGCTTTGACGATTTCCTGATCGGCTTGCTCGAGGTCGCTGCGATTTTGCGCCAGGTTGTATTCCTGCTGGCTCGGATCGAACTCCAGTACGACGTCTCCGGCGTGCACCTGCGCTCCTGCCGCGGCCAACTGAATGATCTGCAATGTGCCTCCGGCGATCGGCGGCGCCGAAATACCTCGCGATTGCTCCGTGTGCAACGCGCCTTTTGTGAATACCTTGAGCTGCAGATCAACTTCTTTGACCGTGGCGGTCGGGATTTCCGTATCGCTGGCAATCACAGTGGCTTGGCGGCACGCCACACCGCTGACTCCCAGCACGAGGCTTACTAGAAACGCCGTCACACCGGTTTTTCGTGTTCTCGAAATGAAATTCCTATTTCGCAAGCGTTGGATCCTTGAGAGCGAGCTTCTCGCCCGGCTGCAACCCCTTGGCAATCAAAGCTTCGTCGCCGCTCTGCCGTGAGACTTCGACAGCCGTTTCTTCAAACTTCGATCCCCGCCGCACATACGCGACTGTGCGTCCCGCTTTCCTAAAAAGCGCATTCGTCGGAATCACAATTCCATCGGGCACGCGATCCACAGCGATCCGAACGGTCGCGCCCATTCCGGGCGCAAGCCGTGTATCGCTCCCGCTCAAGCTGAGGTCCACCGCAAAATTTCGCGGCACGGGCCATCCTGCTCCGAAGTCCAAACTAGCCGTAGGGCTGATCGTGTCGACATGCCCGTCAAAATTACGATCCGGCAGCGCATCGAGCCGCACGCTCGCCGTCTGCCCCAACTTCAGCTGCCCGCGTTCTGCTTCTTCAACACGAGCAGAGATTTTGAGCGCCGAACCATCGGGAAGTTCGGCAATAGCGGCTCCGGGCCACGCTCGGTCGCCCGGCTTAAAAGTAGTTGGGCTCCCTTGTGGCTGCCAGTGATTCTGCAGCGCCACTACACCATCCAGCGGCGCCCGCAAGGTAAGCGAGTCCAAAGCGCGTTGATCCAACTCCACCTGAAATGCCGCCTGGTCGTGCTTCTGCTGCTTGCTTGCGAGGTCGGAAGCAGCTGCCGCTCGATCAGCCTTTAGCTTGGCTTCCATCTCTTTCTGTTTCTGTTCCGCATCGGCGAGCATCAATTTGGCCTGCTCGCCTTCAATCACCGACAGAATTTCCTGTTTGCTCGCATCCATGCGCGCTTTCTCCGCGTCATACTTTGCGGTCATCACGTCCGTTACGTCTTGCTCTTCCTTCAAACGTGACGACGCTGCCGACTGGTTAATTTCGGCTTCCGCCGACTTCACCGCGGACTGATCTTCCGCCAGTTTCTGCTTCACCGTCGTCGCGTCAAACTCCACCAGAAAATCGCCCTTCTTGACCTTCGCCGCGTTGTCCACAAGCCGCAAAATCTGCAAATCGCCTGCACCATAAGGCGCCGCAATCACCGCCGACCGAATCGCTTTCACCTCGCCCTTAATTTCCAGGTAGTCTACGAACTCTTTGCGCTTCACATCCGCCGTTGGCAGATTCACGGCCGAGCGCGCCAGCCGAAACGCTCCAAACACCAGCACACCAACAATCACAACGCCGCCGCAAACCAGCGCTTTCTCCGATTTCCACTTTGTGCCACTGCCGCTCATCGCATCTCCGCAGCCGAGGGATCTTCGACTGCGTCCCGCCGAATCACATCGCCTTCCGCGAGCCCGGATTCCACCACCGCATTGAGGTCATTCCGTCGGCCAATTTTCACCGCGCGTTTTTCAAAGCCACTCGAATTCTTCAGCCAGACAAACACATGCCCCGATTCCGTCCCAACGCTCTGGTAGGGAACCACAAGCACATTCGTCTCCGTACCAAGATCCAAATCCATCGCCGCTGAGAGGTCGGGCAAAAGCCTCGCATCATTTCCTTGCACCGAAAACCGCGCCGTGAACGACCGCACCATCTCCGTAAACTGTCCCGTGTGGCCGAGCGGCGACAATTCATCCAGCACTGCCGGTAGCATCATCCCGGGATACGCATCCAAAT
>DASXMM010000497.1:0-5313 GCA_036495665.1 Candidatus Acidiferrum sp. | reverse complement strand
ATTTTTGAGTACACGACTTTTGCTTCGGCCACGAACGAAGCCTTTTCATTGGTAAGGCGCAATTTTACGGGCGTTTTCAGGGGGAAAGGGCAATACGTATCCACATAGCAGCCGCCTTTGCCGATGTCGCTTGTGCGAGCGCTCATGCGCGTGCGGTGCAGTGCGTCGAGGGCCTCCGCCGCGGCTGTGAAGTGGTAGCGCGGGTGAGTGCGCCGATCTTCCGCTGGCATGCCAGCCGGCAAAGCTGTTGGCAAGACACCATGGCCGTTTCCGGACCTGCGACGTTCGTCATACATAGCTGGGCGTCACTTACTTTCCAAGCGTAAGTGCCAAGAGGGAGGTTTGACGGAGGGAAGAGAAAGTCAAACCAGCACTGCAAGTTCTGGCAACAGTTTATCGCGCTAGCCCACCAGGGGAAGCGATTCCTGCCGGGCGATGCCTTATTTGCAACCCGCGAGGCCAGAAGCAACGGAAGACCGGCAGAAAATATCGAACGGATCGGGAAGTGGGCAAGCCAACGTTGATGCGTCTGCGTGAGCGCGATGGGTGGTTGTCGAGACGCAGGTCTCGCGTTATGCTCGCACGCCTTGAGATTGTGGAGGGTTCATTCCGTGGAGGAAACGTGCTTCGCACATTTCGTATTTTGCTGACTGCCGTCGGAGTGTTTTGTCTACTGGCATTTTCTGCGTTTGCGCAGCGGGCATCGTTTACTGTTGGCACGGCTACAGCGGCTGTGGGACAGAAAGCGAATGGGTACATCGAAGTGCCGGCGGGCGTGGATGCCGCGACGAACATTCCGGTGTTGGTGGTGAATGGCGCGAAGCCGGGGCCGGTGCTGGCGCTGGTTACGGGCGCGCATGGCACGGAATATGTTTCGATTATCGCGGTCGAAAAGTTGATTCGCGAGCTGGATCCGGCGCAGGTTTCAGGCACAGTGATTCTGGTTCCGCTCGTGAATGTCGTTTCGTTCGAGCAAAAAGTGCCGCACGTGAATCCTATCGACAATAAAAGCATGAACCGCTTTTATCCCGGAAAAATGGACGGCACGCAGACGGATCGCGCTTTGTTCATGATCACGAAGGAAGTGGTGGAGCGCTGCGATTATTTGATCGACTATCACGGCGGCGACCTGGATGAGAGCCTGCGGCCGTATGCGTATTGGGGAGCGGTGGGTAAAGAAGCGCAGGACCGCA
This sequence comes from Candidatus Acidiferrum sp., assembly GCA_036495665.1. GTDB lineage: Bacteria > Acidobacteriota > Terriglobia > Acidiferrales > UBA7541 > Acidiferrum. Next base: position 4,120 of record DASXMM010000497.1, on the reverse strand, counting down.
CTTCCAAGCAGATGGTGCTGGCGTTCGGGCTGGATCACATCATTATCTGGAGCGAGCGCACTACTGATATCACGGCGAGTCGTTATCTGGACAATACGGCTTCGCTGCGCGGCAAGCCGTCCATCGTTGTGGAAGCGGGGCACGCGGGGACGGTGGAATCGGATGACGTGGCGCTGCTGGTGAACGGCACGCTGAGCACGATGCGTTATCTGAAAATGATTCCGGGCGAGCCACATTTTATTGAGAATCCGGTGTGGCTAGGGAAGGTCGTTGATGTGATTTCGGAAGGGCCGGGGATTTGGTATCCGCTGGTGAAGCGCGGGACGTATGTGCAAGAGGGAATGATCCTGGGCCATGTGACGGATTATTTTGGCAAGGTGATTCTGGAAGCGCGCGCGCCTGCGGCGGGCGTTGTCCTTCACGTGAACGCAGTGCCATCGCTGAAAAAGGGAGACAACATCGCCGACATTGGCGTTGTCGCCGCAAAGGCTCCGTAAGAAACGGGGAGAGGCTCTGGTTCTGCGGCTTCAACCGCAAGAAGTGTAGGAGCGCGTCCGCGTGTAGAATAGGGCCGTTCGAGAAAGCTGCAGGGAAGAGCCGCACTGAAAGGCCGCTGTGAAAAGCCGCAGGGCTTCGCGGACTCAGCACTGCGCTACATTTTGCGCGCATTGTTACGCACGATGATCACGTGCTTGGGGGAACTTTATGGGTGACTATTTGTTGAAGACGGAGCCTACGGTGTATTCGTTTGCTCATTTGCAGAAGGACGGGGTCACGATTTGGGATGGCGTGTCAAATCCGACGGCGGTGAAAAATCTGCGGGAGATGGAGCCTGGGTCGCGACTGGTGATTTACCATACCGGCGATGAAAAGAGCGCGGTCGGAACAGCGACCGTCGTGTCGGTGGATGCGTCGAATCCCAAAGTTCCCGAAGTGAAGATCAAAGCTGGGAAAGCGATCGCGAAGCCGATGTCGCTGGCAGAGATCAAGGCGAACAAAGTGTTCGCGGACTCACCACTGGTGCGCCAAGGAAGGCTTTCCGTTGTACCGCTCACAAAAGCACAATATGCGGCGCTAACGAGCAGCTGATATCAGGAGTCGCGCGGAACGGAAATAATTTTTAAAGCGGCTTGGGATGCTCGGCGAGAGCCTGGCGATAGACTGCGAGATTGCTCTTGTCCACGACCACCGTTCCGGTATCCATGGATGTAGGCATCGATGGTGCGAGCGCAGTGCGCCAGTCTTTGAATTGGTGCACGGCGTTGTGGTGCAAGTCGTCGAGAAATTTTAGCCCGTAGTAACTCATGACGTAGGGCTTTTGGGTGATTGTCGCCGTAATGACGCCGCGGTCGATCCAATCCAGTGTCGCCGGATCGTTGTCGAAAGCCACGATAGGCAGCTTGCCATCCAGGTTGAAGCGGTGCACTGCTTCGGCGGCGCCGGAACCCCCGGTGGCCTCCAAGCAAATAATTCCGTCAACTTTTTCTTTCTTCTGTATCAGGTCGGAGACCTGGTCAAACGCGCTTCGCGCATCACCTTTGTCGTCCAAGATCTTTGTGAGCTTAAGAGCAGGAAAATTCTTCAGAGCGTCCGCTACGCCCGCCACTCGATCATCAAGGTTGTGCTGTCCCGAAATCGCGATTGCGGTGATGCTGCCTTTACCTTGAACGAGGGCCGCCATCCGGCGTAGGCTCTCTCTGCCAGCCTTGACATTGTCCGTTCCGATGTATAGCACGCGCTTCGAATTCGGCACGTCGGAATCCACGCAGATCACGGGGATGCCCTGTGCTATGGCCTTGTCAATCTCTGCCTGGAAAATCTCGATGCGCGCCGCGGAAAGACAGATTCCGGCAGGTTGCTGGTCCACGATCTGGCGGAAGATGGTCACCTCTCCATCCGGGTCATAGGTCGCGGGACCGACGAGTTCAGCCTTAACGCCGAGCGTTCGAGCAGCGTCTAAAAAACCTGCCTGGGCTTCCTGCCAATACGGCAAGTTAATATTCGTTGCTACAAAGACGTAGCGTTCGGTTTCCTCGTGATAGGGTTTCGCGCACGAGGCAATCAGCGCGGCCCCAACGAAAATAAGAATAGATGCCAACGCGGTCTCAGGTTTCCTCAATGGAATTCTCCTTTCGTACTCGGGCCGGACTGCGGAGAGTTTGGTCCCGTTATCGGAAAATTCGGGCTCCGGTATAGGCCTGGTTGGAAAGTTTGAGAGAACGGGCGGTCCACCTCCACTGCCGTTACTTCGTTTTTAGTTACCTGTGGCCGGGAATTTGGGTTTCAACTATATCTCTACGCAAGACCATAGGCCGCGGCCCTTCATCTGTCAATCTCGATCGCCCGGGGTCGGCAGCCGGACTTACCCATGATTGGCGCGCGCGGCGCGCGACGCGTATGATGCGGAGCACGGCGCTGCGAGGTGAATCCTATGAAACGCGCGACTCTTGTTTTTCGTTTTGTTCTGTCGATTGTTTTGTACTTTCTCGGGGCTGGGCCGATTTTTGCGCAGCAGGTGCCGGAGATTCGGTATACGGCTGTGCCGGATTTTCTGAAATTGCCGGCGGATATTTATCTGGGGGAAGTGGCGGGGGTGGCGGTGAACTCGAAGGGGCATGTGTTTGTGTTTTCGCGGGGGAATAGCACGGGGCCGGCGTATGCGGCTTCGGGCGCGCAGCTTTTGGAGTTTGGCGGGGATGGAAAATTTGTGCGGGAGATTGGGCACAACTTGTATGCGTGGTCGTTTGCGCACGCGGTGAAGGTTGATCCGCAGGACAATATTTGGGTGGCGGACAAAGGGTCGGACATGGTGATCAAGTTCAACCCGGAGGGGCGTGTGGCGATGGTGTTCGGGCGGAAGCAGGAAGCTTCGGACGAGGGTACGGAGCCGTTGAAGCATGTGAAGCCGCCGCTGCCTCCGGTGGATGGGATGTTCCGTCAGGTGACGGACGTGGCTTGGGACGCGGCGGGGAATACGTTTATCAGCGATGGATATATCAATTCGCGCGTGGCGAAAGTGGATAAGGATGGGAATTGGGTGAAGTCGTGGGGCGAGCCGGGGAGTCAGCCGGGGCAGTTCAATGTGCCGCACAGTATTGCTACGGATGCGGCGGGGAATGTGTATGTGGCGGATCGCGGGAACCGGCGGATCCAGGTGTTTGACGGCGATGGAAAATTTCTGCGGCAGATGACGATTGACGTGCCGGCTCCCGCGGACGCGCGCGCGGCGATTGGCAACAAGCCTACCGCGACGACTGGAACGATGGCGCCGGGTTCGCCGTGGACGGTTTGTATTACATCAGGGCCGAAGCAGGTGCTCTTTGTTTCGGATGCGTTTCCGGGGCGGATTTATAAACTCACGCTGGATGGCAAAGTGCTGGGGATGCTCGGGAAAGCAGGGAAGCAGCCAGGGCAGTTTGGGTGGATTCATGAGATTGCGTGCCCGTCCGAAAATGAGCTGTACGTCGCCGAAATACTGAATTGGCGGGTGCAGAAGTTAATGCTGGAGCCAGCGCACTGAGGCCTGCCCCCTCCCCCTGGTTTTTGCATAAGTATTCATTCTAAAGGGAGTTAAAGTTATTTGTTTTGAGACATTTTCATAGGTGCTCATTCTAAAGATACTTAGGGTTTGAGCAACCTGCGAGTCTTTGGCCAAGGCGAAGGTGACTTTGTTGCCAGTCTTGGTCAGCGTGGTTCGACCGCAAAAGCGCACGGGCTGAAGCCCCGTGCCACCAAAAACAGCTACTAAAAGCAAAAGCGCCAGCGAGGATCCTGGCGCTATGGGTCGGTTCGCAATTCTACCTGATGCGTACTATACAGCAGAAGTAATGTTCTGTCAATGGGGATTTTGGGGAAGTTTTGTTACATCGGGCTCGTTTGAGGATTAGAGAAGGAACGACGCAAGGGCTGAAAAGAAAAGAAGGAGATTTACGCGGAGTTCGCGGAAACGCAGAGGGCGAAGAGGGCGCGGAGATATGGAGCCTGCGGACGAGGGTGGAGAGAAACGAGCTGCGTGGAGTGGGTGGACGGTTTTGGTTCATTCGGCCCGGACGGTGCGAGCGGACGGAGCGTATCGATTCGGGGGAGTCACGATCACGATTGTGATTTTGATCCCGCAGAC
>DASXMM010000496.1:0-4671 GCA_036495665.1 Candidatus Acidiferrum sp. | reverse complement strand
ACGCACCTGTACGAAAGTACAGTAGGAAGAATTTCCACAGTCAGTGTCTCTTCGTTAAAGCTCACTTACTTTACCCGCAACAGTTCGCTTGCGCACGTAGTCTAATTAAGTAGCACCTCGTCCCAGTCGAGGGCCAATGGTTATGGACGGGGAAACTGGAATGACCGGTCGCAGTCCCACAAATGTCGTTTTGTGGCATGTATTGGGCTTTTCGCTCGCATTCTTCATCGCCTACTGGCTGCGGCCTTTCGCTCTTGAGCCCGATCCTGTTCTCCAGGGCTATCTCCAGGTCATTACCGCCTTGTTGGCGTTCGTTTTCGCCGCGCTAGCGTTCGTTCGCTTCCAGGGCACCCAGGATCGCATCTCGCTGATTCTCGGCGGTGGCTATCTTCTTTCTGGCGCTGTTCTTTCAGCCTCGAGCGTTCTTTTCTTTCAGTTCTCGCAGGATTCTCCCGCGCGGGCCACGTGGGCGCCCGTCGCATGGTGGCTCAGCCGCGTGACTCTGGCGTTGTTGCTCCTCGTCGCGCTGCTCGCGGAACGATTCATCCCGCGCTCCCGGCACACTAAAATCGAAATCACCGGCGCCTTGCTCGCGGTGGTTGGTTTCACGTATCTGATCACTGCCGCTCTTCGCCGCCTGCCTCCGCAAGTCTCCCGTCATCCTGGCGCGTTTATTCCCAGTGCGCAGCAACTCCTGCCCGGGGTAATTTTTCTCGCCGCAGTGATTTGGTATCGTCGCCGGCTCGACTCCGGAGACTCTGCCTTCGACCGCACCATCTACGCAGCGGCCTGGATGAACTTCTCCGCTCAGCTCGCAGCGTGCCAGTCTGAGCGGCTTCTCGATGCACCCTTCGTGCTCGCCCAGGTGCTTACAGTAAGCAGTTACGCCCTGGCTCTTGGCGGCGCGCTTCTCGATAACGCGCGCCTCTTCGAACAAGTCCGTCACTTGGCCGTTAGCGACCCGCTCACCGGCCTCGCCAACTACCGCCGTCTACTGGACGTCCTCGAAAACGAAACCGAGCGCACTAACCGCACCGGCCGGTCCTTCGCCGTCTTGCTCCTCGATCTCGATGGACTTAAAAAAATCAACGATCGCTTCGGGCATCTTGTTGGCAGCCGCGCGCTCTGCCGCCTCGCAGCGATCTTGCGTATTCATTGCCGCGCCATCGACACCGCCGCTCGCTACGGCGGTGACGAATTTGCTCTCGTGTTGCCTGAATCGCAGGACAAAGAAGCGCAGCACGTCGCCAATCGCATTCGCATAGTCATGTCCGAAGACGAGGAGCAACCCAAGCTGTCCGCCAGCATCGGCATTTCGATTTATCGTGGTGACGGAGAAAGAATCGAAAAATTACTTTCGGAAGCCGACCAGGACCTCTACGCCGAGAAAGCCCGGCGCGTAAGACGCGGTATCTCTGCTTTCCACGCCCGCCGTCGCACTCCCAAGGCCTAATATTTCTCGTTCGCAGGCAGGCAACCTCACTTGCCGTTGCGAATGTGTCGCGGCTTTGTAGCACGCGGGATCAATATACGGCGCGGTTTTGGGTCGTCGCTTTAGTCTCCAGCGAAAATCGCGGCTCGGGTTTGGCTTTGTTGAGAAGTTGCGCGGCAAGATATTCGCCCACCGCTGGTCCGTGCTTGAACCCGTGGCCTGATCCGCCGCCAGCGAACCGCACATTTTCCATTTGCGGATGCCGGTCGATCAGAAAATCGCCGTTCGAGGTATTTTCGTATTGGCAGACGCGCGTCTCGACCACCGGCGCATTTCGCATTGCAGGGAAACGGCTCGCGACGTATTTCTCGACAACTTCCGCTTCGGCAGCCGTTGGCAGACGCGACTGCGTATCCGGGTCGACGCGCTCACCATGATGATCGAGCGCAATTTTCAGACCGCGGCCTTCGAGGTCAGGCATTCCGTAATATTCATCTTCCTGGAAGAGCCATGTCGGCAAGGCTGGTGGTGCGAAACGATCGTCTCCGGCGGGAACGCCAAAAAAGAAGACTTCATGGCGGCTTGGAAAAATTCTGTGACCAAGAATCTCCGGGAAGACTTTGCCAAGCCAGGAACCACACGCGAACACAAACTGCCCCGCCGCGATCGACTCGCCGTTGCTGCAAGTGACGCTCTTCAGCGCTCCGGTTCCGTGCGGCGTCTCGATCTTCGCAATCCGAAACTCCACACCTTGCTTCACGGCGTCTTCGACAACCGCCGCAACCGCTCGTCGTGCCAGCAGCACGCCGCTCTTCGGCTCCAGGAATCCGCGCGTTACTCTTTCAAACGAAATCTGCGGATAGCGCTTTTCGAGCGCCGCGCGATCCATCTCTTCAAACGGCACTTCGCAGCGCTTCAGCGTCGCCATCGTCTGGCGGAGGCGAGAATCGTCTTCACCCGCAAGCCAGAGCACTCCCGTTTCGTGAAACAGCCGCTGCCCGGTCGCCAGGCAAAAACTCTGCCATTGCGCCAACGAGCGCTGTGACGAGCGCGTATAAATCTCGTCGGTTCCGTAGCCCATCCGAATGATGCGCGACTCTCCGCCCGAACTGGCTCGCGCATTCCCCGGTCCGTACGCATCGACCAGCACAACGCGCCGCCCGCGCCGCGCAAGGTGCCAAGCCGTCCACGCGCCAAACACCCCCGCCCCAATCACCGCCACATCGTACGTTTTCTGCGCACTCATGTCGCCTGCATCCTATCTCAGCCGGACGCCATTTCAAAAATGCTTCTCATCGCGGGCCTCTTCGTGTTCTCTCTTCCCTCTGCGAACCCTGCATTGATTCTTTCTCTTTCCGCCGTGATACCATGCAACGTTTCACCACATGCCTATGGAGGTTCGTGTGAAATTCCTTCGCCAGCCGCTCTCTTACTTTCTTCTCGTCTGCGTTCTTATCTTTACCGCGTCGCTTGCCGTCAGTGCACAGCAAATCGACTCTAAGACTTATGGTGGAATGAAATGGCGGCTCATCGGTCCATTCCGCGGTGGCCGCGTCATCACCGTCGCGGGCGTGCCCAGTCAGCCGTACACGTATTATTTTGGCGCGGTTAGCGGCGGCGTCTGGAAAACGACCGATGGCGGCATATCGTGGGATCCGCTTTTTGACAAGCAGCCCATCTCATCGATCGGCGCTATTGCCGTTGCGGATTCCGATCCCAACGTGATTTACGCCGGTTCGGGCGAGGCCTGCATCCGCGGCAACATCTCTTTCGGAGATGGGGTTTACAAATCCACCGACGCTGGCAAGACCTGGACAAACGTCGGCCTCAAAGAAACGCGCCACATCGGCGACGTGATCATCCATCCCACGAATCCGGACATTGTGTTTGTTGCCGCGCTCGGCCATGCCTACGGCCCGAATTCCGACCGCGGCATCTATCGCACACGCGATGGCGGAAAAACGTGGGAAAAAGTTCTCTACCTCGACGATCGCACCGGCGGCATCGATGTCGTTTTCGATCCTCACAATCCTCATGTGCTTTTTGCTGCGATGTGGGAAGGCTGGCGCACGCCGTGGACGCTGAACAGCGGCGGCGACAAGGATGGGCTCTATCGTTCGAATGACGACGGTACGACTTGGAAGCGCGTCGAAGGCAACGGAATGCCCGAAGGCACGCTCGGGCGCATCAGCGTTGCGGTCTCCGGCGCGGATTCAAACGTTGTCTACGCGCTGATTGAAGCCAAGAAAGGCGGCCTCTACCGCAGCGACGACGGCGGCGTGAATTGGGCGCTCATCACAGACGACCATCGCTTTACGCAGCGCGCCTGGTATTTCACGCACGTCTGGGCCGATCCCAAGAATGTCAGCGGCGTTTACATTGCCAACACCGGCCTTTACGCTTCTTCGGACGGAGGCAAGTCCTTTGCGCGCCTCAACGCACCGCACGGCGATCATCACGCGCTGTGGATCGATCCCAACAACACAAACCGCATGATCAACGGAAACGACGGCGGCGCTACCATCAGCGTCGACGGCGGCAAGAACTGGTCCACGCAAGATAATCAGCCAACGGCACAGTTTTACCACGTCGCCGCCGACAACGATTTTCAATATCGTGTGTACGGTTCGCAGCAGGACAACTCTTCGATCGGCATCCGCACGCGCAGCGACCACGGCTACATTGCCATGGGCGATTGGGACGCCGTCGGCGGCGGCGAGAGTGGCTACATCGTTCCCGACCCGCGCGATTCGAACATCGTCTACGCCGACGACGAAGGGCCCATCCTCACGCGCTACGATCGCCGCATCAATCAAGCGCAAAGTATCGAGGAATGGCCCGAAGATCCGAACGGCCACGCGGCCGCGCTGCAAAAATACCGCTACACCTGGACCATGCCCATTGTGATTTCCTCACACAATCCCGATGTGATTTACCACACGGCGCAGTGCGTGTTTCGCTCGAACGATTCGGGACGCAACTGGACAGCCATCAGCCAGGACCTCACGCGCAACGACAAATCCAAGCAGCAGGACTCCGGCGGCCCGCTCACGAAAGATCAGTACACCGTCGAATACTACGACGTTATCTTCAGCCTCGCGGAATCGCCGAAGCAGCAAGGCGTTCTCTGGGCCGGCACCGATGATGGATTGGTTCATGTAACGCGCGACGAAGGCAAAACCTGGGAAAAAGTCACGCCAAAGGACGTTCCGGAATGGTCGATGATCAGCTTAATCGAT
>DASXMM010000495.1:0-5956 GCA_036495665.1 Candidatus Acidiferrum sp. | reverse complement strand
GCCCGACCTCGTTTTTCTCGACGTGCAAATGCCCGGCCTCGACGGCTTCGGCGTGCTAAAAAAACTAGTCGAGCGCCGCATGAAAATTCCACACGTGGTTTTTGCCACGGCCTTCGATCAGTACGCCGTCCAGGCCTTCGACGTAAACGCCGTCGACTACGTTTTAAAACCGTTCGACAAAGCGCGCATCGCGAAAGCCATTCAGCGCGCTCGCAAAATGCTCGACACGCAAACCTCCACAACCGAGCGCCTCGAGCAGCTCGTCAACCAACTCGGCGCCGTCAAAAGCACGCCGCAAAGAGTAAAAGTCCTGGTGCAATCCCAGCAGCGCCTCCTGCTCGTAAACGGCGACGACATTATTTTTGCCACAGTCGACGGCAGCGCGATCATGGTCGTCACGCGCGACGTCGAAGGCTCGTCAAACTACCGCACCCTCGAAGAACTAAACGCCACGCTCGATTCCGAGTCCTTCTGGCGCCCCCATCGGTCCTATCTCGTCAACACGCAGCACATCAAAGAAGTGGTCCCGTGGTTCAACTCCACCTTCATCCTCAAAATGAACGACAAAAAATCCACCGAGGTCCCCGTAAGCCGCGTCCAGGCCAAGCGCCTCCGCGAACTGTTTAAGCTTTAGATGGTCCTTTCGCAGCTTCGTTAAGCAGACAGCAACTGTGTTAGCATCGTGCGTACCTCGCGTACAATGTGACGATGGATTTTTCGCTTAACGACCACCAAAAACTGATACGGGATACGGTTCGCCAATTCATGGAGGCGGAAGTGCGCCCATCCGTGAAGCAGCGTGACCGCGAAGAGCGTTTTCCTGCCGAAGAAATCAAAAAGCTGGCGGAGATGGGCTGCTGCGGGATGATGATTCCCGAAGAGTGGGGCGGCCCGGGACTCGATACGCTTTCGTATGTGTTGATGCTGGAAGAAGTGGCGCGCGTAGACGCCGGCATGGCGACCTCGCTCAGCGTGACGAATTCCGCGGTGCAAGTTCCGCTGACAAAATTCGGCACCGAAGAGCAAAAGAAAAAATACCTTCGCCGCCTGGCCACGGGAGAAATTCTCGGAGCATTTTGCTTGACCGAACCCGCGGCCGGCTCGGACGCTGCGGGGATTCAGGCGCGCGCGACTACGGTGGCACGCGTCGGTGTCGGGCTGGGCGTGGGCGACGGAGAAGAGCACAGACTGAAGTCTGTGCCACGTCCGGCGTCGCCAGCACCAGCGCTGGCGCTCGGTGCGGGAGATTGGGGTGGGGCGGCCCTGGGCACGCCGAGCGGCGATGTCTATCGGTTGAATGGGACGAAGACGTGGGTCTCGAACGGACAAGTCGCAGGCCTGTTCATCGTGTTTGCGAAGACCGATCCCGACGCGGGCAGTAAGGGCATCAGCGCATTTCTGGTTGAGCCGGGGTTCCCGGGGTTCAAGGTCGGGCGGCATGAAGACAAAATGGGGCAGCGGAGTTCGCCGGCGGTAGAGATTTTGCTGAACGATTGCGAAGTGCCCCGCGAGAACCGGTTGGGCGAAGAAGGGCAAGGGCTGAAGATTGCGTTGAGCGCGCTGGACGGCGGGCGAATCGGCATCGCCTCGGTAGCGCTGGGATTGGCCGAGGGGGCCCTGGACGAGTCCGTCAAATACGCAAAGCACCGGCGCGCCTTTGGGAAGACCATTGGCGAGTTTCAGGCGATTCAGTGGATGCTGGCGGATATGCAGACGGAGATCGAGGCGGCGCGCGGGTTGGTGTATCACGCGGCGTGGTTGAAGGACGCGCATCCGGGGAAGCTCGGGGCAGCGTCGTCGAAGGCAAAGTTGTATGCCAGCGAAATGGTCAACCGAGTGGTGGCCAAAGCCGTTCAGATTCATGGCAGTGCGGGGTATTCGCGGGAGACGGATGTCGAGCGGATGTACCGCGATGCGCGGGTGATAACGATTTACGAGGGGACCAGCGAAATACAGAGGATGATTATCGCCCGCGAGCTACTCGGCAGGAGTGTGTAGTTGCGCGCTTCAGCGCGTCCCATGTTTGGACGTCGAGCCAAAGAGGGACGCGCTGAAGCGCGCCCCTACATTCGCCCGGATGTAATGAGGTAACGTAGGTAAGACTTGCGATGATTGTTCCGCGCAAAAATATTCGTTTGGCCCGCGACGAGTATATTGGGAAGCGGATTTATTTCGTGACCGTATGTGCTGAGCACCGCCGATGCATTTTCCAGGACTCCGCCCGCGCCAGCGTGGCGATCGAAGAGTTGAGAAACGTAGCTGCTAGAATGAACGTTCTCGTGCATGCGTTTTGTGTCATGCCAGATCACGTGCATATTCTCGTTGAAGGGCAAAATGCAGACTCCGATGTGGTGAAATTCGTGGCGCAGTGGAAGCAGAGTACCGGTTATATTTTTCGTCACGAACTGCCTCCGCGTTTTTGGGAGCGGCGATTTTACGATCATGTTTTACGTAGAGCCGAGGATTCGGAGGCCGTGGCTTGGTACATTTGGATGAATCCGGTTCGGCAGGGAATGGTGGCGGAGCCGGAAGGGTATCCGTTCTCGGGATCGTTTACGGTGGAATGGCCAAGAAAAGTGCCGAATAGCACGACGTGGGCACCACCATGGAAGAAAACGCCCAAAGGTAAGGAAATGTAGGGGCGCGCTTCAGCGCGTCCCCGGTGTGGTCTACAGCAAAGGGGGGACGCGCTGAAGCGCGCCCCTACACTGGTGTTGCTGTGGAAACTAGGAGAGACGATTGGGGACTGAGGAAAAGAAGAAGCGAGTGGTTAGCGGGATGCGGCCGACGGGCAGGCTGCACATCGGTCATTACTTTGGCGCTCTCGAAAACTGGGTCCGCCTGCAAGCCGACCCGACGTTCGAATGCTTCTACTTCATCGCCGATTGGCACGCGCTCACGAGTGACTACGCGGACACGTCAGCAGTAGCCCAAAACACAATCGAAATCATGACGGATTACCTGGCGGCGGGGCTCGATCCGGAGAAGTCGGTGATCTTTCAGCAGTCTTTGGTGCCAGAGCATGCGGAGTTGCATTTGTTGTTATCCATGGTGACGCCGCTCGGGTGGTTGGAGCGGGTGCCAACATACAAAGAGGCGTTGGATAACATTAAGAGCAAAGACTTGCATATGTACGGATTTCTCGGATATCCCACGCTACAAACGGCAGATATCGTGATTTACAGCGACTCGGAAGTTTTGCTTTTCGTGCCGGTTGGTGAAGACCAAGTCTCACACGTTGAGTTCAGCAGAGAACTCGTGAGACGTTTCAACACTTTTTTCGGCCTAGACTGGCGTAGAGGAGTTGACGCGGACAAGTTTGCTGACGATATTTTGGCGAAGATGCTCCCTGAAAAAGTGAATCTGCCGCAGCTCGTCGAAGAGCATACAAGTCGCTCCTCGTTCATCCGGGCAAAAATGCGTGAGATAGCTCTCAAAGACGGAATTCAGAATTTTAGAGAGAAGACACCCCATTTCGACGAGTTTTTTGCTTTCGAGGGAAAACTTGTCGAGCCGGGGGTGATGCTGACGAAAACGCCGAGGATACCTGGGCTTGACGGGCGCAAGATGTCGAAGAGTTATGGGAATGCGATTACTTTGAGCGAGACAGACGAGGAGATTCGGAAGAAGACGAAAGTGATGGTGACGGACCCGGCTCGGAAGCGGCGGACGGATCCGGGAAATCCGGACGTGTGTCCGGTGTATGACTGGCATAAACTGTTCTCGACGCCGGAGACCTTGGCTTGGGCGGCGGAGGGTTGTCGGACGGCGGGAATTGGGTGCATTGAGTGCAAGGCGAAGATGGCGGATCATTTGATTGCGTGGATTGCGCCAGTGCGGGAACGGCGGGTGGAGTATGAGAAGCGGCCCGCCCGCGTGCTCGAAATGATCGACGAGGGCTCGAAGCGCGCACGCCGCGTCGCGCAAGGCACAATGGAGCGAGTCCGCGAAGCAGTCTTTGGCTGGGAGAAGAAGCGCAAGGAAGTGACGGGTGGGTTGCCACTTGGATGATTTTGACTTGTGCACAGACTGAAGTCTGTGCCACTTGGGTGGGACAGGCTTCAGCCTGTGGGTTTTGAACGGGTAAGGTCAAAGTGAGTGAGAACGAGCGCTACTACGAACGCACGCTACCGCACTGGCAGCCTGAGGGACGCGATCTGTTCCTAACGTGGAGGCTCAGTGGAAGCCTTCCGGAAATGGTGATGGCTGGCCTGCGCGCCAGCAAGACGAACGAGTTGGGAAAGCGCTTCCGAGAGTATGACCTGGAACTGGACAAAGCTTCTTCCGGGCCGCTCTGGCTCAAAGATCCGCCGATCGCTTCGCTGGTTGTTGGAGGGATAAAGAACGTTGAGAAAAAAGGGTTGTGCCGGGCGCACGCGTGGGTCGTGATGCCCAATCATGTGCACCTCTTGATGGAACCGAGGGCACCCATGGCGGCCATAACTAAGGCAATTAAAGGGTCCACGGCTCGCCAGGCGAATCTCCTTCTCGGCAGAACGGGAAAGTATTTCTGGCAAGACGAATCCTTTGATCACTGGATTCGGGATGAGGCGGAATTAGCAAAGGTGAAGCAATATATTGAGAGGAATCCTGTTGCGGCTGGGCTTGTTAGGGAAGAATCCGGATGGCCTTGGTCCAGTGCAAGTATTGAGGTGGCACAGACTTCAGTCTGTGCTGGTCAAGTTGAGGGCAAAGAAGAGAAGAGCAAGGACTGAGAGAGAAGAGCACAGACTGAAGTCTGTGCCACATGAGAAGGAATAGATGGCGACGCCAGGAAACAAAATGACGGGGAACGCGGCTTACAAGGTGAACATACCTTTGTACGAAGGGCCGCTCGACTTGCTTCTTGATTTGATCAAGAAGCAGGAGATGAACATACACGACATTCAGATTTCGTCGATTACGGCGCAATACCTCGAATACCTGCACAAGTTGGAAGAATTGAATGTGGATGTGTCGGCGGATTTTATTTATATGGCGGCAACTTTGATTTACATCAAGTCGAAGATGCTTTTGCCGCCGGATCCTTTGGGTGCGGAAGAAGGCGCGGAGGGCGATCCGCGGGCAGAGTTGGTGCAACGCCTGGTGGAGCACGAAAAATTTAAAAACGCCGCTCAACTTTTGTACCAAAAACAACAGATTGAGGAGAATGTTTGGTCGAAGCCGGACAAATCGCTTTATAACGATGAGGGGACTGAGGGCGAGCTGGTGGTGTCGCTCGTCGATCTCGTAAAAGTGTTTCAGCAGGTTTTGGAGCGGCGGAAGGAAGTTTCGCGGATTGAGTTGCAGCACGAGCAGTTTACCGTGGCGCAGATGATTGCGGCTTTGCGGGCGCAGATTCTGGCGAGCGCGGAGAATAGCGTTAACTTGATTCGGTTTTTTGAGGCTTGTCCTTCGCGGCACGCGATGATCGTGGCGTTTTTGGCGGTGCTGGAGATGGTGAAATTGCAGGCGGTGGGGTTGGCGCAGGAGAAACAGTTTGGAGAGATTGTGGTGAAGAAGGGGAAGGCGTTTGACGTGGTGTTTGATGAGAATGGGGCGATTCGGTTGGTGGACGAGGAATACAGGTAGACGAGGCACAGGGGTTTGTGAATGACAAACGAAGAACGAAAAGCGGCGCTTGAAGCGATTATTTATGCGGCGGATGAGCCGGCTACGATTGAGCAGCTTGCTAGGGCGCTCGCGGAGGAGAAGCTGGTGGTGCAGGCTTCGCTGGATGAGTTGGTGGCGAGTTATGGCTCTGAGGAGCGGGGGATCGAGATTCGGGCGGTGGCTGGAGGGTACAAGCTTTATACAAAGCCGCAGCAGCATGATGTGGTGCGGAGATTTATCAAGAGTTTGCGGCCGCCTCTGCGGTTGACGATGCCGGCGCTGGAGACGCTTGCGGTGATCGCTTATAAGCAGCCGGTGACTTCGCCGGAGATTTCTGAGATTCGCGGGGTGAATACTTCAGGGG
>DASXMM010000494.1:0-5753 GCA_036495665.1 Candidatus Acidiferrum sp. | reverse complement strand
AAATTCGTGCTGAAGCGGGCCTTTCAGGACACCCAAGACCTGGCGATCCATGTAGTTTTTGGTTATCCCCAAAAATAATAAGCCACAGATGAACCAACGGAAATGGCCGGCAAGAATGCCAGTTCTTTGCGGTCGAGCAATTGTTCCCGCGGAGACTTCCGCGCCAGGGCTAGACTCTCCAGCCAGTATCGAGTTGCCTTCCTGCATGTACTTCCTTTGGAGCTACGCGATCCTTTTACTTACGGCCCGTTTCGAGTCCAGATCCCCCCTGTTGAAACCCGGGCTGAATATTTACGACACCAAATTGCCGGTCTTCTACCTCGCGATGCGCGGCCATCGCCCACAGAAAAGCGATGCGATGCCCGGGCACGGAAACATTCGGGTGATAGCCGCTTGGCATTAATACCGCGTCGCCATCTCGGACCACCGTCACAAGTTCTGGATATTCAGTGTCGGTATAAACGAGTTGTATGCCGTAAGCAGGCTCCGGCATGT
Source organism: Candidatus Acidiferrum sp. (assembly GCA_036495665.1). Classification (GTDB taxonomy): domain Bacteria; phylum Acidobacteriota; class Terriglobia; order Acidiferrales; family UBA7541; genus Acidiferrum. The sequence goes on along the minus strand of DASXMM010000494.1, from coordinate 5,258 downwards.
CGAAGTAAACATACATTTCTTCCAGCATCTTGGCGTGTTCATGCGGCGGCCAACTGGTCCAGTTGCCAGGGTCGGAATGCGTGAACCCGACGACCAGTCTGCCCGCTTCCACATTTTTCGCGATGATCATGTTTAATTGGCGCGACGAACCCGGTCCGCCGGCGCTGAACTTCAGCCCCGGGTCTTGCGATGCTTCGGCGTAGCGAACAAACTTCAGCGGATACTTGCCTTCGACGTCGGACGAAAATTCTGCGAGGTCCGTTTCGTTCTTCGTCGAAACTTCAATCGACGAGTCGCGCGGTATGTATACGGAGTCGTAGCGGCCAAGTTCGAACGCCCGTCCCGCTGTTTTAACCGTTGCAGCGCCAGACAAACAGATCAAAGCTGTCTCGCGTCCTTCGTTCGTGAAGGCGGCGGCTGGAGTGGACGCGTTCAGAATCACGCGCCCATAGCCGAGGTGCTTCATGGTGCTGTTTTGCGGCGTCACCGAAACGTGCCGTCCCGCTTTCGAATGGGTGTTTCGAAACACCATCTTTTCTATGTCAACTGCGGATTGCGCACTCATAAACCACTCCTTCTTGATTCGACCTAAAAGGTGAAACGCAAACCAAGCTGCAACTGGCGCATTGCACTGGCCGACGTGATTTGCCCGAAAGTCGAGGAACCCACGGTGGCGCCATTGCCCACCGGGGGAGTGAGGCTCACGATGTTGAACACATTGTAGGCGTCAGCGCGAAGCTGGATGCTCATACCCTCGCGGAAATGAGACAAGCTGAAGTCGCGCGAGATGGCCAAGTCCACGTCCTTGAACGTCGGGCCGCGTAGCATGTTACGGCTGGAGTCTCCGTTGACGGCAACTCCATTGGTCAAGGCTGCGGGGTTTTGCAAGAACGCAGCGGTATTGAACCACTCCGCTGCAGTCCGATTGCTCAAGACCGGATTCACTCCGGGCACGAGTTCGGCGCGTTCCGTGGAGCTGTTCCCGGTCAAGTTGGCGTCTTTTCCGTTGAGAATGGTAAACGGCAAACCACTGTGGATATTGACGATCGAAGAAGCCGCCCAACCGTTCAAAAATGCTCGCCGGAGAGCACTCTCTCCCTTGTAATAATTCAGCTGCCAAACCACTGCGGTCACGAATTGATGGCGGATATCGAAATCAGCTGGCCCGCGTTCGAGCCCTAGATTGGTCATGTCTTCGGCGCCGCCCTGGGTGGTGTTGTTGTCCAGCTGGACGCTATCAAACGTGTGGCTGAAGGTATAAAAGGCGTACAGCATCACTCCGTGCGTGACGCGCAACTGAGCTGTGGTTTGTAGACCGCTGTAGGAGGCTGTCTGATTGGATTGCGCAAGTAGAACGGTGCCAAATGGGCTCCCAGGTCCCGCGCAAGTGGGCACGCCAGCGTTGTCGATTGGGCGGCGGTTCGTTATGTTGCCTGAGGCACTGGTTGCGCAGGTGGGAGTGAGCGCACCAGTAGCCGGAGCATTGATATCCTGCGCGAACGGCAAATCGTGGCTCAAAGTGCCTACGTAGGCGGCCGAGACGCTGAAATTTGAGGTGATCTGACGTTGAACGGAGAAAGTGAGCTGGTAACTGTAGGGCCACTGGAAATTCTTGGCGAAACCGAAGAACGGCCCTCCAGGCGTAAGGAACTGACCCGGAACAAATGGAAACGGATCCGTGCCGGTGAGGCCGGGGCCCGCGCCGCTGCCACATGTTACCGTCGAGCCAAGCGGAGCGCCCGAGCCATTATTCGCTATCAGTTTGTTGTACGGGCACGTAAGCGTGGCTCCCTGGGGAACAGCGGTCAGCCCTGAGCCCGTCACCTGCTGAGTCGCGTTCGTAAATGTATAGCGTATGGCGGACGGCTCGAAATTGGTTACGGTATTCCATTCGTTGCCGGAAACGCTGCCGTAGAAAACGCCTGCCCCAGCCCGGATAGAAGTCTTGCCGTCGCCGAAGGGATCCCATGCGAGTCCGACTCGAGGAGAGACATGGTGCCACCGGATCGGCACGATTCCCCGCGTAATGCCAGGGTCGCCGAAGAATAAAGCTCCGAGCGGAGCGTCCGGGAAGGCCACAGATTGTACGCCCTCTTCAAAGCTGGTACCCCGATTCCGGGGATCCGTGGGCGGCGTTTGGATATCCCACCGGAGACCCAGGTTGAGGGTCAGGCGGGGGAGGATTCGGAAATTGTCCTGCACGAAAAGACCCGTGCTCCAACTGTTCGTGTAGCCAGTTACGGGAGCGTCTTGGGAAATGGACGTGGGCAGGCCCATCACGAAATTGGCGAGAGCGGGAACGGCAACGGTTTTTCCACTCACGGCGTCTTTGATATTGGTGCCGTTGAATCCGAACACGCCATAGTTGTTCAAAAGAGTCTGCTGAATGTCCTTGTCGAGAGTTTCGTCGGCGCCGAAGGCAATTGAATGGCGGCCGTGGCTATCGGTGACCACATCGCGCGCAGTGTAGAAATTCGACCCGGCCACTGGTCCAGCGATGGCGCTGGCGGCGGTAAAGAAGCCGGTCACCGTGATCTGCGGAAGCGAGTGTGGCCCCTCGATGGTGAATTCAGAGCCGAGGTCGCCTAGGGAGGTTGCGGGCGAGTTCAGCCGGCCGCCAAAATTCCGCGTATAGCCGAGCCATGCCTGATTCACCAAAGTGGGGCTAGCTGTCCACGTCTCGCTGAGATTCAGATTGTCCTGCGTCCAGTTGAATTGCTGGACGGCCCAAGGAATGTTGCCGTTGGGCTGCCCGCTCGTGGAGTTCAAGGGAGGGACGGCGTTGGTGCCCGTCGTATAGAAATAGCTCCCGCTCAGCCGATGGTTAGCGGAGAGATTGTGGTCCAGCTTGATAATAAATTCATCGGTGTTGTAGGGACTGGCGATCGTTCCCTCCCAGATGTTCTTTGCCGCGTTCGCGACTGGAATGGTGGGAAATGCCGCGGCAGCTCCGGTGGGGTTCAACAATTTCTGCGCGGTGGGATCGAGAAGGGAGGGACAGATAATCGTCGGAGAGCCGCAGGTATACTGGCTTGGCAGGGCAGCCACCACGCCGGTAAAGTCTCCGCCCCGCTCGGCAGCGGTCGGAACGACCGCGCTGTTCTCAAAAAAACTGCTCAGTTGCCGCAGCCCCTGATAAGAGACAAAGAAAAATGTTTTGTCCTTGATAATCGGGCCGCCCAGGGTCCCGCCGAATTGGTTTCTCCGGAGAGGAGGGGTCGCCAGGACAGAGTTCCAGTTGTTGGCATTCAGCGCGCTGTCGCGCCAGTATTCAAAGAGCGAGCCGTGAAAATTATTCGTGCCCGATCGGGTGAGGACAGTGATCACTCCGCCGGACATCTTCCCGTACTCTGCGTCGTAGTTGTTGGTTTCCACGCGATATTCCTCAATGGCGTCAGGGTTGGGAAGGATGTTGCCGGTATTTCGCAATCCGGTCATGTTGATTCCGCCGTCGAGGTAATAGCTCACCGAGCCCGCACCGCCATCCACGCCCCCGTTGATAAACGTTCGCTGTTCGGGATATCCAAGCGTGATCACCGGATTGGGCTGGCCAGGATTGAAGCTGCTGTTTTGCACTCCGGGCGTTAGCTCGAGAAGCTGGTACGCGTTGCGATTCACCAGCGGCACGTTTTGGATTTCCGTATTCTCGATGGTGCGTCCGATTTCGGGACTGGTCGTGTTGATCAGGGGAACGCTTGCGGTAACGGTGACCGTATCATTCACATCGCCGAGCTGCATCGCAGCGTCCACACGGGCGGGAACGTTTACTTCCAGCACGACGCCGTTTCGAACAACTTTTTTGAAACCCTTCTTGGTGATCTCCACTTTGTAGTTCCCGATAGGAAGCAGCTCAATCCGGTATTCACCCTCCCCATTCGTCTCTGCCGTTCGGGATAGGTTTGTGTCCGTATTCGTCACGGACACTTGAGCGCCCGGCACCACGCCGCCAGCCGAGTCCGTCACCTGGCCGTATATGGTGGTTGAGGTAATTTGCGCCATCACACGGCCGGAAGAAAGCATGGTGAACAACAACACGAAAGATACGACTCCGAGTTTCCCAAGCATAGGTTTCTCCTGTCGCTGGCGCAGGGCACCTCTGCGCCGATTTACAAACGCTCTCTCGACCCTGCGGTACAGCAACTTCGCCTCGACCTGTGCCGTACCGCATTATGGGACAGCGTCCCGTATTATGATTGGCCCAGAAAAAAGCCCGGCTTTCGCCGGGCCGTTAAACCTTTTTTTAGCTGGCCGCGCCGCGAATCAACTCCGAAGGCGTAGCCTGGTACCCCAATTCCGCGGACAGGTCACATGCCGCCTGCATGAGTGCACGGCCGACTTCGGGAACTCTTTCTTTGGTTATCCGAAACGCCGGCCCCGAGATACTCATCGCCGCGTACAGCTTTCCTGAATGAGAATGCACAGCTGCGCCAACGCAGCGAAGCCCTTCTTCCTTTTCTTCCTCATCGATCGCGTAGCCGCGCGCCCGGATTGCCTTTAGTTCCTCTTTGAGCGCCGCCGGCGTCGTAATCGTATTCTTGGTAATTGGCTTTAATCCCCACCGTCGAACGATACGAGTCACTTCCTGTTCCGGAAGCTCCGCAAGCATGGCCTTTCCTACCGCGGTGCAGTACGCGGGTGCCCGACTCCCCACGGTACAGGCGGTGCGCACGCTGCGCTGCGATTCGACTTTCTCCATGTAGAAAACTTGTCCTTCATCGAGAATGCAGAGAAAAACGGTCTCGCCAAATGTGTCTTGCAGGCGATTGAGATACGGCCTCGCTCGTCCCCGAAGGTCGAGTCCGTCGATGGCCCTGGATCCCAATTCAAAAAGTCTCAGTCCCAAACGGTATCGACCCGAGTCCTCGTTCTTGACGACCATCCGCTGCTGCTCGAGAACCATCATGATGCGGTGCACGGTACTCTTGTGCAGTCCCAGAGCGGAGCACAATTCCGCAAGGCTGCAATCACTCGCAGAGTTGGCCAAAATCCCCAGGGCGGCAAGGGCACGGTCCAAGACCTGCACTTTGTATGGCGAATCGGCTGTCTTACGATGTGGCACGTGTGCCATATTATGAAATTGCGTCCGGTTGTCAAGAAGAAAATTCGATGCACTGCATTGAGGGACCTGTTGGCCAGCCCAACCACGTGCCGCGCGGGTGCGCCAAGGAACTTCAAGAATCCATCAAATCTTCCCCCTGAGCAGAAACTCCGTGCGAGATAATAATGGCTCGCGACTGTTTGCCGTCTTCGTCCTCGGA
>DASXMM010000493.1:0-5061 GCA_036495665.1 Candidatus Acidiferrum sp. | reverse complement strand
GTAGAGCCGTGCTTCGTCGCTCGAAAGTTCGGCCGCCGGATCGGCCGCGAACCACACCGGCGTTTTCACGCCCTCGCCGCTCTTCTTGAAAGTTTCAATGCTCAGATATTTATGATTGCGAAAGTCCGCAAATCCCATGGCAACGCCCCCGACTGTTGGATGCGCGCCATTCTATATGCGGCACATGGGGAAAGGGCAAGCTCGCCTTGAGCCTGCCCTTTACAAATGTGCGATTCGGTTTTCGCATTTCGTATTTCGATTTTCGTGCTTTCCGTCATTCGCCGGCTACTTCGTCCGCACGTACGTCACATCTTCCGTGAAGGCCTCTTTTTGATCCTTTTGGAAGGTCCAGGCCGTTTTGAGATGATCGCTGTCGATGAAGGTGTACACGGCGTGGTGCATGTGTCCGTCGTTCGGACTCTTCAAGTTGGTTGCGCCCTCGAAGTCAAAGGTCAGCGTCTTTGTATCCGGCGCGTAGGTTCCGTGCATCGTCGGCTGGTTCCCCGTCATGCAGTAATGCGTCATTTTGAGTTGGTCGCCATCGAGGTAGTAGAGCGTAATCATCTCCACTGTTTTGCCCTTATCGGTAATGTTCTCCCTCTCGATCACGGCGGTTCCGCCGGCCGTCAACTCGAGGTCCAAGGTAGCCTTGTCCGTGCTCGACTTCCCCGTCTCCCAATGGCCCGCCAGAGACTTTAGCTGCTCAAACGCAATCGCACCGTTGCCTCCCGCTCTGGCAGAGCTGATCGCAACAGCAAACACTAACGCAAGGATTGCTGCAAAAACTGCTGTTCTCTTTTTCATGTTTCCGATTCCTCCTAATTGAGTTGTGCACCACAATCTACTGACCGATCTATCCGAAATCGCTGCTCGAAATTCCCCGCTCGCAATTTACGAGTCCCGTTCACCGTAGAGCAGGCTGCGCTTTCGTTCCGCGTCCGAATTTCTGCGTCGCGAAACCCACGATGACGCCCAGCAACATGCCGGGCAGCATGATGCCCCAAAACGATGCCATGCCCGCCTGCAGGATCACCAGAAGGCTAAGCGTCGCCCCAATGGCGAGTCCCGCCAGAATCCCGACGAGCATCGAATGCACCAGTTGCGACACGTATCCGATGGCAATGCCGGAAATGAGGCCCTTCAGCAACGAGAACGTAATGACGCTGGCCATCAGCGGTGCGAGAGACGGCACCAGGAACCCGCTGAGGCCATCCAGCAGCCCCAGCGTGCCTCCCACAACCAGTCCCAGCATCGGTTTCTTGATACTCATCGCGTTCTCCCGCGTACGCGCCGCATATCTCAGCGCACTTTCTTTCAGCGCCGCGCTATTCAGCTCAACGCTGTTCAGCGCGACTTGTTTCTTGGCAACTTCATTTCGCATTCGGATCGGTTTGCATCACGCCGAACACGTTGCCTTCTGTGTCCTCGCAATACGCGAAGTAACCAATGGTCGGAATCGGCGTCTTCGGCACGATGTTTTTTCCGCCGGCCTTCAACACCGCTTTGACGGCCGCGTCCACGGAGTCCACGCCAATCGTGTTTGTCGTCGACGCGACGCCGCCCGGCTTCCTAATCATTCCGCCGTTGATCCCCGGCTCGCCGTCCTTGCCAGTCACCACCATCCAGTACTCCATGGGGCCGGGCCACTTATCGAACTTCCAGCCGAAGACCTTTCCGTAGAATGCGGCGGCGCGGTCCGGCTCTGCTGCTGGTATTTCAAAATGAATGACTCGAGACATAGTTCTCCCTCCTTGGATTTACGAGCGAAACTTTCGAAATGTTTTGTGTCTTGTTAGCGCGCGGGTGCCGCTGTTGCCGAGGGCGCGCCGTAACGTTGCGTTGCGAAACCTACGATCATTCCAACGATGCTTCCGGGAAGCATGATTTCGAGGTAGTAGCCGTGCTGCATGTAGGCAACCAGGAACGCCAGCAGGCAACCAACGGCAAGTCCGAACAAGATGCCCAACGGGACGGAGTTCACTCTACGGGCGAAGATTCCGGCAGCGACGCCCGCGATGAGACCTTTGATCGTGGAGCCAATAACGATGCCAACCATCTGGGCGCGGACGGCGGGGGTGAACCAGGCGGTGCCCCCGTCAATGGCTCCCAGCAAGGCTCCCAAGAGCAATCCGATCAGGATCTTGTTCATTTTGTCCGCCTCTCCTTTTCGTTCTCTGATGTTCTTTACAACGCGGCCTGGAATTCCTTTAGATTTATCTCTTCAAAAGCAGCAAAAGAAGGACGCGCATCACCAAGTAGGCCAGAATCAGCAAGATAAAGAAGCGGTAGCGGCGGTAGAAGCGGGCCAGCTTGTCGAAAATGCCTTCGCGATGCGCGCCTACCGCCAAACCATCCAGATAACGGGAAACATCCTGCCCCAAATCTTGCACAGCGGAATAACGCGTTTCGCGCTGTTCGGCGGAGGCTTTTGCGTAGATGGCTTCGAGAGAGCGATCGAGGCGCGGTGTGAATCCGGATGGCGTCTTTTGCGCAAGGACGAAACGCAGCAGGGCGCCGAGCGAGAAGATGTCGCTGCGTGCGTCGAGCACTTCCACTTCTCCGCGTGCTTGTTCCGGGGACATGTAGCCGGGCGTGCCCATCACCGTACCGTGTCCGGTGATGACGGAACTTCTGGTGGAAGCACTCTCGTTGTTGGCAGGGTGTTTCAGGGGCTTCGTAGGCGTTTCAAGGATGGTGGCTTCGGAATCGGCGGAGGGAGCTTCGATTTGTGGCTCGTTGTGCAGAATTTTTGCGAGGCCCCAATCCATCACGAGAACTTCGCCAAAAGGGCCGACCATGATGTTGGCGGGTTTCAGGTCGCGGTGCAGGACACCGCGGGCGTGAGCGAAGGCCACGGCTTCGCAGATGCGCAGGAAGAGGCGCAAGCGGTCCTGGACGGACTCCACGCCTTCAATGAATTTGTCGAGGCGCTGGCCTTCGACAAATTTCATGGTGTAGAAGACGCGGCCATCCGCGAGGGTACCTACGTCGTGGACGGGGACGATTCCCGGGTGTTCGAGACGCGCGAGCACCCGTGCTTCGCGCATTAAGCGGTTCGCCAAATCGCCGTCGCTGCCGGGTACGTCGAGGACTTTCAGCGCGACGCGGCGTTCGAGCTTTTCGTCTTCGGCGGCGTAGACGACGCCCATGCCGCCGCGAGCGACGCGCTCCAGCAGGCGGTAGCGCGTGCCGCCAAGATCCGGTTCCGCGGTGCCTGCGCGCAGGCGGCCGATGACTTTGTCCGAGAGCGATTTCATTTGGCTTCCCAGCCGATCACTTTGCTTCCCAGCCAAAGACTGCGCGAGCTTCGCGCTGGAATTCTTCTTCGCTGCCGCAGATTTCGCGCAGGCGCTCTAGAGCGCCGCGACGAAATTCGCGGCGGGCCCACGCCAGGGCGTTGGTTACGTCGGTGACTGGGATTCCGTATTCTGCGGCGAGTTTGTCGTAGGAGATATTTTCGTCGCCCGCCAAGTCGTATTCCTCGAAGAGGCGGAATGTGCGTTCGCGTTCGTTGGCTTCGCAATGCTTGCGCAGATCTTCGACGGCCAGCTCGAAGAGGCCGCGAATCCATTCTCTCTCGAAGAATTCCTCAAGCGATTCGGGCGATGGGATCGCGGCGGGATCCGTGGTGGCTCCGCCTAATTCTTCTTCGGCGCCCGCAAAATCAAGCGCGACGTGCGAAGTGTTGCCGCCGCGCTTCAGGCGTTTCGCGGCTTTCTCTTCGTTCATCACGAAACTGTCGACGCAGACGCGCAGGTAAGTTCGGAGCCGGCTTTTCGCCGGATCGAATTTTTCGAGAAGGCAGCGTTCGATGAGCTGCACAAAAAATCCCTGCGTTAAATCCTGGGACTCTTCGGTGGGGCGGTTCCAGCGCAGGCGGACATATTTGTAGACGGGCTTCCAGTAGGCGGCGCAAAGCGTGTCCATGGCACGCGTGCGCTCGGACTCGTCGGCGCTGCGCGCGGCGTCGATCACGGAGAAGCGCGTCGGTGGGAAGCGGTCGCCTCCTTCGATTGGTCTGTCGTTTGTCATTTGTCTTTGTTTACAGACGCGTCTCGGAATCTCCGCGTTTGTGACGGAGGAGTCTATGCAGGAAGCGCCGAGCTGACAAGGCGTCTCTCTTCCGGACTTGGAGAGAGTGGATTGGACAGCTAGGACGACGCCCTTGAGGACCACCCCACCACTGTTTTTCGTAAGAAGTTGATTTGATTGGAGTTAAAGGGGAGGGGTGTGCGAAGAATGTGATTCTAAAGGAGATAAGGTTGAATTTGGGTGCAGATCGGCGGAACGAGCAAGGGTTGGGGTGTACACCCCCGGTGTTTTGCAAAAGAGTGCGGAAGTGATTGAGGAGTAAGGAATTGCGGGAATACTCTTTTTTGAAGAGTGTGGAAGAGTTTGAAAACGTTGGATTTACCTTTGGGGTGTTTTTGCGAAGGAGTGAAAAGAGTGATCGGTTGGGGCGGGAGAACGGCGCGACCGTGGCTTGGCTGAAGATGGACTTTGACACAGAGCGCGCAGAGTTCACGGAGAGGGCGGAGACCAGGGACAGTGCATCGAGGAGTCCAGAGCGGGGAGAACCCACGGGACTTGGCGAGCTAAACATGAAAGATTTTACCAGAGTGGAAGGGTTGTTGTCAATAAGATAATTGTATTTATCGGGGACTGTTCGAACGGTGCGTGCGGATTCGAATGGCGAGAGAGTAAGTCCTGGAATTGGAAGGAGTTGGCGGGGGCGTAATTGAATTGATACGGCTGTGGAAATGTGTGGAAACGTGAAAAGCGAAATTTGAAAAACGAAACGCGAAAAGCGAAATGCGCGCTTGGATCCGGGATGTGGTTGAGTGAGGCGATTTCAGGTTGTGAAGATGTTGGTGTTTAGGAAGTCGTTGCGGAATTTGCCGGTTGGGTCGAACTTTTTGGTTAGGGCGATGAATTCGGGGAGTTTTTTGTAGTGGGAGTGGAGTTGTTGGGGCGGCATGGTGAAGAGTTTGCCCCAGTGGGGGCGGGCCTGGAAGGGGGCTAATTCCTTTTCGATGACCGGCAAGAGCTTACTGACAGCGG
>DASXMM010000492.1:0-3363 GCA_036495665.1 Candidatus Acidiferrum sp. | reverse complement strand
AAGCGCATGCTCGGCTTCGGCGAAGCGCCGTTAATCGTAAAAGGCCACGACGACTTGCTCGTCTACCGCGCAAAATGCTGCAATCCGATTCCCGGTGATGACATTGTTGGCTACATCACGCGCGGCCGCGGAGTCGCCGTGCACACGCGCTTGTGTCCGAATGTGCAGAATCTGATGTATCAAACCGAACGTCGCATCGCCGTTGAGTGGGGCGGCGAAAGCGCCGCTACGTTCCCTGTACAACTCTCCATTCGCGGCAAAGACCGCGCAGGTCTGCTGGCGGAAATCACCGCCGTCATCAGCGGCGCGGGATCCAACATTCGCAGCCTCGAAAGCCGCCCCGACCGCCAAAACGCGCGCATCGAAGCCAGCCTCGAAATCGTCGACCGCCGCCAGCTCGAGACCATTCTCGCCAACATCAGAAAAGTCACCGGCGTTTTCGGCGTCGAACGGGTCTACCAAATTTAATTTATCGTTTTTTTTAACCTGTCCTTCCTGCCGGGTATCACCCAAGCACACGCGCCCGTTTCTCGCTTCCCACCGCTTACAATGAAAATATGCCGCATCAACGATTGCTTCTCGCCTCCTGCGCCTGCGTCCTCGCAGCTGCCGGCTGCCACCAGCACCCTCTCACGGACTATCGCCCGCTCGACGCCGCGGGCATGTTTTCCAGCGACATCGAACAGTTAAAAGGGCTCCACGTCTCCGACCCCGAGATCGCGCAAGTCGTCAAACTCAAGCACGCCGGGATCAGCGACGACACCTGCGTCGAGCTGGTCAGCATCGCTCATGTTCGCAAACATCTTTTCACAAGCGCCGAATCCGCCTCCAATCTCGCCGGCGCCAGATTCACCGAAGCGCAGATCCTCGACATCGCGCGCGCCGATCAACTCGACACCATCAGCATCGACGCGGTCACTCTCAAGCTCATCGGCCTTTCTGACTCGACCGTGCAGCTCGTTCTTCAACGTCATTTGAATAACCAGCCGATCATGGCCAGCGCCGAAATTTCTCGCCTCAAAAACACCGGCTTGACCGAGCGCCAGATTCTCGAGCGCATCAATGCCGGAATGACCGACGGACAGGCCGAAAAAGAAATTCACGCCCGCGAGAGCGCTCGCAATCACAAGGACACCTCCTTCATCCGCGTTCGTGGCCGCAAGCCACGCTAACCCCGCCGCTTTTCTTACAAGGTTGAATCATGTTTGTGGTTTTGCTTCTTGCGGTTTCCTAGCTACAATCGAGTCGCCTTGCTGCCACGATCGCATCTTCGCCTGCCGCTCTGCCTGTTTCTCGCCGCGGTCGCTTGTTGGGTTTCTTCGTGCGCCCTCGCGCTTGGTCCGGGCTACTCCATTGAGAGCCAGGAAATTCGCGTGCAGTTCGTGCCCGCTTCTGATCCCCGGATTCGCGTCGACTCCACTTACCAGCTTCGCAACGTCGGCACGAAACCTCTTTCCTCCCTCGAACTCCGTCTGCCCGGCCGCCGCAGCTTCCATCTCGCAACGGCGCAAGCCACGTGGGACGGCGCCGATGTAGCCGAGCGAAGCTCCCCGCTGTTTCCGCGCAACACGTTCCTCGCCCTTCCGCAAGAGTGGAAACTCTCCGAGCGTCACACGCTCCATCTTTCCGCTGAATTCCAGAATCCCGCCCCAGGCGAAACCGGTTTCAGCTTTTCTTCCGACGCTTTCTTTCTCCCTTCCGAAAGCTGGGCGCCTGAACTGCTTCCCTCGCAAGGCTTGTTTTCGGTCGGCGGCGTTCCGCCGAAAAAGTGGCCACTGGAAATTCGCGTGCCCGAGGGATTTCTAGTCCACGCGAGCGGCCGCTCCACAAAAAGGTCGCGCAATGGCCGCGAACTCACAGTGCAATCCGAGCAACGAACCCAAGACCCCTATCCATTCGTAGTTGCGGGGCTCTACAAAGAAACTCCACTCGACACCGGCGCAGGCACCAAAGTTTTTCTTTGGACTCGCGCTCCTGAAGACTCCGCGCACTTGCATCAATCCGTGGACGCTCTCGCTCGTGCAGTGCAGGCCTACGACGCAAGCTTCGGCACACGCAGCAAGTCGTCTCAGCCATTCTGGATTGTGGAATGTCCCGTGGTGGCGGGCTGTTTTCCCTCTACAAACTCTTCGTACGCCAATCTACTCAGCGCGGAGCCCGCCGCCGCTTCCTCCGAACTCGCCTCCCTCGACACTTTGCTGATCGATTTCACCGGTGGGGCGCCCAAGCTCGCCGCCGCCGCGCCTGCCCTCGCCGCCACTTGGCTCGGCTACGGGCAGAATCCCGGCTTCTACGAACAGCGGCCTCCGCTCTCGGCACTCCCTGCCTTTGCATCCGCGGTGGGATCCGAAGCTATCGAAGGCCCCGCATCTCGCGCCGAGACGATCCGCCGCGCCTTGCGTATCATCCCCAAGGTCACCAACGGCCCTGCAGCGCGCCAACCGGAATCCGAATCGGTTCTCCGCGCAAAGAGCTTTCTTTTCTTCTACGCGCTCCAGGACCGCTATGGCCGCGAAACCTTCCGCCGCGCGATCAGCTACATGCTTTCTGCTCGCCAGGGCAGCGGTTTCGATCTTGACGATTTCATCGCCGCGTTCGAGTCGGAAACGCATCAGAATATCGCCGAGTTCGTCCGCCTGTGGATGAAGCACCCCGGCGTTCCCGACGATTTTCGCGCGCGTTACGAGAATGTTTCTGCTTCTATCGCTGTCCATTCCAAGGAGACCATGCCATGAGAGAAATCGTTCTGACCGATCGCGGACCAAAACCCATCGGACCTTATTCGCAAGCCATTAAAGTGAATGGACTGCTCTTTGTGTCCGGACAAGTCTCGATCGATCCGAAGACCAACGAATTTGTCTCCGGCGATATCGCCCAGCAAACGGAACGCACACTGGAAAATGTGAAGGGCATCGTCGAAGCGGCCGGAAGCAAGCTGAACCACGTCATTAAGACCACCGTGTTTCTGAAAAACATGAGCGACTTCGCCGCGATGAACGAAATTTACGCGCGCTATTTTTCCGCAGCTCCGCCGGCGCGCTCCACTGTGGAAGTGGCGCGCCTGCCAAAAGACGCCCTCATTGAAATGGAAATTATTGCTACGGTTTGAAAAGCGACGAAGAAATTACGGCCGGTCCGGACTCTCGACCGCCTCTGAGATCGCAAGAAAAGTCACGATCGCGACTGCCCCGACCGCGTACCACACAAACTTGCTCCTCGCTGCCTTGAGCGGCGGCCCACCGGAACCCTTGGTGCCCGATCCTTGTGGCGGGGGCTGATCCTGTGCTTCTTCAGCTTCGGACGGATCCAGCACCACGCGATACGCGCTGCCTTCCGCAATCTCGCGCGAATCATCGCCCACGG
>DASXMM010000491.1:0-9439 GCA_036495665.1 Candidatus Acidiferrum sp. | reverse complement strand
ACGGCCACCGCTTTGTCGGCGACGCTCTTGTTCACGACTCCGGACATCAACACGACGGGAACTCCACCAAATTCCGGGTGCTGTTTAATCTGGCTGCAGACCGAGTAGCCATCCTGGTCTGGCATGATCACGTCGGTGATCACGACGTCCGGCTTGTTTTGATCGAACTGCGACAGGGCGGACGCGGCGTCCGCGCACGTGATTACGTTGATGTTTTCGCGGCGGAACGCGATCTTGATGACTTCGCGCATCGTGGCGCTGTCATCGATGAAATAAACGGTCGGCGTTCGCTTCGCTTCCGTTTCGTTTAGCGGCGGAACGGTCATCGCTTCGCTCATCGCACTTCCTTATCCGCCATGTCACGGTCTTCCTCGTCGAACTCGCGCATGGCATCGAGCATCAAATCGGTCGCTGACCGCAATACGGTGCGCTGCGGTGAACTGGTTCCATAAGCAAATTTGTAGACGCCTTCGCCACCCTGCACGCAGCCCTTCAAAATGTGAATCACGGCTTCATCACCGAATAGACTTCCGCACTCCGCGTGAGTGATTTCCCCCGCGTCGAAGAAAAGCACGGCATCCGTTTCGCCCGCATTGATATGCAGGGCGCCGGTCTGGTGCGCGTGTCCGAGCATCTGCATCACGCCCGTGAGATCGTGATGCGTCAGGTTGCCGCTGAGGCTGGTGTCCGACTGCGCGAGCATTTGCGTGGGCTGAAAGCCTTCGGCTTTACTTAGAATGATGCTTTTCACGTGGGAAGCGATGGCCGCGAGAGGGCTTTGCCGATCGATGTAATCATCGCAGCCTGCCTGAAAAGCCTCCATCAGGGCGCGATGGCTGCCATCGCCCAGAGCGATGATCTGGAGCGAGGCATTTTTCGGGTCCGCGTGAATAATCCTGGCAATGTCGAGCGCCCCCATTTCGCGCATGTTGCTTGCGCAAAGAATGGCCGAGGGGGCGTCGTATTCAATCGTTGTTAGAGCGTAAGCCGCTTGGGTGCTCGTGACGACCTCGAACCCTTCGCGCTTTAGCGCGTCGCCGAGCCGTTTCGCGAAATAGACGTTGGTATCGATCAGTAAAATCTTTTGGCCTCGTCCAGAAGGCATCACGGTCTGGCCTCCAAGAGGCTGGTGGAAAGCTCAACGGCGGTGGACGGTTCCGGAGCTCCCGGCGTGAGTGCGTCTAAATTCAACACTTCGATGACTTCGCCATTGTGCGAAATCCAGCCGGCAACATGAGGAGCGTCCGCCTCTCCGGCGCTCGTCATTTCGGCGGCGATCAATTCGCAGTCGCCGGTCACAGGCAGCGCGACCCACTCGGACTTATCTCCGTAGTGCCGTACTGCAATCAGATAAAACCGGCGCGAGCTGAGGGCCTTGCCAAGCAGCTTGTCGGCAACGTCGCAGACTGGCACGATGCGGCCGCGGCGCAAAATCACGCCTTCGAGTTTTGGCGTGCGATGAGGAAACCGGAAGATGCGGCTGGGCGCCACCAGCTCCGAGATCTGCACCGCGGCAACGGCGAAGCGGCGTTCGCCAAGACGCAAAAGAACAAAGGATTGCGAGGTGGATTCGATGGGCTGGATCATTCCGGTAATTCCATTCCCTCGCCGGGCAGGTCGTCCGGAAGTGCCTCGGGCACGATCGATGCGTCGAGCAAAGCGAACTCATCGGCGGTCAAGAATCCCTCGGGATTCACGACCGGTATCACGTTTTGATCGAGGGCGGTCAATCCGCGATACCACGTGCGCTCTTCATTGCAATACGCGAGCGGAAGAGCCTGCAAGCGAGTCATCGTGGCCATTTTGTCGATGCCATCGACCAATAAGGCGGTCCGAGTTTTTCTTAGAACGAAAACGAGCTCAGCAGCGGCGGCGGGCAAGCCAAAATGCGCGGCGCCGTTGACAACGTAGAGCGCATTGTCTCCGCGCCGCACCACGTGGCGAACTTTTCGTACGGCCGGCTGATCGATTTCAGTCGCGGCGCCGGAGAGGCTGTCAACGCTGCGGACCTCTTGCACCGAGGCGGAGGAAACGGCGAAAGGCTGTCCGGAAATACGGAACAGAATGATCTGCTCCGTGCGCGCGGCTCCACGGGACTTTGCAGGCGGTGCGGCAACCCGCATTAGCGGACTCCCACTGGCGTGGTGCGACAAATTCCGATCACGCGCTTTTCGATCGCGGCATATATGTCGTCGATGCCGAGCGTTTCATGCACCGCGCCGGCTTTGATGGCTTCGGCGGGCATTCCAAAAATGACGCAAGTCGTTTCGTCTTGCGCCAACACCAGGCCGCCTGCCGCTTTGATCGCTTTTGCGCCGTTCGCGCCATCGTTGCCCATGCCCGTAAGAATCGCGCCGATGCTCATGGCGCCTGCGAAGGCGGCTACGGATTCCATCGTGACGTCGATGTTGGGCAGGTAGCCGTTGATTCGACCGCTGCTGACGTCCAATTGAATGCGGCCCGATGGTGTTATACGCAAATGCTGGCCGCCGGGACAGATGTATAGCGTACCGGGTTGAAGGGGTTCGTTCGGCTCCGCTTCCTTAACGCGAATGCCGGTGAACTCTGCAAGTTGCGTGGCGTACTGCGTCGTGAAACTCGCCGGCATGTGCTGCACCAAAATCACGGCGGCGGGAAAATCGCGGGTGAAGCCGGGAGCTAATCGCATGACCGTCGCGGGACCGCCCGTCGAAGCAGCTAATACTACGACGGGGAAGCGTTGATCGAGTCCTGAGCTTGGAGCGGGTCGCGGCGGCGCGACGGGGGCGAGCGCGGTCTGCGCAGTACCAACAGTCGACTTTTGGACCGTTGTAGCGAGACGCGACGCCGTGCGCACAACGCGGACTTTTGCCGCCATACGCACCTTTCGCAGCAAGTCCTCTTTCACGCTTTGCATATCGAGATCGATGCCGCTGGAGGGTTTGGCAACAAACTCAATCGCGCCCAACTCCAGGGCCTTCAATGTGCTCGCCGCGCCTTCTCGTGATTCGGAACTGACGATCACGATGGGCCGCGGATTGGTGGTCATGATCTCTGCGGTGGCTTGCAAGCCGTCAACGTGGGGCATGTTGATGTCCATGGTGATAACATCGGGCTTGAGAGATTCGGCGAGTGCGACGGCTTCGCGGCCGTCCTTGGCGTGGCCGGCGACCTGCAATTGATCGTCGGCGTTGAAAATGGATTCGAGGACCTTCCGCATGAAAGCGGAGTCGTCTACGATGAGCACGCGGAATTTTTTGTTTGTGATGGGGGCCATGGTGGTTTACGCAACCGGTACGGTTGGTCGCGCCTCCGATCCCATGAGTTGCTCGACAGCGGCAATCAGTTGATCTTCCTGCACTGGTTTGGTGAGGAACGCTGTGGCGCCTTCTTTCATGGCGCGATCTCGATGCTTGGCGCCGGCGCGCGACGTAACAACCATAACGGGAATGCGCCGCGTCGTCGGACTTTGCCGCAGTTGCACCATCAGCTCGTACCCCGTCATGCGCGGCATCTCGAGGTCGGTAATCACGAGGTGACAGCCGTGCTGCATCACCAGTTCCGCGGCTTCCATACCGTCGGCGGCGAGCTTCACGCGATAACCGTTCTTTTCCAGCATGCGGCCTACGAATTTGCGCACGCTGATGGAATCGTCGGCGACAACGATCAGGCGCTCTTGCTCGACGCGGTCGATGGCCTCGGCAGGTATTGTGCCGCGCGCGATAGCGGTCGAACCTGGAGCAAAGATACGTGCAGCGCTGGCGCTGGCTTGCAGCGGACGGCGCTCCGTTGGTTCGTTGGCCACCATGCGGTTCAAATCGATCAGCAGAATGAGGCTGCCGTCGGGAGCGATGGTTGTGCCGGGGAATAGTTTCACTCGACGCAAATATTCGCCGAGGTTCTTGATGACGATTTCGTCTTTGCCGAGTACTTCCTCGACAACGAGGCCGATCTGGCGATTGCCTGCGTTGGCAACGACCATGCGGAAGTATCCGTTGATTGGTTCGAGGGGCAGCAGACCGAGATAGGTATCGAGCCGCACGACTTCAGTCACGACGTCGCGGACCTTCGTGAGGAGTTTGCCGCCCACATCCTCGATTTCGTCGGCGCGCAGTCGTCGAATTTCTTCGACGACTGCGAGAGGAAGCGCGAAGTTGGTGACTCCGCAGCGCACGAAGAGCGCGGGAGAGATAATCAGAGTCAGAGGAACTTTGAGCGTGAATTTGGTTCCGCTCCCGCTGACGCTTTGAATATCGATTTCGCCGTTCAGGGCGTTCAAGTTCGCGCGAACGACGTCCAGGCCCACGCCGCGGCCGGCGAGTTCGGTCTTCACCGGAGCAGTAGTAAAGCCGGGGTGGAAAAGCATTTCGCGGAGGTCGCGTTCGGTGAGGCGGTCCGCGGTTTCTGGAGAAACGAGCCCGCGTTCGATCGCGCTCAGTTTTACGCGCTCGTAGTCGATGCCGCGGCCGTCATCTTCCACTTCAATGTAGATGTGATTGCCGCGATGATAAGCGCGGAGGGAGACCTTGCCCATCTCCGGTTTGCCAGCGGTAATGCGATCTTCGGGACGCTCGATTCCATGCGCGACGGAATTGCGCACGAGGTGGACGAGAGGATCGGAAATCTGCTGAATGATGTTGTTGTCGAGCTCGGTTTCGCTGCCCGAAAGATCGAGATCGACTTGTTTGCCCGCGGATTTCGTGGCATCACGAACGGCGCGCGAAAGCCTCGAATAGAGCGTTCCGATGGGCACCATGCGGGCCGCGGTGATTTCGTCCTGCAGGTGATGCGCGAGTTTTGTGAACTCGTCGATGTCGCCTTCGACGCGGCCGATAAAGCCTTCGAGCTGCGACAACACTTCGTTCACGTCAGCGGAGATTTCTGCCATCGACCGCGAGAGAATATTGAAGTCGTCGTAGCGGTCCATTTCCAATTCGCTGAAGTCCGACCAGAACGAAGTGTCGCCCGACGCCGCATTCGTCAGTGTTTGCCGCGCAGTGGAAGGGCTCCACGGGCCGGCTTGGCGCGTGTTGCTGATACGATTGAATTCGTACTTCTCCTGGAACTCGCCGACTTTTCCTTGCAGGCGCTCTTTCGAAAAGCTCAGCGTATCGACCAGTTTTTCCAATTCGGCTACGCGCCCGACCATTCGCGTACGGTTGATGACCAACTCGCCGACTGTGTTCATCATACGATCGAGGCGCGACAGAGCGATACGCACCGACTTTGCGGCTGCGGCCGGCGTGACGGCTAGTTTGGCCACCTTTTTTGCAGGCGTGACCGCAGAAGCAGCGTCTTCGGCGCCCTGGGGTTGGGATCCTTCCGGCACCGCGGTGACCGCGAGAGCTTCTGAGTCTTCGACTTCGATCGGCGCAAACTCCGCGATTCGCCCGAGCAGGGAATCGACACCCGCGCGCATGCTTGTCTCATCGGCCCACTGGCGATGCAGCGTTTTCTTGAGCACGTCGACGGATTCAAGGCAGATATCGACGACCGCCGGGGAGGGTTCCAATTCGCCATCGCGCAAACGCCCGATGAGGTCTTCCACGCGGTGGGCTATGGCGCCAAGACGGCTCAGTCCAACCTGCGCCGCCGAGCCCTTGACGGTGTGAATAGCGCGAAACAGCTTGTTGATCTCTTCCGGGTTGTTGTTGCCTTCGAGCGAAATCAGGCAATCGCTGACGACTTGCAAATGCTCTTCGGCTTCCGGCTGGAAAAAGTCCAGAATTTCCTCGGAAACTGCGTCATCGGCGGGCAGCGCGTCGAAATAGGAGCCCGTCGCGGCCGAAACGACGGTTTCGTTTGCGGACGGTTTACCCGCTTCGACGTAGCCTTGCGCCTGAGGATAATTCAGCGGCGGCGGCTCCGTGGGAAACGCAAAGCGATAGCGTTCTTTGAACGCAGCGATGTCGTCGACACTTTCCTTGCCGGTGTCGCTGATCTCGAGAAGATCGGTTTCAAGCAGGGAAATGCCGTCCGACAAAAATTCTGTCAGCGGACCGTGCAAATCGTCGCCGAGCGGCGCGTTCAGTGCATATTGAAAAACGTGGGCGAGCTTCGCGCCAATTTCCGAGAATCGAGGAAAACCGTAGCTTGCGGACGTTCCGCTAAGCGTATGCGCGGAAATATAAAGCCGTTCCAGATCCTCGCGGCGCGGCGAAATCTCCTGCAACACGCTCACGTATTCCCGCAAATACTGCAGGTGCTCCGCGGCTTCCTGGAGGAACATCTCGACGGCTTCGCGATCAGGCATGCTCACGCGCGTCCCTCCGCCACGAGTTCCGGCTTCTGCAGCTCTTCCGTCGTGGGCTTGCGGTAAAGAATGCAATCGTTGAGAACGATGGCCTGAAACTTGACGGGCATTTTGGAGATGGACTCCGAATGGCCGAGAAAAAGGTAGCCGCCGGGCTCGAGCGTGTCGTAAAAGCGCTGAACGAGTGCGCGGCGCCGTTCTTCGGAGAAATAGATCAACACGTTCATGCAGAAAATCATGTCCATACGGCCTACGTAAACGGCCGAAGCAAGATTCATTTGCGCGAACGTCACCATCTTGCGCACCCGCGGTTTCACTTGTTGGCCGCTGGAAACTTTTGTGAAATGCGTCGCCAATTGTTCGGGACTGACGCTGCCCAGGCTTCGTCCTGAGTAAAGACCGCGCTCCGCGTGCTTCAAAGCGTGCCGCCCGACATCGGTGGCCAGAATTTCCACGTTCCACGAGTCGGAAAACGAAAGCGAATCAGCGATCGTAATGGCGATCGAATAGGGTTCCTCGCCGGTGGAACAACCCGCGCTCCAGATGCGGAGAGTACGTGGATTCTTCCAAAACTTTTTCACGTGCAGTTCAGGCAGCACGCGTTTCTCGAACGCGTCATACACGCTCGGATACCGGAAAAAACTTGTTTCCTGCGTGAGCAGCCCTTCCAGCAACGCTTCGTAATCCACGTTCGATTTCCGAATGGCGCGCAGCAAGTCTGTACCGCGTTCCAGGCCCTTGACGCGCAAATGCTCCTTCACGCGCGTGGAGAAAAACCGCTCGCGCGATTCATCGAAGCAAATGCCCGTCCGCTCTTCAATCAGCATGCGGATCTCGCTCAACTCGTGTTCACTAAGACCGTGCGCCGGTCCCTGGCGTTCAGTCATCTCGATCCCGCTCTCGCCCTGGCGTCTTGCCGGAGCAGAAAATCAATGCTTACCGCAGAGCGCCGGCTGGGACAGGCCGCTCGGAGTCTTGCAAACTGTTGCCGTTCTTCGACGTCGCGCGGAATTGCGCCAACGCTTCGTTCAGTTGATCGGAAAGTTTTACGAGCTGGCTGACCGTCGCGACGGTACCGCGCGTTCCTTGCGACGTTTGGCGCGTAATGCTCGAAATAATCTGCATGGCGTGTGCTACACCTTCCGTGCCGCGCACCTGCTGTTTAGAGGCCAGCGAAATCTCCTGGACGAGTTCGGCCGACTGGCGCACCACGTTGGAAATAGCGTCGAGCGCGCGCCCGGCCTGATCGGCCAGCGTTGCGCCGCCTTCCACTTCCTTCGTGCCTTCTTCCATGACGACAACGGCTTCGTTCGTCTCCGCCTGAATGGCCTTGATGAGGGCCGCGATATCCTTCGTGGCGCTGCGGCTGTGTTCGGCGAGTTTGCGAACTTCGTCGGCCACGACCGCGAAACCGCGTCCCGCTTCACCTGCACGGGCTGCCTCGATGGCGGCGTTCAACGCCAGCAAGTTGGTCTGCTCCGTGATGTCGTTGATGACGTTAATGATCTCCGAAATTTCCAAGGAGCGATCGCCCAGCGATTTGATCTTCTTCGCGGTCGCTTGTACGGAGGCGCGAATGCGCTGCATGCCTTCCAGCGTGTCACGCACGGCTCGGTTGCCCTGTTCGGCGGCGTCCAGCGCGCGGCGCGCGGCTTCGGCGCTAGCTTCGGCATTGTTGGAGACTTGTTTCATCGAAACCGTGAGCTCTTCGACGGCGCTCGATGTATTGGTGATTTCCTGATCCTGTTGCGTCGCGCCGGCTTGCATCTCGTCGGCCGCCACAAGGATGTTGTTCGAGCACGCGGTAACTTCCATAGCCGCCTTGCGGACGCGCTCAAGAACTTTGGTGAAGTTGTCGAGCATGTAGTTGATCGAATCCGCGACGTTGCCCAGCGCGTCGTTCGTAACTTTTCCGCGCAGCGTCAAATCTCCGCGCGCCACCTGATTGATGACGGTTAACAGTTCCGTGATGCTGCGCTGCAAAGCATCGTTCGCGTCCTGATTGCTCGTCGCTTTGGAGACCTTCGCCACCGCGCGGTTCAAATTCTCCGCGATATAGCCGAGTTCATCGCCCGTGTTGACTTCCACACGCGCACGAGGATCGCCAGCGGCGATGCGCTCGGAGAACTGCGCCAACTCCTGCACCGGCGTCAACAGCTTGCTGCCCAGCCGCCAGGCCATGAATATCGCCATGCCAACCGCTAACAGCACTGCCAGCATCACGGAGCCGCTCGCCCCGCTGGGCAGTGCGCCGAAGTCAAACAGGGACGCTCCGCCGGATTGCCGTCCGGCGCTGTAAGCGAGGCCCAGCACGGCGAAAAGAATGACGCCATTCGCCAGGACCAGCGTCCAGATTGTGGAACTCAGTCGCGATTTCATGCCTTCCTCCAAATCCCAACTGCGGTGCCCTGATCCGCTCGCGGCAGGGCCCGCGAAAATTCATTCGCTCAAACTCAAATGCTAGGGCCCGGAAAAACCTCGAGCATTCTCCTCAGGTCGATAATCAATGCCAGCCGGTCTTCATGCCGAAGCATCCCGATGCAATGCGGAACATTTTCCGGCGCCTGTTCCAGTAGATCCTCGGCATTCACCGAATAAGTCCCGATCACTTCATCCGCGGCAATCCCAATGCGCAAATCCTCGTGTGTACCCTCGCCTTGCAGCGAAGCGACCACGACGTGCTTCGGCAGCAATCCAGGCCGCCGCCCTTCCGTAATCGCAATATCGATCAGCGGCACAATAGCCCCGCGCAAATTGAAAATGCCGACCAGGTAGGCTGGCCCCAGCGGCAGCTTTGTCAACAACGGCCAATCCAAAACTTCCTCGACGTCCAGCACCGGCAAGCAAAACCGTTCGCGCCCGCTTCGGAAAACGCAGTACTGCGATTCCGGCAGCCGCTCTTCCATGGGACCGAGCGCTTCGAGCAGGTCTTCCGCATCCGCGGGCAGCGGCACCAGGTGAAAGTCTTCGCTCATCGCCGAATCATCCTCACAGTTTCTCTACGCAAATCGCCGAACGGCGCGCAACAGCTCTTCCCGCGTAAAGGGCTTGGTCACATATCCGTCCGCGCCCTGCTGTGCGCCCCAATATTTATCGCTCTCGGTATTCTTCGACGTCACCAAAATCACCGGTATCGCGTTGTAGTCCGAGTGGTTCTTCAATTCCCGGCAAACCTGAAACCCGTTCCGTTTCGGCATTACGACATCC
>DASXMM010000490.1:0-14062 GCA_036495665.1 Candidatus Acidiferrum sp. | reverse complement strand
CGCAGGCCTGCCTGGCAGGGCAGGACTGCATGGCCGCCGAGGGGTTGTCCTGTAACACCCCACCCCACCCCGGGAGGTGAGACCCCCGCGGTTTTCGCCTCCTTTTTGTTTCTTAATTCTTGTGCCCGAGTCTCGCCGATTTGGCCGCCAATACTATCTTTGCTCGATATGGATGACAGGGTCAATTGCGCGGCGTATGGTATTCGTCGTGGTTCGCATTTCCATTGTGTTGGCGTTGGAACTGGTGGTGGCGATTGGCGCCTCGGCGCAGAACGCGCCTCAGCCGCCGCAGATTCACGTATCGACTCACCTGGTTCAGATTGGCGTTATCGTTCGCGACAAAAATGGCGCTGTGGCGGACCTCACGAAAGAGGATTTTGGAATCTTTGATCGAGGAAAGCCTCAGAAGATCGGTGTCTTCACTGTGGAATCCTCTGGTGCCACGGCGTGGCAAGCCGAGCCGCTGCCGCCGAGCACGTTTTCTAATCTGGCCAAGTACAATCCCGCAGCGCCGGGCAGTATCACCATCGTACTACTGGACAATCTAAATACGCTGTCTGGTTCGGCTCCGACAATCTTCGAGGACACGCCGTATTGGACGGAGGATCATGCGCTCGCCAATGCGAAGGCGCATCTCCTGGAATATCTCAGGAATCTGCACCCGCAGGACCGCGTGGCGCTGTATGGGTTGAGCGAGACTTTGCACGTGCTGTGCGATTTCACGACGGACCGCAGCCGGCTGATTTCCATCGTGGAACGCTATGACGCGAGTTCGCGGACAAGCCGCGAGATTGTCGAACCCGGCGCGACTCGATTGCCGGGGCGGCCACCCGACGACCCGAAAACTCCGCCGTCGTTTGACAGGGGAAATGTGGAAATGGCCAGCAGTGCGAATGCGTCGCGGGCCGCGACCACGCTGGCTGCGCTTAATGCCATTGCCGATCACGTGGCGAACATTCCGGGCCGCAAGAACCTAGTGTGGCTCACGGCCAATCTTCCCTTCTCTGCCGAAACCATGGCTGCCATCCTTGGGCCCGCGCAGATTGCCGCGTATCCGGTGGACAGCCGCGGGTTGCTACCGCGCTCGAACCCGATAGGTTCGGGCGGAATGGATTCAGCGCAGCCGGGGTTGCCGGATCAGATTGGCGGGGTGTTCAACGACCCCAATCGGCAGGATGAGCCAACCGGCATCGAAACAGTGCAGCGGCTTGCGGAGCTGACCGGCGGGCGAGCCTTTGTCAACGGGAACGATCTGACGAGAGCTATTCGCGACGCAGTAGACGATGCCTCGATTTTGTATACGTTGGGCTTCTACATTGACGCGCATTCCGCGGATGACAAGTTTCACGAGCTGAGAGTAACAGCGAACCGGACCGGAGTGACGGTGCGCTACCCAAAGGCTTATTTTGCCCGCAAAGACACACCCGCCACCCAAGACGAGAGGCACAACAGTTTTCTGACGGCCATCAGGAGTCCGCTGTACGCGTCAGCGATTCCCTTACAGATTCAGGTGGATCGGGTCGATCATCCGACGGCGAATTCCCTGGCGCTTTCTGGCGCGATCGGTATTCACGACATTCCGCTGGTGCAGAGTGGTGAAATCCACACAGGCGCTCTGGACATCACCGTGATCGAGCAGGACGGGACGGGCAAGGTGCTACGCGAATCAGCCAATCGAATCAATCTACGGTTCAGCGAGAAACAATATCCGGCTATTTTGAAAAGTGGCGTAACTTTTCGCAAGTCCTTAGAGCCAAAAGCCGGAGCTACTACGTTGCGCATCCTTGTCCAGGATCCCGGCACAGCGGCGATCGGAAGCGTGATCATTCCGTTGTCCCAGGTAAAGTAGCCAAAACGGTGCGTAATTATGTAACAAGGTGCTCACCGCGAAGGCTTCTTTTCAGTTTATTGAGTCTTCGGTTTTATGAATTGCGATAGACTGACAATGGAAGATCCTTCGTGGCCCGAATTATAGCTGTACTCGCCTTCGTGCTTGTGCCGTTGTCGCTGGCGTCGCAGAACCCGGTACAGGCTCCGCCAATTCGCGTGTCGACGCACCTGGTTCAGATCGGGATTATCGTTCGCGACAAAAATGGGGCTGTGGCGGATCTCACGAAAGAGGATTTTGGAATCTTTGATCGAGGAAAGCCCCAAACAATCAGCGTGTTCACTGTGGAATCCCCCGCCGCTACGACTCAACCTGCTCCGGCTCAACATCTCGCGGCCAATACATTCTCCGATCTGCCGCAGGCGAACGACCTTGCGGTCCGGAGCGTCACCATCGTTTTGCTCGACAACTTGAACACGCTTTCTGGCAACGGCCATCCGGGATACGAAACCGGTCCCTGGTGGATGGAGGATCTAGCACTCGCCAACGCAAAAGCCCATCTCGTCGAGTTCGTCAAGACTTTGGACCCGAGAGACCGCGTCGCCATTTACGGCCTGAGCGATACTCTGCATGTTCTGTGCGATTTCACTAGCGAGCGAGACCGCCTGCTAGGCATCCTTAAAAACTACGACACCACTTCCAAAACGAACCGTAACCAGGTTGAACCAGGCAGTTCCAAGACTCCCGTGCCTGGTGAATTCAACCCCCTGGTGAACGCGCAAAACTTGGAGTTAATGGCTATCACAAATGAGCGTCGCGCCGAGGACACGATGGCGGCGCTGCATTCCATTGCTTCTCACGTCGCCAACATTCCCGGCCGCAAAAACCTTGTTTGGCTCACCGCCAATCTTCCTTTTTCGCCAGCTGCTCTCGCCCGCCTACTCAACCCTGCACAGATCGCGGCCTACCCGGTTGACGGGCGCGGGTTGCTTACGCGAGGAACTCCTGAAACGCAGTGGGATATAGACGATCAGCTCGGTGGAGTCTTGGGCCTCGGTATGCCTGCAAAGTCGTCTTCGCCGATTGGCATCGACACCATGCAAAGGCTCGCAGACGAAACTGGCGGCCGGGCGTTCGTCAACACCAATGACCTGACCGGGGCTATTCGCGACGCCGTTGAAGACTCTGCTGTCACCTACACGCTCGGTTTTTACATAGATTCCGACTCGCTGGACGGGAAATTCCATGAATTGAAAGTTCAGGTGCGGCGCTCCGGGTTGAGCCTGCGCTATCCCAAAGGCTACTTTGCGCTGAAGGACGAGCCCGCAACGCAGAACGAGCGCCGTAACAATTTTCTGATTGCCACCAAGAGTCCGCTATACTCGTCGGCCATTCCGTTGGAGGTCAAGGTGGAACGAGTCCGTCAGCCGACGGCGAATTCCCTGGCGCTTTCTGGCTCGATCGGCATTCACGACATTCCGCTGGTGCAGAGCGGGGAAATCCACGCAGGTGCTCTCGACATAACCGTGATCGAGCAGGACGAGACGGGCAAGGTGCTCCACGAATCGACCAATCGAATCAATCTGCGTTTCAGCGAGAAACAATATCCAGCTATTTTGAAAACTGGAGTGACCTTTAGGAAGTTTGTGCAGCCCCAGGCCGGAGCCACTACGTTGCGAATACTCGTGCAGGACCCCAGCAGCGCAGAGATCGGAAGCCTAATCATTCCGTTGTCGGGGGTAAAATAACCAAGCTGAATGTACTGTTCTTGGGATTCGAGCAGGAAGTCGAGGACTGGCTCAGTCGCCGTCGTGGACCGGAACGGTTGATAACTTGCCGATGGTGCTTGGAAGCTTGGCTGAGCCGTGGCTCGAACCATTCGGAGTTAGTCTGCGGATGACAAACTCCTGGAGGAGATTGGCGGCGGCAGTTGCACCAATGCCGATCAGCGTGTTTTCGAAAGTTAGCTCGGCTCCATCGCGATTCTGCGCTGGATAGTAAAGATTGGAAATACCGCCAGCGGCAAGGCTTCCGATAATGTTGGAATAATTTGCCTGCCAGTGTCCGTTGTCGCCTTTACAAATGACGGCGTTGGCGAGCGCATAGAGAACCCGCGATCGTTTGGTGCCCGTTCCTTTGTAGAAGTAACGGGGATCCTGTTTCAAAAGAGATGGCAGTATGGCGCTGCCGATGTAGGTTCCCGCGAGGGAGTTGGCGTAAGAAGCGCCGTAGCGCCTTGCAAAGCCCTGGGCGCCCTGCCCGTACCCGCTGAAATCATTTTGGGCCTGTTGAATTCCTGCAATGACGCCGGTGATTCCGAAGTTGACCGGGTCCATGGTGGTCTTCCAGGCGAGTTCGAACTTTTGCTTTGGGCTGAGCGGAACCGGATGGGAGTCGTAGGTGACGTAAAAATTCGGAATGACGCCGAGCACCCGCTGCTTCTCTTCTGCTTTGATCTCGTCTTCTGCTACGTCGAAGCGTTTGGGCGTGACTCGCACTTCGGTGACGGCAGTAGCAATAGCGAGCGTGGTCTGAGGGACGGTGTAGGTCTCCCCCGAATGGAGCGATCCGTTGAAGGATTGTGTCGTGAAGCCGGCAGCGGTAACGGTGAGCTGAAAGGGTCCAGGCAAAATATTGGCGAAGGAGAATTGCCCGCCGTCATCGGAGAGGGACTCTTGGGTTGGGGAAGGAACTTCGCGGAAAATGCTTACGCGGGCTCCGACGATGAAGGCGCCGGTGCGGTCAACGACAGTGCCATTGATGCTGCCGGGCACGAGCTCTTCTGGAAGGGGCTGGCCGGAGAGCGTTACCGGAGTTGGTGGAACGCTGTTCTCGGCAGCCTGCGGGGCGGGAGGAGGCTGCTGAGACTGCGCCTGGACGGGAACCGAGAGGCCCCAAAACACGGTGCTAAGGCCTACCCCGACCACCCAGGCTTTGTAGGTGCGCATCGTCGCCACCGCTCCGGACCAGTATGATGCCGAGCCAGGGGCTTTGGGATTCCCGGTGGCCTTGAGGATTTTATGAGTTAACTGTACCTTGCGCCAGTGGTTTCGTGGCGGGCTCGCTGGCCCAAAGGTCGGGTTAAGAGGGAGCCAACCCGATAGTTATTCCGGGTTGCTTGCCAGGTGGTTCCCGTCGGTCAGGATAGGTCTCACTTTGGCTGAAATGGAAACGAGAGCGGGGCCGGTGCTTTTGGCGTTGCACGACGTGACGGTGGTACGCGGAGATTCGGCGGAGCGGCCAGCGCTGGACGGCGTGTCGCTGCAAATCGGGGCCGGCGAACATGTTTGCATCCTGGGGCCGAACGGGTGCGGCAAGTCGACGCTCATAAAGACCATTACGCGCGAGTGTTACCCCGTGGCGCGACAAGGATCGTCGATTGCGATTTTGGGGCGCGAGCGGTGGAACATTTTCGAGTTGCGGTCGCTCCTGGGGATCGTTTCGCCGGATTTGCTGGCGTCGTGCACTACGGACGCGACGGGGCGCGATGTGGTGCTTTCGGGATTTTTCAGCAGTACCAGGATATTTCCGCATCATCATCCCGACCCTGTGCATCTGGAGCGGGCGGAGGCGACGCTCGGGCGGCTGGGGATTGCGCATCTTGCGCATCGCGCTTTGTCGCAGATGTCTTCCGGGGAAGCCAAGCGGACGTTGATCGCGCGGGCGCTGGTACATGATCCGCAGACTTTGCTGTTCGATGAACCCAGCAATGCGTTGGACATCGCTGCGCAATTGCAACTGCGCGATACGATGCGGGGGCTGGCGCGGAGCGGGCTCGGCATACTGCTTGTGACCCACCATGTTTCGGAGATCATTCCGGAGATTGGGCGGGTGGTGATGCTGCGGGAGGGGCGCATTTTGGCCGACGGCGCCAAGAAGGAAATTCTCACGGCGGAAAATCTTTCGTCGCTCTTTGGGGTTCCGGTGCGCCTCGTGGAGCAGGACGGTTACTTTCATTTGTATTGAGGGTTTTTAGCCGGCGGCAGATTGCGCGGCGCGTACTTCGCTGCTCTGGCGGCTGAACCTTTGCACGCACCAGCGCGACAATCCGTGCACGCCGATGGCTGCGAGAAGAACGACGATTGGGTCGATGGGATGGCGGTAGCGAAGGGAGGTATGCGTTACGTAGTAGAGCAGCGGAAACACGATCGGAATAGCGACGAGCGGCAAGGCGTAGCGGTTCTTTGTCGCCAGAAGCACGACTATCCCGAGAGATGCACAGAACGGGGCCGCATCATTGATTAGCAGAATCAGGCGCAGGCAAAGTGAATCGGCCTGTCGAAATGCTGCTAGCGGCGTGGAGGTTCCGGTCCAGAAGTCCACGAAACGCTGGGCGACCAGCCAAGCCTCGATTCGCGGATGGGCGACGATAAAGGCGACGGCTTTTCTTTTTTCTTCTTCCATAAAGCCGGTTTCGCCCATGTGAAGGTAGCGGAGGATTTCGCGGTCTTGCGTAACCGCGCCCGGGCGAAGGCGGTGCTGATCGTCGTAGTTTTCGTTGTTGCCGATGTAGAGTTCAAAGGCAAAATTAGAACGCAGCGGAATGAATTTGTGAAATTGCACATAGTTGCGCACGGTCCAGGGCACGCAGCAGAGGAGCGTGATGCCGCCGGCCAGCGCGGGGCGAGCGAGCCATGCTGATGTTCGCTGGCCATTGGCAACCCGGTAGGCAGCCCATGCGAGCAGTACGGGGTAGAGCAGAGCGACCGCTGGATTGGTGAGCATCGCGAAGCCCCACAGCAGACCGTAGAGACACCAGTTGCGAAGGCGGCGGGATTCCTTGAGCTCCAATGTGGCCCACAACAGCGTCGCGAGTAGCAGGGCCGACAGGGACGTGTCCCAGATCCATTCGAAGGGAATGATGATGGCGTTGGGGAAAAGCGCCCATAGCCATGCCGCGGCGCTCCCTACTCCGAGACCTGCCACGCGCTTGCCGGCGTAGAAGACGGGCACGCACGTGCCCGAGGAAAAAAGAATGTTTAGAAATAGTGCGGCCAAAAAAGAATGAAGAGTGTAGATGCCGAAGAGTTTGAAAATGCCCGCGAGAAGATAGGGATAAACGGGGGCGAGCCAGGCGGTCGGTCCGGTATCCCTCTGGAATGGAGACGAGAAACCATTTCCACTGGCGATCGAGTAGGCGATATGGCCGGTTTCGGTCTGAAACGGAACGATGCTTAGAGCTCGAGCGGGGATTTGCCGCCCCTCGTACCACGCGAACCCGAAACGGACGCCCGCAGCAACAACTACAATCAGCAAAAGCGATGTCGCGGCTCTTCGGAACACGTTTTTCACCACCGAGGTATGCTCATGCGGACCACTCTAAAGAATCTCATTCCTTTCGACAAACTGGTGTTCATGCCGTTGGCGGGCAAGCGAACTGCCGCTTCAATTTTTCACGGGGAGTGGAAAACCGGCGATGACGGAAAGAAGATTGCTGTTACTTGATGACCCGAGTGGTTGTGAGGGGGCGGGCATCTGGATGTTTCAGTGTCCAGTCCTCGGGAGGGAACGCGACACGCCAGAAACCGGGCCGAGCCTCCGAAAACTCCAGACCAATTTCGGCGCGGCCCGCGCGCACGGGGCCGAGGAAGACCACGTGGCATTCCTGCTCTTCCTGCGTGCGTTTGTGCTGCATCATCACGACGCAGCCGCTGGTCAAGCGCGCGTTGACGAGGATCAGGGCGCCGTGGGCGTTGATGGCCAGCGTTTCGGTTTCTTCATCGAAGGCATTACCCTGCGAGTCCTTGCCATGAATGCGGACGGGAACTTGCATTAGCACACGCTGGCTGCGGCGACGGACGGAAGGGCTTGCTGGCCTACCCGGGTGCTGTGACATACCACCTCTCTCAGTAACTATATCCGGCTCGAAGGGATTGTTCGAGGGCCTACGCCGGAACAGGTACTAAATCGTGATATTGCGGATTCCTGGAGCCCTTTGTGTTTTGGATTGGGGATCGCTCTCAGCTCCGCTCGTCCATCGGCACGTAACTGCGCGTGTCGTGGCCGAGATAAATTTGCCGTGGACGGGCAATTTTCTGCTCGGGGTCGAGAAGCATCTCTTGCCACTGCGCGATCCAGCCGGACGTCCGCGGAATCGCGAAGAGCACCGGGAACATGGAGATCGGGAATCCCATGGACTGGTAGATGAGGCCGGTGTAGAAGTCCACGTTGGGATAGAGCTTACGCTTGATGAAGTAGTCGTCTTCGAGGGCGATGCGTTCGCACTCTAGCGCGATTTCCAGTAGCGGATTCTTGCCCATCAATTCGAAAACCTGGTATGCCACTTTTTTGATGATGCGGGCGCGCGGATCGTAGTGCTTGTAAACACGGTGGCCAAAGCCCATGAGCTTGGTCTCGCCGGCTTTCACGCGCTTGATAAACTCGGGAACTTTCTGCACCGAACCAATCTCCAGCAACATGTGGAGAACTTCTTCGTTGGCGCCGCCATGGAGCGGGCCATAGAGCGCGGCGATCGCGGCCGCCGTGGCCGAGTAAGGGTCGACATGCGAACTTCCGACTCCGCGGATGGTGTTCGTCGAGCAGTTCTGCTCGTGATCGGCGTGCAAGATGAAGAGAACGTCGAGGGCGTGCTCAAGCGTAGGATTCGGGCGATACCTTGTCTCGGTGGTACGGAAAAGCATGTTCAGAAAATTGCCGGGATAGCTGAGCTCGTTGTCGGGATAAACGAAAGGCATGCCCAGTGTGTGCCGATAGGAGAACGACGCAATCGTAGGCATCTTGCCGACTAGCCGGTAGGTC
Source organism: Candidatus Acidiferrum sp. (assembly GCA_036495665.1). Classification (GTDB taxonomy): domain Bacteria; phylum Acidobacteriota; class Terriglobia; order Acidiferrales; family UBA7541; genus Acidiferrum. The sequence continues at coordinate 5,475 of DASXMM010000490.1, read as the reverse complement.
TGCTTGCGGCGAGATTCCGCATCAAAAATATTCTTGGCGTCGTGATAAAAAGTGGAAAGCGCGGCGATCGTGGAGATCATCATCCCCATGGGATGCGCATCGTAATGAAAGCCATCGAGAAACTTCTTGATGCTTTCGTGGATGAAGGTGTGATGCGTGACGTTGTAGGCCCATTCCTTTAGCTGCGGAGCAGTTGGCAATTCGCCGTGAAGCAGCAGATATGCGGTTTCGAGATAGGTGCTTTTTTCGGCCAGCTCTTCGATCGGGTAGCCGCGATAGCGCAGGATCCCGGCGTCTCCGTCGATATAAGTAATCTTGCTGATGCAGGAGGCCGTGTTGTTATACGCCGGGTCATAACTCATCATGCCAAATTCGGCGGGATCCACTTTGATCTGGCGAAGATCCATGGCGCGGATGGAGCCGTGCGTTATGGGGACTTCGTAGGACTTTCCCGTGCGGTTGTCGGTGATGGTGAGAGACTCTCGGGAAGAGGTCGCTTCCTCGAGTTTTTTCGTTTGCGTTGCGGCCGGAGCGGAATCCATAGACAGTCCTCGAAAACAGGCACATCAATAAGCTCTACGTCCTCACTGTACACCAAAGGGAGGGCGACGGGAATGGGACGGAAGTGCGCGTAACTACAAGAAGACGTTGGTGTTGTGGGCGACCTAAAAAATAGAGGTAGGAGCGGGAGTCATGGCCCGATGGACCTCTTGACAATAGTCGTGATAACGAATAATATGCTGGTGTAAAACCGGGAGGTGGGACCATGATCGATATCCGCAAAAGCCAGGAACGCGGCCATTTCAACCACGGCTGGCTGGATACTTATTTTACGTTTTCGTTTGCCGACTATTACGACCCCAAGCATGTGCAATTCCGCACGCTGCGGGTCTTGAATGACGACCGCGTCGCACCGGGCGAGGGTTTCCCCACGCACCCGCACCGCGATATGGAAATCGTCACTTACGTGCTGGAAGGCGCGTTGGAACACCGCGACAGCATGGGCACTGGATCAGTGATACGTCCTGGCGACGTGCAGTACATGAGCGCGGGGTCGGGCGTGACGCATAGTGAGTTCAATGCGTCGAAGAGCGAGCCTGTGCACCTGCTGCAAATCTGGATGTTTCCGGAGGAGAAGGGCCTGAAGCCGGTGTACGGGCAGAAGACTTTCAGCGAAGAAGAGAAGCGCGGGAAACTGCGGCTGGTGGCTTCGCCGGATGGGCGCGAAGGGTCGGTGAAAATCCGGCAGGCCAACGAACTGTACGCGACGGTGCTGGGCAAGGGCGAGGCCGTGAAGCATGAGCTGAAGCCAGAGCGGCACGCGTACGTGCAGGTGGCGCGAGGCAGCGTGAAGCTGAACGGCAAGAAGCTGGAAGTGGGCGATGGCGCGGCGATCTCGGCGGAAAAGTTTGTCGAGTTGAGTGGCGTGGACGACGCCGAGGTGCTGCTCTTCGACCTGGCTTGAGACAGATCCTTCGAACCATGCGATGAGAGTCGAAGGGCGCAGGAACTGCTCGCAACAAACAGCTCCTGCGCGCTTTTCTTCTGCAGCGTGAATTATTCGTAGCGCAGTGCCACCATCGGGTCGATCCGCATAGCGCGCCGCGCCGGCAGGTAACCCGCAAAAAACGCCACGGCCGAAAGCACAGCGATGGAGGCCAGCAGAGTCAGCGTGTCGCGCGCGGCAAGTCCGAAGAGCATTTTCTGCAGCAAGCCGACGACTGCAAACGAAAGGCACGCGCCGGCCGCCAATCCACCTGCAAGTACGAGCAGTACATCGCGCATCACAAGGCGAAGAATCGAATCGCGCGGCGCGCCCAGCGCCATGCGGATGCCGAACTCGCGCTGGCGCTGCGTCACGAGGTAACTAAGCGCGCCGTACAAACCAATCATCGCCAGAAGCAGCGCCAGGGCCCCGAAAAACGTGGAGAGCGTGGCAAGCAGGCGTTCCTGCACGAGAGAATCGTCAATCTGCTGTGCCAGCGTGACGAAATCGAGCGGAATCGCTTTGCTGACGCCGGCGACGGATTCCTGGACTGCGGGAATAAGCGCCGATGGACGCATCGCGGTTCGCACTTCAAAGGCTTGCTCTTCCGCTGGTTCTGGAATTTGCGAGACGGCAAAGTAGACCTCGGCGTGAGCTTCCTCGCGCAATGATTCATATTTGGCGTCTTTCACGATTCCAACGATCTGCACCGGGGGAAGATCTTTGCCTGGATCGCGCTCTACGCGAAAGTATTTTCCGAGCGCCTCGCCTTTCGGGAAGAACTTGCGCGCCAGCGTCTCATTCACGACCGCGACGTGCGGCGCCGTTGTTGCATCGGCATCGCTGAACTGGCGGCCAGCCAGCAGCGGCGTGCGCATGGTTTCAAAGTAAGTGGGCGAGATGAAGTTGAAAAACGCGAGTGCATCGGGACCTGTCGGCGCGTTTGGAGCGTCCACCTGAAGATTGCTGTTCCAAACCTCGCCGCTGATTGGCGTGATAATGGAACGGCTCGCCGAGACGACGCCGGGAAGCGCGCGTAAACGAGTCTCCAATGCATCGAACAGCGTGGGCTGTTGCTCGGGCGGCACCTTTGCGGTGTGCAGGTTCGTGCGCACAATCAAAACGTTGGTTCGATCAAAGCCGGCGTCCATTGTGACCAGCTTCACCAGGCTGCGCAGAAAAAGACCGCTGGCCACCAGCAGCACCAGCGACAGCGCGACCTGCGAAGCAACAATCCATTTGCCGGGGCGAAACTTCGCGCGGCTCTCGCCATCCGACGCTTGGCTGCCTTTCATCGCGGAGGTCAGAGAAACGCGCGTGGAACGGAAAGCTGGCATCACTCCAAAAAGCAGGCCGGTCAGGACAGCGACGGCAGCGGTGAAGCTTAGGATCCGCCAATCAAACGACAAATCGAGAAATACCGGACTGTCTCCCGTGGAGATGTATCGCACGAGCAAGGAAGTTCCCCAGCGGGCAAAGAGAACGCCAAGCAGAGCGCCTGCCGTTGAGAGCAGGACGCATTCTGTCAATAATTGACGAATCAGGCGGGAGCGCGAAGCACCCAGCGCTTTGCGCACCGCGATTTCTTTGTGCCGTGCGGCCGCTCGAGCGAGCATCAAGCTCGCGATATTGGCGCATGCGATGAGCAACACGAGGCCCACGACGCCCATCAGGATGTTCAGAGGCTCCGTGAACTGGTCGCGCAAGTAGGAAGTTCCTGTCGCCGCTGGAACGCTCACGAGAGTTCGCGTTAGGAATCCTTGCTGCTCCTTTTCATCCCAGTCGGTCGGCAGCGCCCCCGCAAATACCTGCGGCGAAATGACACTGAGCCGGGCATTTCTTTGTTCCGGGCCGATGCCGGGCTTGATTCTGCCAACGACCTTCAGCCACCACCACGAGCGGTGGTCGAGGCGAGATTTTTTTCCGTCGAAGATGGCCGCAGCACAGACCGGAATGGCTACGTCAAACTTGCTTCCAACGTCCGCGCCGTAAAATCCCGGTGCGCTTACACCAACGATTTGGAACGCGTGGTTATCGAGAGAAAGAGAGCTGCCTACGGCGCTTTGCGCGCCACCAAAATGATCCTGCCAGAGTCCGTAACTTAGGACAGCTACGCCTGGGCAGCCGCGGACGTCGTCGCTTGGCGAGATCAGCCGACCGGCTGAAGGACGGACTCCAAGAGTCGCGAAGTAATCGCCGCTCGCAAAAAGGCCGTTTGCGTTCTGTACAGCCCCGCCCTTCGCAAGGTCAAATTGGGTCGTGTTCCAGGAAAAAACACCGGAGAAGATATCCTGCTGCTTTCGCACCTCTTCCCATAGTGGGTTCGTGAACGAGGAGTTGATATCCTCGGGTCCGAACCGATTGCTTCGGATCCGCAACTGAACCAACTCTTCGGGCTTCTCGACGGGGAGCATCCGCAGCATCACCGTGTCGATCAAGCTGAAGATCGCGGTGTTTGCGCCGATGCCGAGGGCCAGCGAGAGCACCGCCACACAGGAAATCACCGGCGTGCGTCCCAGAACGCGCAGGCCATAGCGAATATCCTGAAAAAACGTTTCGACGAGGTTCACGCCGCGGGCGTCGCGAATCTCTTCCTTGAGTTGTTCATGACCGCCGAACTCGATGCGCGCGCGACGCGTGGCTTCCTCTTGGGTCAGGCCGGAGTTCAGGTACTTGTCAACTTGGTGGTCGAAGTGAAAGCGCAACTCGGCGTCTGCTTCCGATTCGACAATCTCGCGGCGGAACAGCGAACGAAGGCGGAACAATAAGTCGCTGAACATGGAGTCCTCCTTATGCCGTTTCTAAGATCTGAGCAACGGCAGCCGCCAGCTTTTTCCAGGAATCCTTTTCGAGTTCGAGCTGTTTGCGGCCAGCCTTCGTCAGCTCGTAGTACTTCGCGCGCCGATTGTTCTCTGACGTGCCCCAATTCGCCTTGATCCAGCCCCGGCGCTCTAGCCGGTGCAGCGCGGGATAGAGCGAGCCCTGCTGAACCAGCAACACGTCGCTGGAGATCTGCTGGATACGCTCTGAAATGGCCCAGCCATGCTGTGGCTCAAGGGCCAGGGTGCGGAGAATCAGAAGGTCAAGCGTGCCTTGCGGAAGTTCAATGCGTTTCTGGGCCATCGGGAGGTTCCTTCCCCTATTGCTTCGACAAGAGACAATACGCCCACTCTTGTCGAAGTGCAAGGGGAAAGAGTTACTCGTTATGAAGATCGGGGCAGACGCCGAAAAACCAAGAGTGGGCATGCCCTTCTCGGCGCGCGGCTTGTTTGCACTAAGCTTCGAAGTGGGCCGCGCCCGGGGAGGGTGAGTCGGCTCAGGAGCTACCCACGCTTGCGCTGGAACTCGCGCATGAAAGAGGTAAGCGCCTCGACCGCCTCCAGCGCCACCGCGTTGTAAAGGGAAACCCGCATCCCGCCCACAGAACGGTGCCCCGGAGTCCCGACGAGGCCGGCATCCGCGGCTTCCTTGCCAAATTGCTTTTCAACTGCTTCGTCGCCGGCTGCGACGCGGAAGACTACGTTCATTTTGGAGCGAGAAGTGGATTCCACCGGGCAGCGATAAAAACCATTACTTGCCTCAATGGTGTCGTAAAGCAGCTTTGCTTTGGCATTGTTGCACTTTTCGATCGCGCCGATACCGCCTTGCGCATCGATCCACTCCATCACCAGGCCGACGATGTAGACTGCAAACGTCGGCGGCGTGTGATAGAGCGATTTCTCCTTGATGTGCGTACGGTATTGCAGGAGTGTCGGCAGATTTTTGTCCGCCCGTTCGGCGAGATCTTTGCGAACGATCACAACCGTGACGCCACTAGGCCCGAGGTTCTTTTGCGCCCCGGCGAAAATCAGGCCAAACTTTTTCACGTCGATCGGGCGTGAAGCGATGTCCGAGGACATGTCTGCGACGAGCGGTACGCTACCGGTCTCGGGCATCTCCGTCCACTGCGTGCCTTCAATCGTGTTGTTCGTGCACATGTGGACGTAGGA
>DASXMM010000489.1:0-2486 GCA_036495665.1 Candidatus Acidiferrum sp. | reverse complement strand
CCACGCCGTAGCGTACTCGGAATGCGTGTGAGCAATTCCGCCGATCGCGGGAAACGCCCTATACAAAGCAGCGTGGGTGGGAAGATCGGAGGACGGGCGCAAGGTTCCCTCGACAACCTTGCCTCGCAGGTCCGTGACGACGAGGTGCTCCGGCTTCATCTCGTCGTATGGCACGCCACTCGGCTTGATAACGATCAAGCCTTCGTCGCGGGACACGCCACTGGCGTTACCAAACGTCGAAAGTACTAATCCTCGCCGCACCAAGTCCAGATTAGCTTCGAGAACTTGTTCGCGTAGCTCTGCTAGTAACATTCACCCTCGACTCTTCACAGGTCCAAGCGGACTTGGCGGGATGATACCACGATGCCTTTGCCCGGAAATTCTACAGTTGCTCGCAGACCGCGGCGGTGACTTCGCGCGTGGTCGCTTTGCCGCCGAGGTCCGGCGTGTGTACTCCCGACGCGGTGACGCGTTCGACGGCCTGCATCAATCGCAAAGCCGCGTCCGTCTCGCCGAGATGCTCGAGCATTAAGGAGGCAGTCCAAATCGCGCCGATGGGATTCGCAATGCCTTTGCCGGTGATGTCGAAGGCAGCGCCGTGAATGGGCTCGAACATCGAGGGAAAACGGCGCTCCGGGTCGAGGTTGGCGGTCGGCGCAATTCCCAGGCTGCCGGCAAGAGCGGCGGCGAGATCGGAGAGGATGTCGGCGTGCAGATTTGTGGCGACGATGGTGTCGATGCTGCGCGGTTTGTCGACCATGCGCGCGGTCATCGCGTCGACGAGCATTTTGTCCCACGTGACGTCGGGAAAGTCTTTCGCGACTTCCGCGGCGATTTCGTCCCAGAAAACCATGCCGTGACGCTGAGCGTTTGATTTGGTCACAACCGTCAGTAACTTGCGTGGCCGCTTTTGTGCAAGCCCGAAAGCAAAACGCATGATTCGCGTTACGCCATTGCGGGTGAAAATCGAAGTTTCGGTGGCGACTTCTTCTGGGAAGCCGCGGTGGGCGCGGCCGCCCTGGCCGGAATATTCGCCTTCGGAATTTTCGCGGACGATGGCCCAGTCAAGATCGCCCGGTTTGCAGTCGCGCAGAGGCGACGACAAGCCTTGCAGGATGCGCGTTGGACGAAGATTGACGTACTGATCGAAACCCTGGCATATCGCGAGCCGCAAACCCCAGAGCGTGATGTGATCTGGAACATCGGGCGCGCCGACTGCGCCGAAGTAGATGGCGTCGAAGGGGCGAAGAAGTTCGAGGCCGTTTTGCGGCATCATGAAGCCGTGCTTTTTGTAGTGGTCCGAGCCCCACGGAAATGTTTCGACCTTCAGTTGAAAGCCGCGCTCTTTTTGTGCGAGCACTTTCAAGACCTCAAGGCCTGCGGCAATCACTTCGGGGCCGATGCCATCTCCGGGGATCGCGGCTATCGCGTACTCGCGCATTTCAACTCCTGAAAAAGACCATGTGATACGGTACCGGGCTCATTCCTGCGGCGAAGGCCCAATTCCTTTTTTGTGTATACTGCGCCGTGCACGAACGGCGCGGCAACAAACCACAAACCGCGCGACATGCCCACGTCGGTTTCTGAGTTTTTGCGAATCGAGAGAACATGGTAGCCGTGCCGCCTGACCTTGACGTCGCACAACGCGCGCGAAAACGCATCGCCTGGCGGCTCCTGCCCTTTCTCTTCCTGCTTTATATCATCGCCTTCCTGGATCGCATGAATGTCGGCGCAGCCGCTTTGCAAATGCCGGGCGATCTGGGCTTCAACGACAAAGTGGTCGGGCTCGGCGCCGGCATGTTCTTCATCGGATACGTGGTGCTGGAAATCCCGGGCGCGCTGATTGCGGAACGCTGGAGCGCGCGCCGGTGGATCGCCCGCATCATGATCTCGTGGGGAATCATAACCGCGCTCATGGCGTTTATCCACACGGCGCGGGAATTTTATTGGGTGCGATTTCTTGTGGGAGCGGCGGAAGCGGGCTTTTTTCCGGCGGTCATTGTGCATGTGTCTCACTGGTTCCGGTATCGGGATCGCGCGAAAGCGATCGCGGTTTTTTATGCGGCGAATCCGCTTTCCTATGTGGTCGGGTCGCCGCTCGCCGGTTTGCTCTTGGGCATTACCTGGCTTGGTCTGCGGGGCTGGCGATGGTTATTCATTCTGGAAGGGATTCCGGCGGTTGTGTTCGGCGTGATAACGATTTTTTATCTGACGGATTGGCCGAGACAGGCGCGCTGGTTGAAAGAGGATGAGCGAGATTGGATCAATGCGGAACTGGAGAAGGAAAAACTGGCGAAGCAAAAAGTTCGTTCCTTCACCATTTGGGAGGCCCTCTCGCAGCGCGATGTCGTTTTGCTGACGCTCTGTTATTTCTGCGCGACCATGGGCGGTTACGGAATCTCGTTTTGGCTGCCGACCATCTTGAAGCGGCTTTCTGGCCAGAGCGATCTTCGCGTCACGCTATTTGCTTCTCTGCCCTACCTGGC
>DASXMM010000488.1:0-12462 GCA_036495665.1 Candidatus Acidiferrum sp. | reverse complement strand
GCGCACATAGGGCATCGTTTTGGCGGCGTAGCCGGTGTAGAAGCCCGGTGCATAGAGCTGGTGACGGTACCATTTCCGGTTCGGCAAGCCTTCCTGCGTGATGAATTTTCTTTCGCTTTCGATGAGCAGACGATTCACCTCGGCTAGCGAAGCGGATGCCAGCGCGGTGCCACCATTGGTGTTCGCGTGTTCCAGCGCTTTGCGGTAGTCCGCAGCGGCGTGCGTGACGGCGTCGGCAGCGTTTTCGAGAGGCGCGAAATTCTGGTAGGGCGGAACGTCCTCCTTTTTCGGCGGAACGTATGTTTTCTTCGGGTCGGCGGTGGCGGTGAAGACGCCTTCGTCGATTTCACGGTTGCGCTCGCGAATTTCGTCCTGCATTTTCTTGGACAAGTCTTTCAATTCCTTCACGTAGGTTTGCATCGTTTCCGCGAAGTCATTGAAGTCGAAAGGCAGCAAGTCCGCGTCGGCCATGCGCATCATCGCTGTGCCGCCGGCCTGCGAGAGAGCGCGCCCGTAGACGAAAGTCGTATCTGCGAAGTGCGTGTACCAGTAGAAGTCGTCGTAGATTGAGTGATAGATGCCGCCGCCATCTTCGCCGCCAAAACCAATGTTGAGCGAAGCGACGCCGACGTGCTGGAGGAACGGCGTGAAGTCCGAGCCGGAGCCGAGCGCTCCCGCATGCAAATCGGCGCGCTGGCGGACATCCTGCTTTTTGTCGGCCGACGCTTCTTCGATGGCGCGCAGTTGCTCGCGCTTCCAAGCCGAGAGTTTCGTTTCTGGGTCTTGAACGTCGCGAGCGATATCGTTGATGAATTTCTCGAGAGTGTGGGAACCTCCCAAGCCGAAATAGCCTCGGCCATTGCCGTCGGAATTGATGTAGATGACGGCGTGCTTGTCGAGTTCCTCGGCGTGCGTTTCGACCCACTCCGTGGAGCCAAGCAAGCCGGGCTCTTCGCCATCCCACGAGCAATAGATAAGGGTGCGCTTAGGCTTCCATCCGGCTTTGACCATCTCGCCCAAGGCGCGCGCTTCTTCGAGCATGGCAGACTGGCCGGACAGCGGATCTTCCGCGCCGTTCACCCAACCGTCGTGGTGATTGCCGCGAATGACCCATTCGTCGGGATAGACCGAGCCGGGAATTTTCGCGATGACATCATAGAGCGGCTTCAGCGGCATCCAGTTCGATGTCACTTTCAAATGCACGACTCCCGGACCGGGGCCAATGTGATAGCTGATGCCGAGCCCGCCGCGCCAGGCTGCGGGGGCCATCGGGCCTTTCAGCGAGGCGAGAAGAGGCTCGGCGTCGCCCCACGAAATCGGGAGCACCGGAATTTTAGTGATTGTCTCTGCGTCTTTCAGATCGAGGCGCTTCGCGTCTTTTGTCGCACCCACTCCCGGCGTGAGGGGATCGCCGGAATAGAGAGGCATGTCCGCGACGCTGCCGCGTTGCACGCCATCTTTCGGGCGATAGGGACCTTCGGGGAAAACGTCTCCTTGATAGGGGCCGTCTTCATGCGGATCGGAAAAGATAAGGCAGCCGATTGCACCGTGCTCGGCGGCGACTTTTGGTTTGATGCCGCGCCAGGAACCGTAATAGCGCGCGATAACGATGGCGCCTTTCACGGAGACGCCCATACGCTCGAGCTTTTCGTAATCGTCGGGAACGCCGAAATTGACGTAGACGAGCGGGGCGGTTACGTCGCCGTCGATCGAATACGCGTTATACGTGGGAAGCTGCTCGGCGGTCTGGCCTGAAGTGGGATCTTCCTTCACGGGAGGTTCTTGCAGCTTGGCGACAAAATGCGGTCCGCCCTTTACGAGTTCGACGACGCGTTCCTTCGGCGTGGGAAAAAGAACGTCGAACGATTCGATATGCGCATCGAGCCCGAATTCCTTATATTTCGCCAGAATCCATTCGGCGTTGTCCTTGTCGTACGGCGAGCCCACGTGATGCGGACGCGCGGCCAGCCTTTGCATATAGCCGCGAATCTTATCGGGCTCGGGTATGGCACGCATTTTTTCTTCCCACTGCCGTTCGGTGCGTGAGGATTCGGCGGAATAGCCGGCGAGTGGCTGCTCGTCGGCGATGACGTGCGTCCCGGCCGGCGCCAGAGAAATACCTGCGAAGACAATCGTTGCGATCAAACTTCTGCGGTTCATGAGTCCCCCTAGTTTTGCGCACGTATTCTGCCTGAACTGCGGGGCGTTTGGAAACGATTGTTGCAGATTTATCCGCGGCTGCCCGTTTTCAGGAGGATATCGAGATCGTCGGGATGGATGGCGCAGAGGAGCGCGTCGTCGCGGTCGATGTGGCCCTTGCTGATAAGCTGGACGAGGGATTCTTCTAGCGCGAAGGAACCTTTCTTCTTGGTCATGGTGATTTCCTGGTGGAGATGCTGGAGGGCGTTGCGGCGAATGTGCTGGCGCGCGCCGTATCCGATCATAAGAAGTTCCGCGGCGGGAAAACGCTCGCCGGTTTTGCTGGGTAGGAGAATTTGCGTGAGGACGGCGGCGATGGCCATCGCAAGTTCCTGGCGGATGGTGTTTTGGCGCTCGTCGGAAAAAGAATCGGAGATGCGCGAGATGGTTGTGGCGACGTCGATGGTGTGCAACGTCGACAGAACGAGATGACCGGTTTCGGCGGCGGCGACAGCGATGCGCATGGTTTCCGGGTCGCGCATTTCGCCCACCACGAGAACGTCCGGCGCTTGGCGTAGAGCTGCGCGGAGTGCTGTGGGAAAATCCGGGGCATCCGTGCCGATCTCGACTTGCTCGATGACGCTGCGAATATGCGTGTGTTCGTACTCGATTGGATCTTCGATGGTGACGATGTGGCGCGCTTCGCGACGGTTGATGTCGTCGATAAGCGCGGCAAGCGTCGTCGATTTTCCGGAACCCGCCGGACCACCGATGAGAACGAGGCCGCGCGGCAGGTGTGCGAGAGTCTCGACCGACGGAGGAAGATTGAGTTCGCGAAGCGTGGGGACTTTTTGCGGGAGGGCGCGAATTGCGGCGGCGGCTTGCCCCCGTTCGCGATGCAGATTGATGCGAAAGCGGCCGAGCCCGGTGATGCGATAGGAAGAATCCGAAATTTGAGATTGGCGGTAACGGGCGAGCGCGTGTGACGTGAGAGCGGGGAGGACCGCCGCTTCGATTTCGGGGCCGTCGAGCGGACGCGAGTCGATCTTTTGCACTACACCTTTTGCGCGAATGCAGGCTGGCGCGCCTGCAACGAGCAGCAAATCGCTTCCGCCGCGGGCGATCAGGGCTTTGAGCCATGCGTCGAGTTGGACGGCGCCGGCGGGCTCCGAACCGTCCTGCTCGCGAAGATCGTTCAATTCGTTGACGATGTCCGGCGCGTCATGCATGCGAATTCTAGTTGCGGCTGTGCCTTGCCACCACATCCTGACGCGGCAGGGGTCCTTTCGTCCAGCAAAGAATGATTGCAAGTACCGCGCGATTCATCCGGCCATTGCGGCACTCAAGGGGGAACAAGAATTTTGCGGTGAGCGCGAACGTGCGGAGCAGAAATTAACCCAACTGCGTTTGGCGAAAAAAACGAAAGGGCAGGAACGATTGCCTGCCCCTTCGTCAAGTGTGGTCAGTCTACTCTCTGCGTTGGTACGGTTAGAACGCCGTTCTGCTACTGGGCAACTGTGATCACGCCAAACAAACCATTGGCATAATTGTTCGGACCTGCCGTAAAGAAAAGCTGGTTATGCGCGGTGGCCGGACCGCCGTCATGGCCGAATTGCAGCGCCCACACTCCGTCAATCTCTATCGGCTTGCCACTCGCATCGCGTAGCGGACCGAGGAAGGCGCCCGAATTGGGATCGAATGCGTTGATTCGACCTCGGGAAATGTTGTTACTGATCAGAATAGCGTTGCTCATGGGACCAAAATCAGCCGGGGCCAGGGCGATACCCCAGGGCGAATGCAGTGGGCCGTGGACAGCAAAATGCTTCTTCACGGTTCCGTCGGTGTTAAATACATCCACAAAGCCACCCTGCGCTTTATTGAGGGCGGTGTAAGTGACCCAGATGTCTCCATTGATATTCTGAATCCCGTAGGGCGCATAGTCCCTCGGTATCTCCGGGTCGTCAAAAGACTGGACGAAGGCAAATGTGCCGTCGAACATATCGATTCTCCGGTTCGGGCCATCATCGGCAGCATAAAGGAAAGTTTGGCCATTTTTGTTGGTGGCGATGGCCAACCCTGTGTAGACTGCGCCGACGTTCGACCGGTCGTTCGCGATAATGGCGTGACTGGCGCCTGTCGAAGTAGGGGGAGAAACGACGGGACTCCAGCCACTGATTGTTCCGTCTAACGTCGCGAAGATGAAAATAGATTTGCCAGACGTGCCATTTTCCGTCACTTGAAAGTCGGTCGCGATTGGATCGATGTTTCCGACAACTCCAGTCGGAGTCCCAAGAGTCCCCGCTGGGTCGCCCGGTGCGGGCCGTACGGTCACAAAGAGCTGAACTTGGTTACCCGCGCCATTATAGAGAGTGGAAAAACCCGTGCCATTGTCGCTGACCCAGAACGGGCTGGTAGCGAGCTGAACGAGCCCCCATCCGTTGACCAGATGCCCGTCCGTATTGGGCGCGACACCTGCTTGGTTCGAGACCAGATCCGTCCGTGTGTAACTTTGCGCCTGTGTTACAACGGGAAGAAGAGAAAGAGCAAAAACAAGGGTAGTCCACAATTTTAAAGACTTAAACGCGAAGCCCATTACTTGTTCCTCCAGGTCGATATTTTTGCAGCGAACATCTCATGTGTGATGAAAACAAACCGTGATTTGATGCAACTTGAAATCCGGCTTGACTTGCGTGTCAGAGATGAGTCCTCGATTGAAAACAAGGAATTTAGCCGAGCCGGCCTGAAACAGTGGAGACGCGGCTCTCCCAAATCCCTTGGAGCAGGACTGCTCCAGATACCGAAGTTTGGAGGATTTTATTCCCGGTAATTTTTCGGGGCGAAGATCTAACGAAATCGCTCCGGATTCCGGCGACTAAGCCCGGTGGAGAGTCAGGAGAGTAATTTCAGGGGGCACTCCAAGGCGAACAGGCGCCCCCACCGTTCCCAGCCCGCGATTCACATAGACAGATGCCAAGTTAGAGGAGCGGTTCGGGAATAAGGACCCATGATTTGCCTGGAACGCGGAACCCGCCGCTGCGCGGTCGTTGGGCGCCGCCGCGAACATCGGGCGTTGATACAGCCCAGCCACGTAGTCCGTAATAAAACGCGCGGGACTGAGCCGGTGGTCGAGAATTTCGACCTGAATCTGTCCGCCGTGCGTGTGCCCGGCGAGAGTCAGCTCGATGCCCATTTCCGCTGCCCGATTGAACGCATTGGGATTGTGCGACATCAAAATATTCGGCATGTCGCGGCGCACCAGCGGTTCCACATTCTGGAGCAATTGCACTCTCCGGCCGCCGTTTGAACGCTCGCGCTGATAATCGACGCCGATCAGATTAAACGAAGCGCCGTTGAAGGTAAGCTGCGCATTCTCCTGACGGAGCAGCTTCATGCCCGACTGCGCAAAAAGAAGCTGCGCGGTATCTTCCGCGTGCGCATAAATTTCATGATTGCCGTTGCAGCCCCAAACTCCCAGCGGCGCACGCAGCCCGCGCACTTCCTCAATGGAATCGGCGATTGGATCCCCCGGGCCCGTGATGAAGTCTCCCGTGGCCAGCGCCAAATCGGCGCCGAGTTCATTCGCCATGTTAACAGCGCGCCGCACCTGCAAGCGCGGCATGTAGCTGCTCAGATGGATGTCGCTGATCTGCACAATCTTCATGCCCTCAAGTCCAGCGGGCAGATTGGGCAGCGGAACTTCGACCTGTCGGACTTGATAGTCAAGGCGCTCGGCCGCAAAGCCATACATGGCTGTGAGAAAAGGTCCCGCTCCGGCAACCGCAGTGGCGGTCTTAAAGAAGTAGCGGCGCGAGGGATCGGAGATGATTTCCGCCGCCGCTGAAGCCGTTGCGTAAGGCGCCGCCGCAGCGGGAAGAGTGGCGCTTTGTGCACGCTTGGGGCCGCCCTTTTGGCGATAGGATGCGCGCACCCATCCCCAGATTCGATCAATCCCACGAACGAGTATCACGGCCAGATAAGCAAACAGCGCGCTGGAAACCCACAACCCCGCGAAAAGCGTGACCAGGTTGAAGCCGGACAAGATATGTCCGCCGCGGCCCATCCGAAAGCCGTCCGCAGTGGCGCCAATAATGAGCAGTAGCAGCGCTACGTAAATCAACCGCGCTGCAACGCGCAGCGCCTGGCTTCCCCAATTCGAGGTCAGCCGCCAAGTAGCCCGATACCAGAAGCGCTGCGACAAAAACAGGAGGCTAAGGGCGCCGAGGCCAATCACGGTCCGCAATATCAACCAGGTCCAATTCAAGGAACGAAGCCTCCTAATGCTCACTACCAGCTTAACACGCCTGCCCCGCCGGATTTCTCGTGAGGTGGATGAGCCGTCTGCGTAAGATAAACCCGGCTAAAGGGTCAGGTTTCGCCCTCCGCGAGAAACGCTTGGCCGCGCGGCCCGTCAGAGACGGTAAGCCTGCCCACGCTGGCTTAAGAACGATCTAACCGCAGGTCAAGACGAGGGAGAGAACCGATGAAGAGTTTTAGCAAATGGGGGAGTCTGCTTGTTGCAGCCGCGCTAGCGGCGATGCCAGCCCTGGCCCAGGAGGCCCAAAAAGGTGGGCCGCCAAAGCCCGCACCAGGCCCGTCGCAAGTCGTCCTGGAAGCGTGGAACGACATAGGAAGAAAGCTGATCGCTATCGCCGAGGATTTGCCGGAAGACAAATACGACTACAAACCAAATCCGGACTCACGAACATTTCTGGCACAACTGCTACATGTTTCCGCTTCAATGTATTATTTCACGGACTCCGCGCAGGGGAAAAAGCCTCACTTGCCCGATGACCCGAAACGCGAGGACTTGCACTTGCAGACCAAGGCTGACGTCGTGTCCTTCGTGAAAAAATGCGTGCAAGACGGCGCGGACGTCATCAAAGCGAAGGGCGACAAAGGGATGAATGAGAGCGTCGTCGCCGGTGGGCCGACTTTGACTCGCATCGGCGACCTCGCCTTCCTACTGGCCGAACATTCCGGAGAACACTACGGCCAACTCGTCGTCTATTACCGCATCAACGGCATGGTGCCGCCCGAATCGCGGCCAAAGCCTAAGCAGTAGGAACTAACAAAGTAAAGAGGTAACGAAAAACGGGCACGACCTCAAGAGATCGTGCCCGTTTTCCTTTGGCGATTAGGGCCAGCGCCACCCGCACACTACAAGTTGAGGTTGTAGGGGCGCAGCTTGCTGCGCCCGGCGGGCGGGATGTGAAATGGGCTAAGAACTTGCTGCCCCGGCTGCGCCGTTCTCAAGCATGGCCGCAAGTTGCGCTGGGTCGTTGGTCGGCGGGAGGCAGGTTTGGCCCTCGCAAACAATAGCCATCGCCTTGTCGGCCGGAAGATGTGGCAATGTTGCTTTCAGTGCGCCAGCGAGATTCACCAAAGAGGCTCCCGAAGTAAGCCGCAGCACAGATTTGCCGAAACGGTAGAGGCCGTCCGCCGCAGCTTCGAGAGCTTGCGAGGCAGGGTCATCGGCGCGTCCAGTGATCACGACTTGGAGGGGATGGCGAGCCAAGAGCGTTGCGGCTAGCCCGTACGTCGCCGCAAACATGCCATATTGCGGCGCGATTCCAGCGAAAGCTTCGAGCGTTTTCTTAGCAAAGTCGCGGTAGCGATCGTCTCCGGTGAATGCGTGCATGCGGATCAACGCGATCGCGGCGACAGAATTGGCTCCCGGCGTCGGCGAATCCTGGAACGGCTTGCGGCGAACATCGAGCCCGCCCATAGGCGCGGCGTCGGAAGGCCGGTCGAAAAATCCGCCGCCTTCCGCGTCTCCATAACGGCCCATGGCAAGGTCCATCGTTTTTTGCGCTGCAACGAAATAGCGCGGATCGAGTGCAGCCTCATACGCATCCAGCAAAGCCAGCACGCTAAACACCTGATCGTCAAGTGAGCCGTCGAGCGCAGGCCCACCGATGCGGTGGCCAAACCCCCGAGACTCGCTCCACACTTCCGCGAGCATGCGGTTGATCGTCTTCAGTCCAAACGCCAAGCAAGTCGCACTTGTCGATCCGCCAAGAACCCTCGCCGCGTCAAGATAAGCCGAAACAAACATCGCGTTCCACGAAACATACATCGTCTTATCGACGAATGGCGTCGGCCGCGGCAACCGCGCTGCCAGCATCTTGCCTTTACCTTTCGCGATCATTAGGCGCACGGACGTCTCGTCCAAACCAAGCTGCTTGGCAATATCGCCAGCATTGCGCGCAATCCACAAAACGTTTTTCGCCGGATTGTGGTGCATTTCGCCGTGCGCCTCGACGTCGTAATATAGCTCCATGACGCGCGCCTCGTCCGGCAACAAAGCTGCCCGCAATTCGTCAAGCGTCCAAGTAAAATAATCTCCGTCGTCTTCGAGCGAATAGTCCGCATCCTGGCTGGCGTAGAAGCCGCCTTTTTCCTGGTCGGACAAAACTTCGTTCACCCAGCCGATAATCCCTTCCGCCGTTTCGCGCAGTAACGGATTCTGTGTCATTTGCCAGCCGTGCAGATAATTGCGCAGCAGCTCCGAATTGTCGTAACTCATTTTCTCGAAGTGCGGAACAAGCCAGCGCTCATCGACCGAATAGCGATGAAAGCCGCCAGCCAGCTGGTCGTAAACGCCGCCGCGCGCCATTTTTTCCAGTGTCGTCTCGATCATGGCGAGCAGATGCTTTTCTTTGGTCTGCTGGTATCGCTCCAGAACCAGGTCGACCGCCGACGCATGCGGAAATTTCGGCGCGCGTCCAAAGCCGCCATTCTTGATATCAAATTGCTGCGTCACCGAACTGATCTGCGCATCAATCACGCCGGGGTTGAGCTCCGCGCGTGCTCCCGTGAAAACTTCCGCCTGTGCCACGGCATCAGCCAAATGGTCCGCCGCTCGCACCAGATCGGCTCGCTTGTTCCGGTAAGAATCGGCGACCGCCAGCAGAATGCGTCGAAAGCCCGGCCGACCCATTTGATCTTCGGGCGGAAAATACGTCCCGCCAAAAAATGGCTTTCCATTCGGCAACAGAAATCCCGTGAGCGGCCAGCCATCCTGGCCGGAAATCGCACTCACCGCCGATTGATAACGCGCATCGACATCCGGCCGTTCGTCGCGGTCCACTTTCACCGCCACAAAATTCTCATTGATGATTTGTGCGATCTCGGAGTTCTCGTAACTCTCGCGGTCGATGACGTGGCACCAGTGGCACCACACCGCACCGATATCCAGAAGAATGGGCTTGTCTTCGGACGCTGCGCGCGCAAACGCCGGGTCGCCCCACTCATGCCAGTCGATAGGCTGGTGCGCTGCGGAACGCAGATAAGGGCTCGCGGAATCCTTCAGACGGTTTTCAGGATGAGACGACACGAGAAATCCTTTCGATCAAAGCACCAACGCAGCGGACAGGCACCGTTCTCGCAAGAGCTGCATGGGTGGGAAAAGAGAAAGAGCGGCCGAACTACTGCACGATGTCTCCAGGGCCGAGGTCGCGCGGGTCGAGCGGTTTCCGCCCGGCAAACCCTTCGTCCTGCCGGTGATAAAAACGGATGCGATCTTCGCCCAGCTTCCAGCAGAGATAGACGTCTTCGTTGTCGATAACAGCGGGAAAATCGAGCAAGCCCACATCAAGATCCTTGATGACGCAGCCGGTTTCCAGGATGCGGTTGAGCGAGGTTTTCAGCGATTCGGCGAGCTGCTGGTGCTCGACGCGCAGCGTGGCCAGCTTTTCGTACGGCACAATCACGCCGCCCATCATCATGATGCGCGCGGACACCGCGGAAAGATCCGTCTCTAGGCCGGACAGCTTCTTGCGGCAATTCATAGCTTCGACGAGAAAAGGCTCCAACTCGCGCCGCGCGCGCTCCGCCTCGGTTAGGGTAAAAAGCCGCGGCTCCGGCTCGTCAGGTGCTTCGTCTGGTCCCTCTTCGTCGTCTTCATCCGCCATGATGTGTCCGTTTCTGTTGTGGCTTGTGTGTCTGATTGGTTTGATGCTAGCGCAAACCGGAGGGGTGGTCGAGCGCTCAATGTTCGGGGCCCACATTCGATGGATTGGGGCTCAATTCGCGGATCGCCATACTCTTAATAAGACCGTCCTGAATCGAATAGATATGCTGCAAATCCCTGTCTACGAGCACGTTGCCGCCCAGATCGCGCACGACCTGATGTACCGTCACCACCGTTCGGCCCGATTCATCCTCTTCGATCCGGATCGGCTCGACATGAGGGTCAACCACGCGCCATTGCCGTTCCCAGTAGACGCGGACGTTGCTGTGCCCGTGAACCCGCCCGCCTTCCATTCCATTTGGCCAGTCCACGTCCGCGTGCATTCTTGCCAGGACGACATCAATGTCGCGGGCATTGAAGGAGTGATAGACCGCCTCGATCAACTCGCGGGATGAGCTCATCTCTCTCGCTCCCTTTACATCGCCGCTTCACAAACTCACCGCGGCGCAATCTTCGCTGCGGCGCTCCAAGGCACGCCTTCCGCTATCCGCCAATAAACACCATGGTCCGCGAGGGCGGATGGAAATCCGGAGCATTGATACGATGCCCCTCTTCTTTTTCATCCACGACCGAGCGGATGTACGTTTCCACATCGTCATCCGTCGCTCCTTCCCGAAGCAGGCCACGCAGGTCGTGATCATCCTTGCTGAAGAGGCACGTACGCAGCTTTCCGTCGGCGGTAAGCCGAATACGCGAGCAATGCCCGCAGAATGGCTGTGTCACTGGCGCGATCAAGCCGATTTCGCCAGGCGCGCCGTCGGCAAACCGGTACTTGCGCGCCGTCTCGCTCTGCTCGTGCGGGATTTGCACCAGCGGCCACCGCGCGTGAATGCGCTGGTAAATTTCGGCGGCGGGCACCACGTGCTTGCGTGTCCACGTCCGGTCCGCATCGAGCGGCATAAATTCGATGAAACGCATAATCACGCCGCGGTCGCGCGCGAACTCGGCGAACGCCTCCACTTCGTCATCATTCAGTCCCCGCACCAATACGGCGTTCACCTTCGCGGGACCCAGCCGCGATTTCTGCGCTACGTCGATGCCGTGCATCACGGTCGAGAAAGATTTTGTCCGCGTAATTTGTTCGAACCTGCCGGGGTCGAGCGAATCGAGGCTGATATTGATGCGCCGCAGCCCGGCAGCGATGAGCCGTTCGCAGCGTTCCGCCAGCAGATGGCCGTTAGTCGTCATCGAAAGATCTTCGACGCCCAGCCCATGAAGCCGCGCGATGTAATCTTCCACGCCCACGCGCACCAGCGGCTCCCCGCCGGTGATTCGTATTTTGCGAATACCCAGGTTCAGAAAAATGTGCGCAAGCCGGTCGAGTTCCGGCCAGGAGAGAATTTCGTCGTGGTCGCGGTAATTTTCCGGGTCGGCCGAGCGGCAGTATACGCAGCGGAAATTGCACCGGTCTGTGATCGAGATGCGAAGGTCGGTAATCTGCCGTCCGAATTTGTCGAGAAGAGTCATGGCATTTTTTCGCTTGAACGCGACGACTGGTTGCCGCTTTCCGCCACCCAAAAACAAAACCGCCCGATCCGAGTAGTTGGATGCGGGCGCGCGACGGAAATGTGCAGTTTTCCGCCTGTACGCTCCTTTCCAAGTTCGGGAGGCCCGGGCGTTTCCACCCGAACCCTCAGCCTCACGGCGGCAAACCTCCCGCCGAGGTATCGCCCTGCGCGCCGTGGGTTATCTCTCCCGTAGGCAAGCAGGGTCGGAGTCTCACCTTCAGTCTATGCTTGTGCGAAAAAGAGTGCAATTTTGTAGAATCAGCCGTGCCAACCGCTCTCAGAACAGGCTGATTCCCGTGGCTCTCGCGAAAAACTTTGGGTTTAGCAGCAAGGAGTTGGGTAGAGTAGAATCCTTGGTGGAAGCACACAGGGATGGGCTTCTAGAGGCTTGGAATGGGCACTTCGGCTTCGAAGGCTGACGAGCGGGTGGCTGGCGTGAGTTTTTCCGCCGACGCGCTAACCGTATCTGAAAGATGGACGAGTGATCAGCGTGCCTCTCGCGTGGTATCCACGACTTCTCAACGCCTCTCCGGCACAACTCAACCATTGGAAGGTCGCAGGCGGCGGATACGGCATCCACTGGCGCGAGCTCGATGAAGACCTGAGCACCGAAGGTCTCCTGCGCGGGGCACCCGCTCCCCATAACCGCACTAAGGCCTAAAGCCCTTAAATCCCCACTCGCCGTGTGTGATAGAGTTTTTGGCACGCCATGCGGATCTTCGTTCTCGGGGCTGGTGCGACCGGCTCCCTTCTTGCCGAACTGCTGCTACGTCAAGGACACACCGTGTGGTGCGGCGACCGCGACCCCGCCCGCGCCCGGCGCTTCCTGGGCGAAAAAAGCAC
>DASXMM010000487.1:0-4580 GCA_036495665.1 Candidatus Acidiferrum sp. | reverse complement strand
TCTCGTCCGACAGATCGTTGTAGATGGTGCGGCGTGAAAACAATTGTTTTAGCCAATTCATGATTCACTCCTTCCTTTCTCGACCTTGCCACCGTGACCGAGCCATCATTCGTAGCGCAGCGCGACCATGGGGTCGACTTGCGTGGCGCGGCGCGCGGGGAGGTAGCACGCGAGCATGGCCGCTGATAGAAGGACTGCGGCGACCAGGCTGAACGCGGCCGGATCGATTGCCGTGACGCCGTACAAAATGGATTTCATGGTGCGGCCGACGAAGTATGTGCCGCCTAGGCCGAGGAACAAGCCAGCGAGAGCGAGCAGCATGCCTTCGTTCAATACCATAAACAGCACTTCTCTTGAGTTCGCGCCCAGGGCCATACGCAGGCCGATTTCGTGGGTTCGCTGCGCGACCACGAACGACATCACTCCGTAGATGCCAATGGCGGCGAGGAGAAGCGCCACTCCGGCGAATCCCGCAAAGAGAAGCATCGCGAAGCGATCATCCGCCAGCCATTCATCTACTGCTTGATCCATCGTTATGACGTGGTCCAAAGCCAAGTCCGGGTCGACAGAATGGACTGCGGCGGCAAGGCTGTTGGAAAGGTTGGCGGGATCGGCGGCGGTCCGAGCGGAAATGCGCACAAAGGGCAAGGGGCTTTGCCAGAACGGCACGTCGATCTCGGGCGCATCTTCTCGCCGCGCGTTGCGGTTGCGCACATCATGAAATACGCCGACGATCTGCCATTCGACGGGAGGACCCATGGTGCTCATGCCCAACTGGCGGACAACGACCCGCTGCGCCAGCGGATCGAGGTTCGCGAGGTATTGTTTGACGAACGTCTCGTTCACCATGGCGACGCGCGTTGAGGCCGCGTTGTCCCGGTCCGTAAAATCTCTGCCTTTAAGAATTCGAATGCCAAAGGTCTGGAAATAGCCGGGTGAAATCATTACGAATCTAGACCCCTGCTTGGGGGCAGAGGCGTCGCTTGGCTGGCCCGCGATGCGGAACTCCATTCCCCACCAACTGCCGCCAACGACTGGCGCGGTCGTCGACAGAGATGCGGATGTAACGCCTGGCACGTTCGAAACTTTTTCGAGCATCTGGTGGTAGAACGCGACCATTCGCTCGGCGTTCGGAAAGCGGTCAAACTCGGTGGGCAGAGTAAACGTGAGGATGTGATCTTCTCGGAAGCCCAAGTCAACGCGCGTCAGATTCCAGAAGCTGTGAATCGCGAGTCCCGCGCCCGCTAGCAGCGTGAGGGCCAGGGCGAACTCAATCACGACGAGAGCGCGCCGCAGGCCGTGCCGGCCCGCGTTCGACGCCGATCGTCCGCCTTCCTTCAAGGCTCCGCTCAAATCCCTGTGCGAAATCTGCCAAGCGGGCGCGGAGCCGCACAGCACGCCGGCAAAGATGGCCGCGGCAAGGCTGAAGAGAAGGACCGGCACGTTCAAGCGAATGTCGGACTCGGTGGGCACCGAAAATTGCGGGAGCAGAGTGACGATCACTTTCAATAAAAATCCTGCGAGCGCGACGCCGAGAGTTCCTCCGATCAGCGCCAGCACCAAACTTTCCGTCAAGAATTGTGAGAAGAGCTGGGAACGGGTGGCCCCGAGCGATGCCCGCAGCGCGGCTTCTTTCATGCGAACCGTTCCCCGCGAGAGCAGCAGATTCGCCACGTTCACGCACGCGATCAGCAGCACACATCCGACGGCGCCCATCAAGAGCCACAAAGCCCTGATGGTGTCGCGGCTGGTGAAGTCGTTCTTCAACGGTTCCACGAGCACACCGAAGCCCTTGTTGGAAGATGGATAGGTTTGCGCGATATGTTGCGCGATCCAGTCCATGTCCGCGTTCGCTTGCCGCAAGGTGACGCCGGGTCTCAGCCGGCCCATCACCGTCATCCAGTGACGCTCATGGGTGATCTGGTCGGGCCGCAATGCCATCGGCAGAAAGAGATGGGATTCATAGCGGTCCGGCATGCCCGCGGCCAGTACGCCAACGACGGTGTAGAGTTCCGAATTCAGACGCACCTGGCGGCCCAGAATATTTTTGTCGCCGCCAAACCGTTCCTGCCAAAGGCGGTGCGTCATGATCAGGACATGATTTTTTCCAAGCTCCGCCTCTTCCGGCGCGAAGTCGCGGCCGATCTGCATGGGGATTCCTTGCATGTCGAAAAATCCCGGGGTCATGATGCGCACTTGAAGAGCCTCGGGGTGATCGCCGACGGACAAACTGAAGGTGGCTTCATCCCACGCGACGAGGTTTTGAAACACGGCGTTTTGCCGTTTCCAATCGAAAAAGTCGCCAGGGGACACGACGTTTCTGTCGCCGTCCACTTTCAACCAGACCATAACGAGTTGTTCGGGGTGAGGCATGGGTAAGGGAGCGAGTAAGGCTCCATACACCAGGCTGAAGATGGCGGTGTTGGCGCCGATGCCGAGGGCGAGTGTGAGGATGGCGACGGCGGCAAAGCCGGGATTTTTGCGCAGGATTCGGACGCCGAAGCGAATGTCGTTCAGAAGGTGCTCGACGGTGCGCCAGCGCCAGACGGCGCGGCTGTCGTTTTCGATTAAGGTTAGGTTGCCGAAGGCACGGCGCGCGGCGGCGGTGGCTTCGTTTCGGGGCATGCCGGTGGCGACTAGTTCTTCGATTTTTTCTTCGAGGTGTTGGTGCATCTCGGCGGAGAGATCGTTGTAGATGCCGCGACGGGAGAAGAGTTGCCTCAGCCAGTTCATATGTCACCTCGCGCTAAAAAAAATGCGCAGCGAGTTCGAGAAATTCTGCACGGGATCACTCGTACCTCAGCGCAACGATGGGGTCGACCTTCATAGCGCGGCGCGCGGGTATGTAACACGCGACGAGCGCCACGCAAATTAGCAATGCTGCGACGGCGGCAAAGGTCAGCGGATCGTGCGCGGTTACGCCAAACAGGAGGCTGGTCATGAGGCGCGCGGACGCGAGCGCAGCGACCACGCCGATGCACACGCCAACGACGGCGAGCTTTGCGCCTTGTCTTAGAACCATGCCGACTACGTCTGCGCTTTGTGCGCCGAGGGCCAAACGAATGCCGATTTCGCGCTTGCGTTGCGAAACGGTGTAAGAAATGACGCCGTAGATGCCGATGATTCCGAGCGCGAGCGCCATGGCGCCGGCGATCGCCAGCATTACCAGCGTGAAGGAAGTACGTGCGAGGGACTTCCCATACACGTCCTCCATCGTGCGCACCGCGGCCACCGGCAAATTCGAGTTCACCGACCACACGGCCTGCCGTACCTCATTCAAAAAACTCTGGGTGCCGGCGCGATCGCTGCGCATGACAAAGGTCATCTCGCGAATAGGTTGCGCAGGCCCAGGCCCAAAAAGATTTTCGACCATCGGCGGCCAATAGACGATTTCCGGAGCTTTCTCCTGCACACTCTTTTCGCGCACATCCTGTATTACGCCGATCACCTCGCGCCACGGTAAACCCGTATCCTCGCGCAATCGCTTTCCAATAGCGTTCGCCGGCGTGCCCCACGCTTCGCGAGCGAAGTTCTCGGAGACCATCACCACTGGCCTAAGCCCATACACCTCTTCCCATCGCAGGTCGCGCCCCGAAATAATTCTCGTACCGGCCGCGCCGAAGAAACCCGGCGAAACGTGCTTGTAAAAATGTAGCGGTGGGATCTCTCCTTTGGGATAAGTCTTTCCTTCCACAAAAATCGTGTCCCAATCCGAGTCGAATCCTTCCATCGGCATCTCGCTACCGAATCCTGCCGACTTCACTCCGGGAATCGCGGCCAATTTATCGAGAATTTCGTTCTGCGTCCGTGTGACCCGCTCGGCTTCCGGAATCAACAGACCCGGAATAGAAATTCGCATCACTTGCAAATGACGCGCATCCGTAAATCCCGCATCGACCGTGCGCAGTGCCTCAAACGTTCGAATCATCAGCCCTGCGCTGACGAGCAGCACCAAGGACATCGCTACTTGTCCCACCACCAGCAGATTCCGCGCCCTGTGGCGCTCCCGGCTCACGCTGATGGTCCGCCCCGCACTGCGTAGCTCCAGCGAAGCCCGTGGCCCCGCGTACTTGAACGCAGGAACCGCTCCAAATATCAGTCCAGCGAGCACGGAAATCACAAACGCAAATGCCAGCGTTCTCCCATCCATGGATATTTCGCTCAGTCGCGGCAAATTCACCGGCGCAATCGCGCCAAGTAAACGCACAGCCACGTAAGCCAGTGCAACACCGGCTGCACCTCCCATCAATCCCAGCATGACGCTTTCTACCAGCAGCCCGCTGACGATGCGTTGCCATCCCGCCCCAAGCGCCGCGCGCACGGCCAACTCCTGCTGGCGGCCCTCCACCCGCACCAGGAATAAATTGGTTACATTCGCGCATGCAATCAGCATCACCAGCCCAATCGTCCCCATCACTACCCACAGCGCTTCGCTTATGTTCCCCACCACTTCTTGCTTCAACAGGCGGATCATCGGCGTAATTTTCCAGGCCTCGTAAACATGCGGATTCGATTTCGGCCCGTTGGAAAACGAATCCATCCACATCGGCAACGTGCGGGCCAAATCCGCGTTCGCCTGC
>DASXMM010000486.1:0-6438 GCA_036495665.1 Candidatus Acidiferrum sp. | reverse complement strand
AATGAAGGTACTGCTGCAGGCGAAGGGCCCCGAGCACATGATCCTGATCAGCGACGGCATATCGGCGACGGGGATGCCAGATGGAAAATATATACTCGGGAAGCTGGAAGTGACGATGAGCGGAGGAATCTGCCGCAACTCCGAAGGAAAATTGGCGGGAAGCACTCTCACGCTGGATCGCGCGCTGAGAAACATCGTTGCGTTGGGTATTCCGCTGGCGAACGGAGTGCGCATGCTTACACTGAACCCCGCAGCTCTGCTCGGAATCGAATTCAAGAAGGGGGCGTTGCGAACGGGTGCGGATGCCGACATCGTCCTGCTGGATGAAGAATTGCAGCTTACGAATGTTTGGGTGCGCGGCGCGGCGGTGGAATAAACCCCGCCATGCGCAAGAGCAGGCTGAGTTTCAGAAGGAACACGCCTCGGGAATCAGGAATTTAGCGGGATGTTGAGATTCTCCGCCAATTCCTCTGCATCAAAGGGACTGCACGCAAAATAGCGCCCGCCGATTTCGAGGGTTGGAATCTTCCGCCTGCCGTTGTTGGCCTTGATGACGAGTTCTTCGGCGACCGGATCTTCTTCGATATTCACTTCGCGAAAATTGACGCCGCGTTCCTTCAAAAATAGTTTTGCGCGGCGGCAGTCCGGACACCACGGCGCGCCATACATCGTCAAGGCATCCATTGAGGGCTCCAAGCGATATTAGATGCGGTTCAGAGTACCGCGTCGCGCGGTTGATTGCCGCAACGGTGCCGCAAGGAACAACAGAGCAGCAGCGATCGTCTTTGGCAGGGCGCGGAAAGCGTCAGCGAGTTTCGACAGGAGCGCCCCGATATTTGCGCGCGACCTGGATGCGAATAACGGCGCGCTGGAGCGCGATAAAGGCGCGGTCCCAATCGATGTTCGGGTCACCCGAAGTCAAGCGCTGCTCCGCACGAGCCTTTGCGGCTTCCGCGCGCGCCAGATCAATTTCCGCAGCGCGCTCCGCGGTCTCCGCCAAGACGGTTACGCGCTCGCCCAAGACTTCCGCAAAGCCCTGGATGATCGCGAGAACACCGCTGGGATTGGAATCCGCCCCGCGATACGTCAATTCGCCGACCCCGAGTTCCGTCACGAGCGGCGCGTGTCCCGGCAAAACGCCAAGCTCGCCTTCCGCGCCGGGCAACACGACTTCCACCACGCGCTCGCGCAGGAATTGCTGCTCCGGCGTGACGATAATCAACTCGATGGAATCCGGAAGCATGAACGTTTCTATGCGCTCGCCTTCATTTTTTCGGCCTTCGCAAGCGCCTCATCAATCGTGCCCACCATGTAGAACGCCTGCTCGGGAATGTCGTCGTATTTTCCTTCGACAATTTCCTTGAAGCTGCGCACGGTATCCGCAATCTTGACGTATTTGCCTTCGAGTCCGGTAAACTGCGCCGCCACGAACATGGGTTGCGACAGGAACTTTTCGATTTTGCGCGCACGAGCCACAGTGCGCTTGTCGTCGTCAGAAAGTTCTTCGATGCCGAGAATCGCAATGATGTCCTGAAGATCCTTGTAGCGCTGAAGGATGGACTTCACGCCGCGCGCTACTGCGTAATGCTCCGCGCCGACGATGCGTGGATCGAGAATGCGCGAGTAGCTGGCTAGCGGATCGACGGCAGGATAAATACCACGCTCGACGATTTGCCGGCTCAAGTTCGTCGTCGCGTCCAAGTGCGTAAACGTCGCGGCAGGAGCGGGGTCGGTGTAATCGTCCGCCGGAACGTAAATCGCCTGCACCGAAGTAATCGAACCAGACTTCGTGGAAGTAATACGCTCCTGCAACTCGCCAATTTCGGTATTTAGGTTCGGCTGATAACCAACGGCCGAAGGCATGCGTCCAAGCAACGCCGAAACCTCGGAGCCCGCCTGCACGAAACGAAAAATGTTGTCGATAAAGAGAAGCACGTCAAGATGCTCTTCGTCGCGGAAATATTCTGCCACCGTCAGTCCTGTGAGGCCGACGCGCAAACGCGCACCCGGCGGTTCCGTCATCTGCCCGTAAATGAGTGCCGCACGCGACTTCTCCGAATTTCCCGGAACGACGACGCCGGCCTCCTGAAATTCCAGCCAAAGATCGTTTCCTTCACGAGTCCGTTCACCGACGCCCGCAAACACCGAAACGCCGCCGTGTTGCATCGCAACGTTGTTGATCAATTCCTGAATCAAAACCGTTTTGCCGACACCCGCGCCGCCAAACAATCCTATCTTCCCGCCCTTTAAAAACGGCTGGATCAAGTCAATAACCTTGATCCCCGTCTCAAACATTTCAAGAGTGGTCGACTGATCCGAGAGCAATGGCGCGGGCCGATGAATCGGGTAATTATGCTTGCTGGTAAGCGGCCCGAGCTGATCGACCGGCTTGCCCAACACGTTCATCACGCGCCCGAGCGTCGGACGCCCCACCGGAACCGTGATGCCGCCGCCTGTGTCGAACGCCTTCATCCCGCGAACCAAGCCTTCCGTGGGCTCCATCGCGACGCAACGCACGCGTCCTTCCCCGAGGTGCTGCTCCACTTCGGCGGTTACGTCGATTGGCTCGGGAACGTTGAACCCCTCACTCGTGATCCGCACCGCGTTGTAAATCGAGGGCAAGTGCCCCGCTTCGAATTGCAGGTCGAGCACCGGTCCAATCACTTGCACGATGTGTCCGACCGCGTATTTCTCCGCCATGCTTTCTCCTAAGCGCCGTAGGATGCGCCGCTGACAATTTCAATAATCTCTTTCGTGATGGCTGCCTGACGCACCTTGTTCATGTGCAGCGTGAGCGCCTCAATGACGTCGCCGGCATTTTTTGTCGCCGATTCCATCGCGGTCATGCGCGCGGCGTGCTCGGCTGCCGAAGATTCCAGCATCGCGCGCAAAATCTGCGTCTCGATGTAACGCGGCAGCAGCTTATCGAGAAGATGTTCCTTCGGCTGCTCGTAGATATAATCTACCTGCGCGGAATCTTTCTCAGTGCCGCTTTCCTCGTTCGCGCGCATTGCCTCGACAGGCAACAGCTTCTCGTTCACCAGATTCGGCGTCATCACCGTCTTAAATTCACTAAAGACGATGTAAACCGAGTCCACTTCTTCCTTTTTGTAAAGTTCGGTCACAACCGACGCAATATCACGCGCAGTTCCAAAATTCACGCGAGCCAATACGTTGACGTATTCGGCGGCGAAGTGAAATCCGGACCTTTTCAACGCGTCGCGTCCTTTTTTACCCACAGGAATCACGGAAAGCTTCTTGCCTTTATAGTGGCGGAAGAGCTCGTTCGCCTTGCGCAAAATATTGGAGTTGAACGCTCCGGCGAGCCCGCGCTCCCCGGTCAAGACGATGACCAGAGTCTTTTCTTCCGGGCGACGCGCCAGCAGGGGATGCTCAGGCTGATCGATGCGCGACATGATCGACCGCAATACACGCGCCAACTCCTTTGCGTAAGGCCGAGCCGCCAATGCCGCTTCCTGCGCACGCCGCAGCCGCGCCGCCGCCACAAACTTCATCGCGCGAGTAATCTGCTGGGTGTTCTTCACCGAGCGGATGCGACGCCGGAAATCAAGAAGTGTCGGCATAGATGCTCGTTACGTTTCCCGTCTCACTTCGCGGCGGCGGCTTCCACCGCAGCCGTGAAGCGCTCCTTGAAACTGTCGATCGCTTTCTTAATTTCCGCCTTGATGCCGTCGTCCAAAGCCTTCTTCTCCGCGATGCTTTTCAGAATTCCGGGATTGCTGGTTTCTACGAACTGCAAAAATTCCTCCTCGAATCGCCGCACTTCCGAAACCGGAATGCTGTCGAGTGCGCCGCTGGTCGCCACATAAATACTGAGGACTTGTTTCTGGACGGAAAGCGGCACGTACTGATCCTGCTTCAGAATTTCCGTCAACCGCTGGCCGCGCGCAAGCTGCCCTTGCGTCACCTTATCGAGCTGGTCCGATCCAAACTGCGCGAACGCCGCAAGTTCACGGTACTGCGCCATGTCCAGCCGCAGAGTGCCGGCCACCTGGCGCATCGCCTTGATCTGCGCGTTGCCTCCAACGCGGCTCACGCTGATGCCAACGTTGATGGCAGGACGAATGCCCGCGTTGAAAAGATCCGCTTCGAGATAAATCTGCCCGTCCGTAATGGAAATCACGTTTGTCGGAATGTACGCGGACACGTCGCCTGCTTGCGTCTCAATCACAGGAAGCGCCGTTAGCGAGCCTGCACCCAGCTTGTCGTTCAACTTCGCCGCGCGCTCCAGCAAGCGCGAGTGAAGATAAAACACGTCGCCAGGGAAAGCTTCGCGGCCCGGCGGGCGCCGCAACAGCAAGGAAATTTCGCGATAAGCCTGCGCATGCTTCGAAAGGTCATCGTAAAACGCCACCGCATGGCGCTTGTTGTCTCGAAAATACTCGCCCATCGCGCAAGCCGCGTAGGGCGCGATGTACTGCAAGGACGCAGGCTCCGCCGCGCTCGACGCCACAATGATCGTGTAATCCATCGCGCTGGCATCGGTAAGCGTCTTCACCACCTGTGCAATCGTCGACCGCTTCTGCCCGATGCCGCAGTAAATGCAAATAACGTCCCCACCTTTTTGGTTGATGATGGTGTCAAGAATCACGGCGGTCTTGCCCGTCTGCCGGTCGCCGATGATCAACTCGCGCTGCCCGCGCCCAATCGGAATCATCGCATCGATAGCTTTGATACCGGTCTGCAGCGGCTCTCGCACAGGCTGCCGGTCCAGCACGCCCGGTGCGATCTTTTCCAGCGGATTGCGCTGCTTCGAAACGATCGGCCCTTTTCCATCCAGCGGTTCGCCCAGCGGATTCACTACGCGCCCGATCATTGCATCGCCCACAGGCACCGACATAATCGTATTCGTGCGCTTGACGACGTCGCCCTCTTTCAACTCCGAAGACTCGCCCAGCAGCACCACACCGACTTCTTCCTCTTCCAGGTTCAGCGCGATCCCGAAAATATTCTTCGGAAACGCAAGCATCTCTCCAGCCATCACCTTTTCAAGGCCGTGCACGCGCGCAATGCCGTCACCGACGCTGATGATCGCGCCGACTTCGTCGACCGAGACCGTCTGCTCGTAATTCTCGATCTGCTCGCGCAGAATCTTGCTGATTTCGTCTGCCTTGATATTCGCCATGCCTGCTCCTGAATTCCGTTCCGCTACTCCGCCGTGAGGTGCGCGCGCATTTCATTCAAGCTGTTGCGCACCGAACCGTCATAAATCGTGTCGCCCACGCGCACAACTGCGCCGCCCACTAACCCCGGCTCGAGAGAATACTTCGCTTGGATTTTCTTGCCCGTCAGCTGCTCCAAAGTTCGCGCGAATTTCTTTTTCTGCATGGCGCTCAGCTCTACCGCTGAGGAAATCTCCGCCTCCGCGACACCCCGCCGCTCTCGGATAACGTCTTCAAAAGCCGCGACAATCTCCGGAAGAATATGCGTCCGCTGGTGGTCGGCGATCACAAAAAGGAAATTGCGAATGATCTTGCTCGCGCCAACGCGTGCCGCGATCTTTTCGATTACGCCGTGCTTCGCCTCGCGCGGAACCGCCGGACTCGTCAGAAAATTCCGCAGCTCGCTCGATTCCACAAATACGGCGTCAAAATCACCCAATTGCTTCCGAGCCGCGTCGGCCGCTCCCTGCGCCAGCGCCACGTCCGCAAGGGCATTTGCATATTGCAAGCTTGCGGACTTCAATTCGGGCTCCCTTCGAGACTTTTCACGAAATTATCGACCAGCGATTCTTGGGCCGACGGTGTCAGCTGTTTCGCAAGCAAGGACTCCGCTCCATCAACAGCCAGCGATGCGGCCAGTGCCTTCAACTCCAGCCGCGCCGCCCGTTCCGCAGCTTCGATTTCCGCCTTCGCTGCTACCCCGACTTTCTTCGCATCAACTTGCGCGAGCGCACGGATACGTTCGCTTTCTTCGCTCATTTCGCGCTTCCCGATGGCCTCAAGCGCAGCGATCTCATGTTTCAGGTTGGCCAACTTCGCCTCTGCTTCGCGCACCTGGCGTTCTGCCTCTTCCCTGGCAGCGGTAGCCTTGGTAATCGCCGAATTGATCTTGTCTGCATTACCGCGGAACCATCCAGGCAATTTCTTCGCGAACAGCCAGATCAAGACGGCCGCAACAATCGCGAAGTTAATCCACTTGAAAAGCTCGTTGGCGCGCTCGGTCGTCCCGCCGCCACTTTCTTCAGCTGCCGCTGAGTTCAGCGCCACACACAAAAAGAGAACCGCAAAACCGGCTGCAACATGCGCCCAAGCCCAACTCGTCACCCTGGTCCCATTTTCCCGCATCGAGGTCTCTTTCATCGCGCCTCTCTTGCCGGTCCGCCAGGACGCGGCGGCGCTTGCAGAATGCGCCGTGCAATTTCCGCGGAAAGCTGCGCCACAGTCTTCTCAATCTCGCGCCGCGCTGCAGCAAATT
>DASXMM010000485.1:0-3126 GCA_036495665.1 Candidatus Acidiferrum sp. | reverse complement strand
GGCGATCAAAAGTGGTGGGACATTTTTCAGGACGAGCAGTTGCGCTCGCTCATCCGCACTGCACTTCAACAGAACTACGATTTGCGAATCGCCGCCTCCCGGATACTCGAGGCAAGGGCACAACTCGGGATCACACGCGCCGATCAGTTTCCGACCCTGAGCGCCGGGGCGGGCATTGCGGATGTCCGCACCGCCCAATCAAAGTTCCTTCCCGTCTTTGAGACGAGTACCGGACAGGTGAATCTCTCCGCTGCCTGGGACTTGGATTTCTGGGGTAAATATCGCCGTGCGACGGAAGTGGCGCGGGCCAATCTTCTTGCGAGTGAATGGGCCCGACAGGAAGTCGTTTCGACGCTCGTGGCCAATGTGGCAAGCGCATATTTCCAACTGCGAGCGCTGGATCTGCAGCTGGGGATCTCGAAGCGCACGCTCGACTCACGGCAGGAATCGTTGCGGCTGACGCAAATTCTGGCCAACGGGGGCGCGACCTCTCTGCTGGACGTTCGACAGGCCGAACAGCTGGTTTTTACGGCGAGCGCGGAGATTCCAGCGCTGGAACAGCAGGTCGAACAGCAGGAAAACTTTCTGAGCATTCTACTCGGCCAGAACCCCGGGGACATACCCCGAGGGCAGACACTTACTGAGCAACATCAGCCTCCCCAAGTGCCACCGGGACTTCCGTCGTCTCTCTTGGAGCGACGGCCCGACATTCGCCAGGCGGAAGAACAACTGGTCGCGGCAAATGCGGAGATCGGCGTGGCGCGCGCGGCTTATTTTCCTGACATCTCGCTCAGCGGGAGCGGCGGATTCCAGAGTTCTGCGCTCACCAACTTGTTTAGTGGACCGGCCGGCGCATGGAGTTTCGGCGCTTCACTGGCTCAGCCCATTTTTACGGCAGGCAGACTCCGGTCCGGGGTGCGTCTGGCCGAGGCCCGGCAGCAAACGACCGCGCTGTTTTACCAACAATCGATTCAGGAAGCCTTTCGCAGCGTCTCCGATGCCCTGGTCGCGTATCGCAAGACGCGGGAATTCCGCACACAGCAGGATCTGCTCTTCCAATCCGCAGAGGACGCCGCGCGGCTTTCCCATATGCGCTACACGGGCGGCGCCACGGGCTATCTCGAAGTCTTGACCAATGAGACCAACGCCTTCTCAGCGGAATTAGGCCTCGTGCAAGCCCGACTCAATGAATTGCTGGCTGTGGTTCAGCTGTACGAAGCTTTAGGAGGAGGCTGGCAGGAATGAGGCTCAAAAAGTTTCTGATTGCCAAAAGCAGGCCATGGACCTTCTGTTTTTTGGAACTTCGGTAATCGCTGAATCAACGACAAAGGAAAATCAATCATGTCTGCATACATCGTATTCACCCGAACAAAGACGCTGGATCAGAAGGAGCTAGAGGCTTATTGGGCAGGAATTAAAGACACGATGAAGGGACATCCGATCGAAGTCCTAGTGGCTTACGGAAATCACGAAGTACTAGAGGGTGATCCTATTGAAGGAATCGTGATAGTAAAGTTTCCAACTGTAAAAGCAGCGAAAGACTGGTATCGCAGCGAAGCTTACCAAATCGTCGCGAAACATCGCCGAAAAGGCGCAATTTATCAAGGAATTGTCGTTGAAGGAATAGTTTAGCTCACGGTCCTTCATCAATACTTCGTTCTAACAACAACCTTCACACATAGGGAGAAGCACAATGAAGGCAGTCACGGAGAAAGACGCGATTAGAACAATCACGACGCACTATATCGACGGAGCCTTCGTTGAATCCCATGGCCGCGAGGTCATGGACATGATCAACCCCACCAACAGAAGAGTCATCGCACATGTAACGCTCGCTGATGAAGAGGATACGCGTCGCGCCATTGCGGCTGCCAAGCGAGCGTTCGCCAGCTTCAGGCGGACTACGAAAAAGGAACGCATCGAACTCCTGCGCAACCTCCACAACGCCATCACCGCGCGCATCGATGATCTCACGAACGTCATGGTTGAGGAGTACGGCGGCGTCCGCACGTTCGCTAAGCAAATCATCGAAGCAGGCGCGGCTGTCTTCCTCGCGGCCATCAAGGCACTTGAGGAGTTGCCGCTATCGCGGAGTTGGGGCACGACTAGGGTCACTCTCGAACCGGTTGGCGTTGCCGGCGTGATTACGCCTTGGAACGCAAACAGCTTTTTTCTTTGCATGAAGCTCGCCTCTGCACTCGCCGCTGGTTGCACGGTCGTCATGAAGCCCAGCGAACTGAGTTCGTTGCAAACGCGGGTGTGGGTGGAGTGTGTGCACGAGGCCACACTTCCGTCTGGCGTCTGCAATGTCGTCACCGGGTTAGGACAAGTCGTGGGAGCCGAGCTCGTACGAAACCCCGACGTAGCCAAGATCACGTTCACGGGCTCTGCTGGCGTGGGAAGGTCAATCATGCGCGACGGCGCTGCGACAATGAAGCGCGTCACTCTAGAGTTAGGGGGTAAGTCGGCCAACATCATTCTCGATGACGCCGACCTCAAGACGGCGATTCCCAACGCGTACATGATCGCGTTTTTGAATAGCGGACAGGCCTGCGTCGCAGGAACAAGGCTCCTTGTGCCGAAGAGCCGCTTCGACGAAGTGAAGCGGGCACTCGTAGAGACTGCGCCAGCTTTTCCGGTTGGCGACCCGGACAGTTCGAAGACTGCAGTCGGGCCGACGGTGAGTCAGAAGCAATACGAACGCGTGGAATCATACATCCGCAAGGGCATCGAAGAAGGTGCGGAGGTGCTCGTTGGCGGCGAGGGATACCCGGCCGGTCTTGAGGCTGGTTATTTCGTGAAGCCCACGGTGTTCGTCAACGTGAAGAATGAGATGACGATCGCCCGGGAAGAGATTTTCGGGCCTGTTCTCTCGGTCATCACCTACGAAGACGACGAGGACGCGATCAGGATTGCCAACGACACGGAGTACGGTCTCCACGCTTACGTGAGCGGTACGGACCTTCAGCGCGCCCGGCGCGTGGCGTCCGAGATGCAAGCCGGACGAGTAGCCATCAATGGGTTGCTAGACGATCAGCAAGCGCCGTTCGGCGGATTCAAAGCCTCGGGCATCGGTCGCGAGTTCGGCACGTTCGGAATCGAGGCGTTTCTTGAGCCAAAGGCCAT
>DASXMM010000484.1:0-6058 GCA_036495665.1 Candidatus Acidiferrum sp. | reverse complement strand
AGCCCATCAAGTCGTTGGACAACTCCATGGGATACCGGAAGCGCATGATGCCGTAATCGTAGAGGCCAAGCCCGATCCACGGCGCCAAAATCAGGCGGGTACGGGCCATCAAACTTGTATGCAGAAAAGAAAATGCCACGGCCCCGGCCACATGGAGAGCAATCTGGAGGAGCAGCCCCTTCACTTTGAACAGGTAGAAGCGGGCGGCGCGCAGCACGAGAGGCAGAAGCAGGAACACCGTGTAGACGCCCGTGAATTCTTCGAGAAAGCGCACCATAAAAGTTCCGGAACGCTGGCGGGAGAGATCGTCGAGATAGCGGTAACTGAGAATAAGAACGAAGATCGCTGTGTAGACGAGGAAAAGCAGGCCCCAGACCTGTCTCCGCGAAAGCCCTAGCACGCCCGGCCGCTGCGTTACTGCCTGCTTTGCCCGCGGCGGCTGTAACAATCGGTTTGTAGGAGAGCGATCAGCCATCGGGTCGTACTCGACGGCTTGATTATGCTCCAGAAATGGCGGGCGTCAAACCAGAAGAAGGACGAGTAGTTATTTCGGGGACAATTCAGTGACATAGGGGCGGACAAGCAGGCCGACGAAAGTGGTGACCGCCAGCCGCGCGCGAAGCGGTGTCGTAGAAGCGAGCTAGGATCGGCGGCGTTCCATGCCAGCGATGTAACTGGCAATTTCGAGCGAGACCAAAGCCACCATTGCTAACGAGAGCATGACGACCACCACGGGCCACCCCCTCCAGAACACTGTACAGGAGGGCAGGTCGGCTTCCAAAGTCAACGCTTGTATTTTCAATGAGATACCGACAGACAGTGAAAAATGGTGTCAATAACAAGAGACAAGTGTCGCACAAAGGGCACATTTTGCCGGTTATAGTACTGGCTATAGATGAGCGCGGGGGCCACAGAGTCGCGCCGCCTCAATGATTCATCTGCCTAAGGACGTAAGGATAAGTTGGCCAACTAGCGCCCCGACACGGCAGCCCGGAAGACTAGGCCTTGCTCAAACGGATCGACCCATCGCCAGTATGAACCGTCAAGGACTGGCCGCCGCCATTCATCTTGCCGTGAAGCCGCGAGTTGCTGAACGTGCCTTCCACGGTGACCGGCAAGCCCACGCTGATGTGCCCGTCTCCAGTACTGGCGTCAATGTTCGCCTGGAAGTCGCCCGGCAGAGAGAGGTCGACGCTGCCATCTCCCGTCCGGATGTTCCAACTGGAGGCCATTTTCGACCCGGGCAGGATGTGCGTATCCACGCTACCATCGCCCGTCTTGATATTCAGCGCGTCGAAGCGCCCCGCGATTCGCACGTGACCGTCGCCGCTGTCGGCGTCCAGCTTGCCGTCCAACTCGCGGGCTTCAATCGAGCCGTCGCCGCTGTGCAGGCGCATGTC
Organism: Candidatus Acidiferrum sp.; assembly: GCA_036495665.1. Classification (GTDB taxonomy): domain Bacteria; phylum Acidobacteriota; class Terriglobia; order Acidiferrales; family UBA7541; genus Acidiferrum. Next base: position 4,658 of record DASXMM010000484.1, on the reverse strand, counting down.
GCCCTTCAAGGTGTCCACGTTGATGCTGCCGTCGTTCGTGTGGAAATCGATCGTACCTGTTAGCGTATTTGCCCGGATCGAGCCATCGCCGGTCTGCACGACGATGTTCCCGTTGAGCGCGCTCAGTTCCACCGAACCATCGCCCGTATGTGCATTCAAATCAGCGTCTTTGGGCATACGCACTTCGATATGCAGCCTGCGCCCACTGCCTCCCCACGAAAAGCCCCAATGGCTGGTGACGCGCGCGACGAGCTCGACCTGGTCTCCGTTCTGGTGCGCGTCAATGTGCAGATTCTTGTCCAGCTCATAGCCTTGATATTCAATGTAAAACTCGACGGTTTTGCTGTCGCTGGTGGTGACGCGAACGCCCCCGTCATTCGTGTCGATGCGCACATTCGCTCGCCCGGACACTGTGAAGCTCTTGGTGACATCGGCGGCGCTCGCGCGAGGCGCCAACAAAGCCACTGCTGCAAACAGGGCGGCGCAAGCAATCTCGAAGCGGACCCCAGAGGTGCGATTAGTGGGCAAATTCATGGCTCAAAGGCCTCCGTAACATATCGTTCTGACTATAGGTACGACATCGTGTGTCAAAATGTTCCCAACTTCGAGGCTCAGCGGCTCTTGGCAGTACAGACGACTGGCGCTTGGCAAACGTCAGGGCTCGCCTATCGGCAGCGCAGTTCCAGGCGTTAACGTCGGGCAGCCGTCTTCTTGGGCACGGCGGGTTTCGGCTTCGTAGCGCCGGGCTTGGCGCGTAGCGCGGCCAGGAACTCCTCCGCCGGCAGCGTATTCAGGACGTCTTTCTTTTCCAGCCAGCCCCGCCGCGCCACGTTTACGCCGTGCCGGATGTACTCAAGATTCATCGTGGTGTGCGAGTCCGTCGATATAACCACCTTCACGCCGCGCTCTTTGCACATGCGCAGATGAATGTCGTTCAAATCCAGCCGGTCCGGGAACGAATTGCATTCCATCGCGACACCGTGTTTTGCGCAGGCATCCAGGATTTTCTCCATGTCATAGTCGAGAGGCTCGCGCCGCAGGATCAACCGGCCGGTAGGGTGCCCGATAATTTGCGCGTAAGGATTTTCAATGGCGGCCAGCATCCGGTCGGTCATCTCGGCTCGTTCCAGGTTAAAGAAGGAATGGATCGAGCAGACCACCACGTCCATTTGCGCGAGCAATTCGTCGGGATAGTCGAGAGCGCCGCTCTTAAGGATGTCGACTTCCGATCCCGCGAACAGGCGAATACCAAGCCCACTATCATTCGCCGCGCGAATTTTCTGCATGTGCGCAACCATGCGTTTTTCGTCGAGGCCGTTGGCCACGGTGACCGCTTTGGAGTGGTCCGTGATCGCGATGTACTGGTGCCCCAAAGCACGCGCCGCCTCGGCCATCTCCTCGATGGAATTCTTTCCATCACTGGCCGTGGTATGCATGTGCGAGTCGCCTTTAATGTCGGCACGTTCGAGCAGCTTCGGCAGCGTGTGTGCCTCCGCGGCGGCAATCTCGCCTTTGTTTTCGCGCAGCTCGGGCGGGACGTAGTCCATTTTCAATCTGGCGTAGATTTCCTCTTCGCTCCGGCTTGCAACGGGTTTTTCGCCTTTCAGCGTGGCCAGCGCGTACTCATTCAGAGTGAGCCCCATGTCGTTGGCGCGGCCGCGCAGCGCAACGTTATGCTCTTTCGAGCCGGTAAAGTAGAGCAGCGCCGCTCCAAAGCATTCCTTTTCGAGTAGCCGGACATCCACCTGCAACCCGTTCTGCAGCGTGAAGCTGACCTTGTTCTCGCCGTGCGCAAGTGTCTGCTCGATGCGCGGGAATTTCAGGATATGTTCGGCGATAGCGTCGATTTTCTTTTGCGAAGTGTGGCCGTCGCCCAAAATCAAAAGTAAATCGAGGTCGCCGACGGTTTCTCTCCCGCGTCGTAAGGAGCCGGCCGGGGTAATGGACTCGACGCCTTTTCCGTACTCCTTGATGAACGCGATGAGTTCTGCCGCCGAAGCTTCCGCCTTGTCGATGCGGAAGCGTCCCGTCGAGCGCTTGAATGTCTCCACAGCCTTCAGAATGTTTTGTTCGGTTTTTTCGCCGAACCCTGGCAGATCGCGCAGCTTTCCTTCTTTGGCCAGCTTCTCGACGTCCGCCACGGTGGCAGCTTTGAAGGTCGACCATAAAAACGCCACCTTTTTCGGTCCCAGCGATTGCAGCGTCAAAATGTCGAGAAGCGTCGCTGGAAATTTCTTTAGGAGTTTTTTTCGCAGGCCGTAATCGCCGGTAGCGATGATCTCCTGGATGTGCTCCGCCATCCGCTCGCCGATGCCCGGCAACTCCTCGAGCTTGCCTTCTTCCTTCGCCATTTGCTCGATGGACTCGTGCATGCCGCCAATCAACTCGGCCGCCTTCTCATAACTACGGTAGCGGCCGATAATGGCGCCATCGATCTGAAGAAGTTCCGCCGTTTCGCGGAGTACGCGAGCAATCGTTTTGTTGTCCATGCACGGGATTATAAAGCCAGTGCCGCGCGAAAGGCACGCGCGTGATGGCGGGTAGGGGAATCAAAAGCCATTCAACTTGTTGGATACGCTAGGTATCCGGAACAGCGCAGTCTAGTGCCGATTTGTCCCCGGCAACGGCGTTTGCCAGGACTTTGCTGTGCTTTGGCAGCGCCGGCCAGTCGTTGCCACGTGATGGGAAGGCGGCGCGCACGTCGTTCGCGCCGCCACTCAGTTCTAACTAGCGCAGTGACTTGAAGCTCGCGCGCATCTCTTCACAAAAGAATTGCGGCTGTTCCCAGGCCGCGAAGTGTCCGCCTTTGGGCAGACGGTTGTAATGGATGAGTTTGGGATAGGCTTTCTCTGCCCAACTCCGCGGGCACTGATAGAGCTCGTCGGGAAAGGCGCTGACAGCAACCGGGATGGTGATGTTCTTCGGCGCGAAAAAAGGAAGTTTGTTTTCCCAGTAGAGACGAGCGGAAGAGACCGCCGTGTTCGTCAGCCAGTAGACAGTGATGTTTTCGAGGATGTCGTCTCGCGTAAGGCCCTCGCTCTGACCGTCAAATACGCGCGCGATGAGCGCGTAGCTGGCTGCGTCGTGGTCGAGTATCCAGGCTGCCAGGCCGACAGGTGAATCTGCAAGCGCGTAGAGCGTCTGCGGGCGGTTGGCCATCTCCTGGGCATAGGCAAGACCCTTCGCATAGAAAAAAGCAAGCCGATCGTACGCATGTTTCTCGTCGGCGGAGAGGCCAGCCGGCGCCGGCGCACCGGCAAAAGCCGACGAATTAATGTCGTTTGGTACGGCGCCAGGCATGCTGTTGTTAATGGCGAGCAATTCCGGAGGTGCCAGCACGCCCAGTTGATCCGTGATGAGCGCACCCCAGTCGCCGCCTTGCGCGACATAGCGCGTATATCCAAGGCGCTTCATCAGCACGTTCCACGCCCGCGCAATACGGGAGGCGTCCCAACCGGGAGCGGTGGGCTTGCCTGAAAATCCGTACCCCGGCATCGACGGAATCACCAGATGGAACGCGTCGGATGCGCTGGCGCCACGCGCGCTGGGATTTGTGAGTGGCTCGATGATTTTCAGCTGCTCGATGACCGAGCCGGGCCATCCGTGCGTGACGATGAGCGGCAACGCATTTTCATGTTTCGAACGAACGTGAATAAAATGAATGTCCAGCCCATCGATCTCGGTCATGAACTGCGGGAGGGCGTTTAGTCTCGCCTCCACCTTCCGCCAGTCGTATTCCGTCCCCCAATAGCGCGCTAGTGCCTGAATCGTCGCGAGCTGCACGCCTTGCGATGCATCCGTGACCGTTTCCCGCTCTGGCCACTTTGTCGCGTTTATGCGCCTACGCAATTCTGTAAGTTCCGCTTCCGGAACATTCACATCAAAAGGACGAATCGCAGTCTTGTCAGCTGCCTGCTCGCTGGCTCGTTGTGTAGCACTGGCTTCGGTCATCGTGTCCTCCTAAGAGATTTTTTGTTGCGCATGTCCGATTGAATCGGATAATCGCAACGCCCAACAGAAAACAGGCAAACACCTATGGGACCGATCTTGGCGCTCGGGGATGTTTGTCTGTCCAGCCTTCGATGCATGAGCAAGCGAAAAGGCGCGACAATGTGTGAAAGAACTCAGGAATTTAGAATAGGTCCCGAGAAGTCGGGTTACCGACATGTTCCTCCTAGCAGCGAAAATCTCCTGTGACGACGCTCATCAGAACACTTTCGACGAAATACCTAATGAGGTGGTTGCTCGTGAGCTCTGTCACAATATCGCCTCGGAACCAGGCCATGACACCGTGGCCGACGCCTTCGTGCAGCAGCGTCGCAATCGCGGTGGCGATTATCGCCATGCTGATGATGGTCGCCTTGCTGTGTTGCGTCGGCATAGCCGCAACTCTACCCCAGAAACCCTGGTTAGCGACCTGAGGCAAACTTGGATCGCTCGATATCGCAGAATCACGGATTTTAACGCGCATGCTGCGATAGACTCTCCCCCGTGGTTGGGCTGCACGAATTGTGCATCGCGATCCGTGCGGGCTGGATTCATTGTCTGGAGGGCAGGGTGCGTTTTTCGGGCTTGGCAATTCTATTTTCGTTGGCGCTTGCAGCCGTTTCCTCGGCACAAACCCAAAAGCCAGCGCCGGTCGCACGCGTCCCAGAGAA
>DASXMM010000483.1:0-14646 GCA_036495665.1 Candidatus Acidiferrum sp. | reverse complement strand
TCGCGACGACCTGCCCCTCTACCAGGGGATGGAAGTGCAAGCCGCTTTTCTCGGTGTCCCTACTCCGGAAATCACCGACGTCGACCAACTTTTGAAAGAAGGCGACGCGCTCCGCTGGGGCTTGTTCGAGGCCAAGGTTATGCACACTCCCGGCCACACTCCCGGCAGCGTGTGCCTTTACGTGCCGAAGGATGCCGGTGCGGTCTCCTTATCGACTCCGCGGCTCTTTGCCGGCGACACGCTCTTTGCAGGTAGCATCGGTCGCACCGATTTGTGGGGCGGCTCGATGGAGCAAATCACGGACTCCATTCGAGGCAAACTGATGCAGTTGCCGGACGACACCGTCGTGTACCCGGGCCACGGCCGCTTGACCAGCATCGGCCAGGAGCGCGAGACGAATCCCTTCTTGATCACATCCTGATTCCTCATCGCGCCGCGTCTCGTTCTTCTCGCGCGCGTTTCAATTCCTCCATCACCGCTTGCACCAGCTGTTTCGCATGCTCCAGCTCCTGCGTGATGATGCGCAAATCCATCGCCGGAACCGCCGCATTTCGCTGGCTCGTGCAATAAACGCCGTGCTGTCCGACAAGGACCAGCGCATTCGTCATACGGTCCAGCGACACCGCAAGCCGCCCGCGCTCCCGCCCGTACATCTGTTCAAAATGTTCCAACTCGTTCTTGTGCTCTTCAAATGCATCCATGGATTTGCGTCCTCATCATTTTGCAGACTTTCGTCGCCGCGGGAGACGGTTGCACTTCGGGCACATACCACGCGCACCAAACTTTACCCCATGCCATGCACGGAACATAATCCGCTGAAGCCATAGGAGGCGACTAAACCACTCCTCGTGGCCCAATCCGCGGGATTTGTGGGTATCACGGCCTCTCGGCAAGCATGGGAAACGATTCAGCTGGAGCAATCTGACAATGCGACGATCCGATCTGGTGCAGCACAAGGAAAAAGAGAAGGGCGGCACGACGCGCACTTCTCAAATCGTCTTCGGCGAGCGACAGCATCTCTTGCGCGTGCTCGATTCGCTCGAGGGCACCGATTTGCCGATCGCCCGGCTGCAAGGGGAGCGCCGCACTCTCGAAGACTTGATTCACATGCGCACGCGCGAACTCAACCAGATCAATACCGCCTGGGACGAAAAGATCGGCCTCGTTCTAAGCGCCGATGCCAAACCGGAAATGCTCGAAAAACTCGTCAAGCAAGCGCCGGAAGAAGATTTCTACCTGCTGCGCCTCATCAGCGAGCACCCCCGTGCCAACGCGAAGACTCTAAACAAACTTGCCAAGCATCCCTACGGCGCAATCCGGGAGAACGTAGCTCGCCATCCAAACGCCGATGCAGGCACACTGACTTGGCTTAGCAAAGATCGCAGTCAGCCCCTCTGGTACCTCGTCGCCTTCAATCCCAATACTCCCACTCCGCTCCAGCGCCGCCTCCGAGACCGCCTGAAGAAACTCGGCGAAAACCAGCTCTCCCGGTAAAAGCCCGGCCCTTAGCGCACCGAATTGCTCTGGCGCTGGCGCGCACAGGCGCCTCTGGTCGTTTTTTTCCACACTACAGTAGAATGGCGCGAGCAACCTTACGAGACGAGGTGCGTGCGTTGTCGAATATCACGCGAACGGGAAGATGACCGGTACGAACGAGCCGTCGCAAGGATGGCAATTCATTCGGGTGAAAAAATGGCTGATCCTCGCAATTTCAGTAGCAATGATCGTGCCGTGCCTGTGGCACCAGCGTATCGAAGCCGGCGATCTCGGAAGCCACGTCTATAACGCGTGGCTGGCCCAGTTGATCGAAAAGGGTCAGGCGCCGGGACTCTACTTCGTCCGCCAATGGAACAACGTCCTGTTCGATTGGTTGCTGTTGCACGCGGCGAATCTCTTCGGCTTCGCAATCGCCCAAAAAATTCTGGTGTCGGCCTGCGTCCTGATTTTCTTCTGGGGAGTCTTTGCCATCGCTGCAGCCGCGAGCGGCCAGCCAGTGTGGTTCCTCGTTCCCTGCATCGCAATGCTGGCCTACGGCTACGCCTTCAACATGGGCTTCTTCAACTACTATTTGTCGCTCGGCCTCGCATCCTTCAGCTTGGCTCTTCTCTGGCGGGGCAGGGGACTAGCACGATTCTTCGGCGTGCTCCTGGTCCCGCTCATTCTACTCGCCCATCCGATAGGTCTTCTCTGGCTCCTCGGGACACTGCTGTACCTCGTCCTTTGGACCTTGCTGCCAAGTTGGTGGAAGTTGACCGTGCCCTCAGCCGCCGCGCTTTTGCTGCTGGGGATTCGCGCATATCTGATTGGCCAGACTCGTTTCCCAGTCGATTGGTGGCACGACCCCTTCTACGTAATGAACGGCGCCGACCAACTGACACTCTACGGCCCACGCTACGCCGTCCTCGGATGGGCCGCTCTCGGCTTCGGACTGTTTTGTTTTGTAGTCGACGCTATTTCTCGAAGGCGTGCCTCCTTCCCGCAAGCCCTGCGCCTGCCCGGCGAATGGTATTTAGCCGCGATCTTTGCGGTGGCGATATTGCCAGAAAATTTGCGCCCGTCGATCACCGGCGGTTGGATCGGCCTGCTGGCCTCCCGCCTTACGGTGATCACCGCCATCTTTGGGATTTGCGTGCTCGCCTGCCTCAAACCGAGAAAGTGGCACCTCGTAGGATTCGGCGCCTGCGCCCTCGTTTTCTTCGCCTTCTTGTACCAGGACACGGGCGTTCTGGACCGCATGGAGTCGAACGTGGAGCGCCTCGTCGACTCAATACCATTCGGCACAAGGGTGATCGCCACCATCTGGTCCCCTCCGGGCTCGCGTATTTCCTTCATCGGACACCTTGCCGATCGCGCTTGCATAGGCCACTGCTTCAGCTACGCCAACTACGAGCCTTCGTCCGGCCAATTTCGCATCCACGTACGGCCCGGCAGCCCCGTCGTTGCCACCTCCGATGACGACTCCGAAGACATGCAAGCAGGGGAGTACGAAGTCCAGGACGAAGACCTGCCCATCAAGCAAATTTTTCAATGTGACGAAAACGACCTGACCAAGCTGTGCATCCGAGACCTGGCGTCCGGCGAAAAAAATGGCCGCCTCGGCTACAAGCCACCAGCTAATTAGGCTCGACTCCCTCTTCCCTCGGCGTCCAGGCGCGCCAAAAGCCGCCAAAACCGCGCCAAAATGGCGGTAGACAAATTGGCTCTTGCACCAGTCCAATATCGTGTACAATTGGCTCAAGGTGAGAGACAATGTTGCCACTTCATCTCCAGCCTGAGAGCCACGTCCCGCTATACATCCAGCTTCGCGATCAGTTGCGTTCGCTCGTTCATGCAGGCGATTTGCGCCCCGGCGACCGCATTCCGGCCAGCCGCGAGCTCGCCACCATGCTAGGCGTTCACCGGACCACGGTGGCCAACGCCTATGCGGAACTCGAGTCCGAAGGCCTCATCCAGGGCCACGTCGGTCGTGGCACGTACATCAAGGGCAATGGCAACGGCCTGAAGCTGACTCCGCCGCCTCCGCCTGTGCTCAATGGCAACGAAGGCCTGCGCTGGGAATTGCTCTTTGCCGACGAACGCGGCGAAGAGGCCCTCAGCCGCTTGACCGCCAGCGCCCCCGAAAATGCCTTGTCCTTTGTAATGGCGCGTCCCGCCGAAGAGTATTTTCCCGTGGAAGAATTGCAGACCTGTGTGAACGCCGTCCTTCGCCGCGAGGCTACCGACGTCCTGAATCTTGGCCCGTCGGACGGCTACGGTCCTTTAAAAGAAGCGCTCGTCGAGCACCTGCGCGGCGACGGTATCCCCGCCAAGGACGAGAATCTGCTCATCACCGACGGTTGCCAACAATCGCTCGACCTCATCAGCAAAGCTTTCGTGCGTCAGGGCGATTGCGTGATTCTCGAGAATCCCACCTATCCCGGCGCAATGGCCATTTTCCACGGCGCTCGCGCACGCTGCCTTGGCGTACCGATGCAAACGCATCCCGAGCCCGGCGGTACCCTTGGCCTCGATCTGGAGGCCCTCGAAGCCACGCTCGCCGCAAACCGCGTAAAACTGATCGTCCTGACTCCGGACTTTCAGAATCCCACTGGCACATCCATGCCGCTGGCGTCGCGCCGTAAAGTCCTCGAACTCGCGGGCCGCCACCAGGTGCCCGTCGTCGAAGACCACATTTACGCCCGCCTGCATGCTCGGGATGAGCGGGTGCCCTCTCTAAAGCAGCTTGACCGCGCCAATATCGTCATTCACATCGACAGTTTTGCGAAGGTTGCGTTCCCCGGGCTGCGCGTAGGGTGGATCGTCGCCCCGGCGACGGCAATCGAGCGCCTGCGCATCGTTAAGCAAACGACAGATCTGCACACGGATCAGCTCGCCCAGGCAACGCTAGCCGAATTCCTGCGCCGCGGACTCTTCACGAAGCACATCGCAAAAATGCGCAAGGTTTACGCCTCACGCCTCTCCGCCTTGGATGAAGCGCTTCGCAAGCACATGTCCGAAGGCACGCGCTGGCTGCGCCCCGAGGGCGGAATGTGTCTGTGGCTTGAGCTGCCGCCCGGCTTCGATGCCAGCGAACTCCTGATTCACGCGAAAGAACGCGGCGTCCTCTTCGCACCTGGTCGCTATTTCTACGTGCAAAATCCGCTACCCAATACGCTGCGTCTCGGCTACGCAGGTCTGGACGAAAAACAAATCGCCCGCGGTGTGGCGACGCTAGCGGACATCCTGCGGGTAGAGATGCGCAAGCGCCAGCGCGGGGTGCGGCGCGCAGAGCGCAGCCGCGTAGCTCTGGTTTGAGGCAGCGAAACAAGCTCGTAACGAAAACTGGAAGGCGGACAGAATTTGACGGACACCATCACACTAGCGCCGAACCCGACGAACAAATGCTTCGGCTGCGGCGCCGCAAACGATCTCGGCATGAAGCTGACGTTTGTGCAGGACAACGTCAAGCGCCGCATCGTGGGACGGTTTATTTTGGGTGAAGCCTATCAAGGCGGCGGAGGCATGGCTCACGGCGGGATTATTGCCACACTGCTCGACGAAGTCATGGGCAAAGTCTGCCGCTTCCGCGAAGTGCGCGCCGTGACCGCCGAACTGAACGTTCAATACCTGAAACCCGTGAAAGTGAACGAAGAAATCATCGTCGAAGGCTTTGAGGCGGACCACAAGGGCCGCAACCTGTTTCTGGTAGGCGAGATTCGCAACAACGACGGCGTGGTTCTGGCGAAAGGCACCGGCAGATTCGTAGTGATCGGTCAGAAAGAAAAAGCCGCGACCGAAGCACCCAGCGCATAGAAATGCGCGGGAATACAGGATTTTGGCGACATGTACGCCAGAAATATTTGAAACAAGAGGAGAAACGAAATGGACGCAAAGAGAGTGAACGGCAGCGGCGGCGCTGAAACCACCGCGAACGAATGGCGAGTAAAGGTTGGCTTGGCGGAGATGCTCAAGGGTGGCGTCATCATGGACGTCACCAACGCCGAGCAAGCCAAAATTGCCGAGAAGGCTGGCGCCTGCGCAGTAATGGCCCTCGAGCGTGTGCCCTCGGACATCCGCAAAGAAGGCGGCGTAGCGCGCATGGCCTCGATCAAAATCATCCGCGAGATCATGCAGACTGTCACCATCCCTGTGATGGCTAAAGTCCGTATCGGCCATTTCGCCGAAGCTGAAGTGCTGCAAGCGCTCGAAGTCGACTTCATAGACGAAAGCGAAGTCCTGACTCCCGCTGACGAAGAAAACCACGTCTGGAAACATGATTACCGCGTCCCGTTCGTTTGCGGTGCGCGCAATCTCGGAGAAGCGCTTCGCCGTATCGCCGAAGGCGCGGCCATGATTCGCACCAAAGGTGAGGCAGGTTCCGGGAACGTGGTTGAAGCTGTGCGCCACATGCGCACCATCGTTAGCCAGATGAAAAAGCTGACCACGCTGCGCGACGACGAACTGATGCATGAAGCAAAAGAACTGGGTGCCCCGCTCGACTTGATCCGTCAAATCGCCAAGACCGGCAAGCTTCCCGTCCCGAATTTTTCCGCTGGCGGAATCGCAACTCCCGCAGACGCCGCCCTGGTGCGCCGTCTCGGAGCGGAAGCCGTGTTCGTCGGCTCAGGTATCTTCAAGTCCAGCGACCCCGAAGCTCGCGCCAAAGCCGTAGTGAAAGCCACCACGCACTTCGATGATCCTAAAGCCGTTCTCGAAGCCCACGAAGAACTAGGCGAAGCCATGCGCGGCATCGACGTCCGCCAACTCGAAGAAAAAGACATGCTCTCCACCCGCGGCTGGTGAGGACTCCATCCCGCAGGTGTAGGGGCGCAGCTTTATCCTGAGGGCGATAGCGAAGGAATGCAGCGCCCCAAGCACTACGACCAACAAATCAATGGAGCCAATGAATTGAAAATCGGCATTCTAGCGGTGCAAGGCGACTTCGCCGCCCACGCGGCGATGCTAGCTAGCCTGGGCGTTGACACCGTCGAGGTACGCACCGTCCACGACCTCGCCAGTTGCGACGGCCTAATCCTCCCCGGCGGAGAAAGCACCACCCAACTCCAATTCCTCCAGGAAGAAGGCCTCTACGACGCAATCCGCGATTTCGCCGCCAACGGTGGCCCCGTCTTCGGAACCTGCGCTGGCGCAATCCTGCTAGCGACCGAAGTCAAAAATCCCCCGCAAGCCTCTCTAGGCCTGCTGGACATGACTGTCCTCCGCAACGCCTACGGTCGTCAGCTTGCCAGCGACGTTTTCTTCGCCCCAAGCAAGCTGACCGACGCTCTCATGGAAATGGTCTTCATCCGCGCCCCCATCATCGATCGAGTCGGTCCAGGCGCCGAAATTCTCGCCGAATACGCAGGTAAACCCGTCCTGGTTCAGAAAGCCAACTTGATGGCCGCCACGTTCCACCCCGAACTAACGCAAGACACCACCGTGCATAAACGCTTCCTCGAGTTGGTCAAGGCCAGCGCCGAACGCTCAGCTCCCGCCGCGAGATAAGAATGCGTCACTCGCGGACTGCTGCCCGAATCCAAACCCGCTGCAACCCTGGGACGCATGAACGCCTCTCGGAGTGTCGTTCGTCTTGCAGCCAACTCACCTCCCGGTTAGTCTTTTACTAGGGAGAGCTTTCGCGTGAAAGGCGTGCGTCGAATTCGAGTCCTTTTCGTCTGTCTCGGCAATTCCTGCCGCAGCCCCATGGCAGAAGCCATCGCCATGCACATCGCGAGCGACGTGATGGAAGTCTCCAGCGCCGGAATCGTCGCTCTTGGCGTAGTGCAATCCGCAACCAGGCAAACGCTCGCAAAAAACGGTTATCCCTCGGATGAACTGGAATCCAAGCCTCTCGAAGCCATCGATCTCGATGCCATCGAGATCATCATCAACATGACCGGTCGACCCGGCCTCACCTTGTTCCCCGACCCCACCAAGGTCGAAGACTGGGACGTCGAAGATCCCTATGGCTCCGACGCCGGAACGTATCAGAGAATCTTTGAAGACATCGAAAGCCGCGTCGTACACCTGGTCGGCAAAGTAAGAACATCGCCGCCCGACGACTTCGTGGCGCACAGAATCCAGCGAAAGAAAAGCAGCCTGCGGTGATGTGCAGCATCCGGGAGACTAGAGTTTGAGGCGAGAGAAGACCAGCGTTTCGCAGGAAGATTACCTCAAGGCGATCTGGGAGATGCTTGAGGAGGATCAAACTCCGATCAGCGCCCGATTGGCCGAGGAGTTGAAAGTAACTCCTCCCGCAGTCACCGCTGCGCTGAAGCGCATGGCACGCGACGGACATGTCAAAGTCGATCGTACCGGCCGAATCGATCTGACCCGCGAAGGCCGCAAAGTTGCCGAGCGCCTCGCTTTGCGCCATCAACTTGCCGAGATGCTCCTCACCGAAGTGATCGGCCTCTCCTGGGCCAAAGCCCACGATGAAGCCGAGCGCCTCGAACACGGCATCTCATCCGAAGTCGAAGCGCTGCTTCTCAAAAGGTTTGGCAACAAGAAAACCTGTCCGCACGGCGTCCCGATGCGCGGGGGCGTCGCAAAACTCCGCAGCCAGGGCGCGGTTCTCCTCGCCGATCTGCGCGCCAACGAAAACGCCGAAATCCTCTGCGTCTACGAAAAAGACGGCCAATTCCTGGAGTTTTTAGAAGGCCTGCGCCTGCGCCCCTCGACTAAAGTAGAAGTCCTAAAGCGCGAGTACGACGAAACCATGACCCTGCGCTCCGACGGCCACACCATGCACCTAGGCAAGCCCGCCACATCGCGTATTTGGGTCCGCCGCCTGGGCGGGTAAGGCCAGCCAATCCAAAGCAAACCAAAATTCAGAAGTGGTTTTTCTATTCACTACTCACTGCCTTCGACTCACGCGTTAGCGCTACGTCCGCTGCTCCAATAAAATCTTAAGCCGCGCATAACCCGTCCGACTAACCGGCAACCGCGTCCCATCCGCCAAAATCGCCAACCGGCTGTCCTTCCCGTACGGCTCGATACGAACGACGCGCTCGAAATTCACTATGTAGGACCGATGCACCCGCACAAACTGTTCGGGATCGAGACAAGCTTCCAGACTCGCAATAGTCTGCTGCTTCAAGTGTTTTTTCCCCTCGCTAGCAAGTCCCACGTAATCGTCCTGGGCCTCCGCGTAGTCGAGTTTCCCCACCGGAATCAGCGTAACCCGCGTCCCGTCGCGCACAACAATCCGTTCCAGAAATTGTTTCGGTGCCCGCGCCGCCGCAGCCAGCTCCGGAGCTGCGAGCACAGACAATTTCGTTCCCAACCGCGATTTAGCCCGCTCCAGCGCCGCTTCGAATCGCTCCCGCCCAATCGGCTTCAGCAAATAATCCACCGCATGCACTTCGAACGCCCGCATCGCATACTGATCGTAAGCCGTAACAAAAATCACAGCCGTCTCCGACCCGATCAGTTCAAGCACATCAAATCCCGAAAGCTTCGGCATCTGAACATCCAAAAAAATCAGGTCAGGCTTATGTTCAGCAACAGCCTTCACCGCCTCAAAGCCATTCGCGCACTCCGCAACGATCCGAATATCCGAGTGCGACTGAATCAATTCGCGAAGCACCAGCCGCGCAAGGTCTTCATCGTCCACAACGAGCGCTGCGATCTTCTTCTCATCCTTTCCGCTCACGCTTTCACCTCTTCACCCGCAGCCGGAAACGACAAATCCACTCGAAAATTTCCGTTTTCCGCGCTGACACGCATATTCGCTTCTTTGCCGTACCGTGCTTCGAGCCTGTCGCGCACATTTTTCAATCCGAGTCCGCTTTTCCGCATAGGCACGGAGTCAGGGTCAAACGTATTTTCGATCGCCAACAACACGCGCCCGTTATCGCTTCGGCCTGATAAGCGCACCGTGCCTCCCTCGGGCAGATTCGCAATCCCGTGCGTTACGGCATTTTCGACCAGCGGCTGCAGAAGCAGCGGTGGCAAATGAATCGAGCTCGATAGCTCTCGAAGGTCTTCTTCCATCTGCAAACGAGCGCCAAACCGCACTTTTTCGATCGCCAGATAACGGTGAAGCAGCGATAGCTCCTCGGCAATCGGCACGCTCGTTTTCTCGCCGAGCCCGAGCGTCATCCGCAAAAATTCTGCCAGCAAAATGCACATCTCGCGCGCTCGTGTGGGGTCGACGCTGGTCAGCGCGCTGATCGAATTGAGGCTGTTAAAAAGAAAATGCGGGTTTACCTGCGCCTTCAGCGCCTTCAACTCCGCATCCCGCGCCAGAATACTCGTCTCCATCGCCTGCGCCTCGGCCTTGCTGGAATCCTCTAAAGCCAGAACCACGTAATGAGCCGCGACGGAAAGCAGATAAAGCAGAAATCCAAGGCCAAACAGGACCGGCGTTTGGGGCGCAAACCGTTCGTCCAGTCCTCGGAATTCCGCGAACTGCGACAAGCCATAGGCCAGAACCCTGGCTAGTTCAACCCACAGGAAGCTGATAATCACAGCCGCCGTAAGGTGCGTGAGCCTTGTGCGCAGAACAGGAGATCTTCGCAGGGGTGCCGCTTTGCAGGTGTACCACGCGGAAAGACAAACGAACTGATAGACCAGACATAGCGGCACGATGAGGACCGCTGCATCGCGCCAGCCGAGCTTCCCCGGCACCGCCATCAAATAAATAAGAATTCCCGCAAGCGGCGACCACGCCGACAGGTAAATTCCATACCGCTTGATCGGTTTAAGAAGTGGGTGCATACCAGCGGATCAATTCATAATCTCGACGCCGCCGAAAACGATTATGCCCGTGATGATGAGCGTCTTTCTCTTAACGCCTGCGGGATCTGCGACCTTCGTCTGACGGGTCCTATCCTCAAAGCCGCCAAAGACCGGCAGGCTGCGAGAGTGCACGTGCCATGTCTCCGGCACGCGGATCTCCACACCTCCAAAGACACAGCTTATTTCCAGTACGGCCTCGTCGTCGATGTCTGCTTCGCGAAAATCCAGCTCCAGCCCGCCAAAAATCGAGGTGACTTTCCCCGCCTGGAAGTGCCGGCCGCTGTACTGCCGTTCGCAGCCGCCGAAAACAGCCACAGCCGTGAGGGACGTCTCGGAGTCGCTGCTCTCCTCGATGATTTGCCGGCGAAAAGCTTCGGCGGCGCCGGGCTTTGTCCAATCCACCTTGTTTTTCATGCGGCTTGCAATGCGGTTCTTTATTCGAACGACGCCGCGCGTTTCCAGCGACCCCCAGATCATCAGTATGCCAACAGCTATGATTGCCAGCGGCCAGACATCTGTGAAGCTTAGGTGGATCCGCCCTAATTTGTTCAGTTGCAGAAGTACGCCGGCGACGATCAACACAAATCCGAAACCACGCCCCGATTGCGTCGTCACGTTCATGACGCCGAACACCACGAGGAGCAAAGGCCAGAGGCGGTACACCGTGCCAAACGGCAGGATGTCCATGTGGTCGAGCAGCAACGCGACCCCGACGAACACGATGATAAAACCCCAGATGAGGCCCCAGCGGAAATCTCCCGCCAACATCACCTTCGGGCCCTTTATCTCTTGCTGATCACCCTGGCCCATTAACGATCTCCCTCAACGGAAACGCCGGAGCCCCGTTGGTCTGCTGCTGCGGAGCGGGTACTCAGAACGACCGCTCCAATCACGATGGCAACGAGCGCGGTGAATAATACCAAGATACGCGAGACGAGTGAGAAGTAGTCGAATTGGTGGAACGCGATTTCTCGCGCGGTGTTCATGAAGGATAGACCGAGCGCAGGAATCAACGAAAACAGACCGTTCTGAAGCCTCTCTACAACCTGTTCGAGAGGTCGGATAAGGACGGAGAAGTCGGCTAGCAGAGCGACGGATCCTAGAGCCATCAGGAATTTGCCCAAATAACCCCGGCGTTCGTTTCCAGCATGTAGTCGCGATGCCATGCTCGCCTCCAAATCGGGCAGTTTGTCCGCCCGCGAACGAGGTTAGGCATTGGCTCCGAAGCACGCATTTGCTTTTCGGTGAACAGGTCGGTCCTACCGGCGAATGGCGGCTGGCGTCGGCAGAAAACGCAAGGGCCGGGCGATCTACTTACCCGTCTGTCGCAGACGGGCTTGCTTGGCCTGAACTGGCAACGCCCGGCCCGCTCTTTTCCCGTGGCCGCTACTAGACGCCTCTTGCAAATTTGCGCGATTCCACTTAGGGTATGCCCAACAAGCAGGTTTCCTCACCCCTCGAAGCCGAAGGAGTCTCTCGGCGAACGGAGATGGTCTTGCAAATGCAAAATGCACACGCCCGACGTGGCGAACGCTGGCGCTGGCTTCTCTATGTAGCCTTGGCACTAGCAGGTGGTTTGCTGACTTTCGTCGGAGCGCACGCCCAGCAAAAGGCCACCGATGAAGCCACCTTCCGCAAACTGATCGATGGCTATTGCGCAGCCTGGAGCACAGGAAATCCGGATAGTCCCGCGAAATTTTATGCCAAAGAAGACGGACTGGTGTTTTACGACGTTGCTCCGTTCTCCTATCACAGCTGGAAGGAATACCACGAAGGTGTGAAGGCCGCCCTCTTTGACAATATGGCTAGCGGCTCCCTCACCGCGGGCAAGGATCTGAAGGTTCACCGCCGCGGCACCATGGCGTGGACCACGGTTCCCATGCATTTATCCGAAAAAACAAAAGACGGTAAGACTGTAGAAACAGACATCCGCTATACGGGAATTTGGGAAAAGCGTCCTTCGGGGTGGCTCTTGGTTCACGAGCATCTTTCGGCCCCGCTGGGTGGCGGCTAAGACTTAGGAAGGCTTGGGGAGCGGGCGCCGTAAGCCCGTGTAAGACCGATGTTTAAGACACTGCGGTACTACTGGAACGTTGCTCGCGGCTATCGCCTCAATCCCTGGAAGAGCCCGTACTTGCGCTGGCGGTTCGAGACATTTCTGGGTAAGGAAGCGGCAAATATGGACGCGCGCAAGTTCCTGCGTCTCTCCTGGAAATACCGGTCCAATATGATGAGTTTTGTGGACTGGGCCGCGGAACGCCGCCGTGTTCAGCGCCACGTTCGCCGCCACGCCTGAATTCTCGGCCGTTGTCCCTTCCACATCGAAAGCACAATTTACGTTTCGCCCCAGCAGGCAGGCGTATTATTTAAGGGGAAGGAGGATCCGTCCGTGAGCGAGCTGAAGATCCTCCAGAAAACCGGCACGCCATACGAGGGGCGTTGGTGGGAGCCCGAAGCTAACGGGCGTGTGCACTGTTACCTCTGTCCTCGTCATTGCCACATTCATTCCGGCCAATCCGGTTTCTGCTTCATTCGCGTTAATCAGGGCGGGAGACTGTACAGTCTCGGCTATGGAGCGCCTGCGGCCTTGCAGGTCGACCCTATCGAGAAAAAACCGCTCAATCACTTTCTTCCGGGCACTCGTGTCTTCAGTATGGGAACAGCCGGCTGCAACATGGGCTGTTTTTTCTGCCAGAACTGGGACATTTCCAAGTCACGGCAAGACCAAGTTCGCTCCCAACATGTGGCTCCCGAAGATGTCCCGCTGCTGGCCCTTCAGCACGGTTGCGATTCTCTGGCATTCACCTACAACGAACCGACGATCTGGGGCGAGTACGTCATCGATATCTGCAAGGCCGCGAAGCAATACGGACTAAAAACGGTGATGGTCTCGAACGGCTACATCACCTACGAGGCATTTCACGACATCTATGATCACATCGACGCTGCAAACATTGATTTAAAAGCTTTCACCGAAGGCTTCTACGGAAAAATCACGCTGACGCACCTGCAACCGGTCCTCGAAACCCTCCAATGGCTAAAGAAAGAGACCAATGTCTGGTTCGAAATCACCAACCTGATGATTCCCACGCTGAACGATGATCCCGCCGAAACCCGCAAACTCTCCGAATGGATTTTGACGCATCTGGGACCGGATGTGCCCCTGCACTTCACCGCATTCCATCCCGACTTCAAGCTGCAAGACAAGCCGCGCACTCCGCCGGAAACGCTTCACCGCGCCCGCGCCATCGCGCGCGAAACAGGCCTTCATTACGTTTACGAGGGAAATATCTTCAGCGATGGCGCAGACACGTCCTGTCCCCAATGTCGTGAGCGGCTAATCCGCCGTTCGTGGCACGATGTCTTGGAGAATCGGCTAGCCCAAGGCGCCTGTCCAAAGTGTTCGCAACGCATCCCCGGTGTCTGGGAGAAGCCCGGAGCCCCGTCCGGAAGCGAGCGCGACGCACGAAAGACAAAAGGGAACTACGATCACCTGAATTTATAACCGTGCAACAATTGACCACGCAACAATGTAGCGCAGGGCGCAGTCCGCGGAGCCCTGCTGGTCTTGCTTGATGTCACCTGCCAGCACAGCAAATCCAATCCAGTTCTGTTATGGGTGATACGTATAGTATCCCGGTCCCACGCGCATTCCGTGATGCCAAGCTGCCGGCAGAACCCACCACACCAGCGAACCCAAAATCGCCTGCCCCATAGTAAGCGGAATGATGTTTCGCTCCTGCGAGAAAAGCCAACTCATAAGGATTCCACCAACAAGCGTCAAAGGCACCAGCACCGGATTGGGCCAATGAAGCGCAGCAAAAATGACGCCGGCCACCACTGCCGCGACGCGCGGAGACTCGAACGCATAAAGCAATCGGTTCGTCAGATAGGAATTCAACGCGACTTGTTGCAATAGGCAAAACGCGAAGTAAGCAAAAAACCTCCACGGCTCGGCCACATGAAGCGGCAACCGATGGTAGGCGCCAGACCACAACCCCACCATGCAAGTAACAAAAACAAGCGCGGCGTAAATCGTCAACCCCTGCCGCGTGGCGGGCCAAAGATTGTCAGCACGCCAGCCCAAAGTCTTGGCCGTGTCCCCGTGCAAGAGCATGCTGGTCACGAGCCAGATTGGAAAGACAACCCAGGAGTAAGGTTTCGCTGGTTGAAGGCTCCAGATATACCAGGCAATGTATCCCGTTAAAGCCAGCGCCTCGATAGCCGTCAGGACACGCCAATTAATCTTCGACATCGGCCTCGGGCGCAAATAGAGACGACTCATCCGCTCCGCCAAGCTTCAGCAGGCGCAGCGTGCTCTCGAACAACTGCTCAATTTCTGCCTCGCTCGCAAGCTTCGGCGCCAGCAGTTTGTCCAGATTGAAAGCAGGGAATCCGCGTGCAACCATCAGTGCTGAAAGCGAT
>DASXMM010000482.1:0-3525 GCA_036495665.1 Candidatus Acidiferrum sp. | reverse complement strand
GACACGGGCGGGGTACAAGGCGCTGGGCAAGGATCCGGCCAGGTATCGCGGGTCGGCGGAGGCGCTGATTCGGCGAGTGATTGCGGGCAAAGGATTGCCGCGAATTAACAATGTAGTGGATGTGATCAATCTTGTGAGTGTAGAGAGCCGGTTGCCGATTGGTTTGTACGATTTAGCGCATGTGCAGGGCGATATCGTGTTTCGAGTTGGGCGCGAAGGCGAGACTTATAAGGGAATCGGGAAATACGATTTGAATCTGGAAGCATTGGCGGTGTTTTGCGATGCGCTTGGACCGCATGGGAGTCCGACGAGCGACTCGGAGCGCACGATGGTGACGCTCGGGACGAAGCAGGTGATTGCGATTATCATTTCGTTTGGCGGGGTACAGGGACTGACGGGTTCCGCTGAGAGAATGGCGGCGCTGCTCGGGAGCCACGCCTCCGGGAAAAACGTCGCGATTACGATGGTCTAGGGAAGTTATGTGGGGCGAGTGAGGACCCCCCTCCCCCCTGGTTTTGCATAAGTGTTGATTCCACAGATAGTTAAAGTTCTTTGTTTTGTTACGTTTTTGGAAGTGTTGATTCTAAACGACCTGCGAATTCATTGAAATTTGGTGTCTGTTGGGGCTTGGGCTGTTGCACCCGCCGGTGGCGAGGCGCACTATTCAACGGAAGAAGTGTACCAGACTCGTAAGGGTGTCGTCAAGTAAATTCGTCTCCCGTAAAGCCGCATCAGGGCCCTTAGACTCTGCCATGGATCAGGCGACCCCTGTCGGCCCGCCAAATCTCACCCGGGAGACAACCACTCGCTATCCTCAACAGTGCGACGGGCGGCTGCCGCGACGATCTTGTCATCAGCCGGAGTCTCGCCGGCTGACGTCAAGGCGCGATTCATGGCCTCCGTGATTTCGTCCGGGGAATGACGCGCAAGATACTCGCGTAATGCATCGCTAAAGAGGCGACTGCGCGAGCGGTGGTTCGCTTTGCCAGACGCTCGGCGCCTTGGAAAATATCGTCTGGGATAGACACGGCAGTCTTCATACTCCGGGTATTACCGGAGGCAGGGCGCAAGCCAAGGCTCGAAATGTTCGATCCCCAATAGAACAGGTTACGTTGCGACGGATTGGCTGAGTTGAGATGCGTTGGCCTCGACGCGGTAATTCAGGAAGCCGCGGGCGGCTAGGAGTTCGGCGTTTAGGAGGGCGGCACCGGCGGCGCCGCGGACGAGGTTGTGGGAGAGGAGGGTGAGTTTGATGTCGAGGAGGGGGCATTCGCGGACGCGGCCTACAACGGCGGCCATGCCGTTTCCAGCGTGGACGTCGCGGCGGGGTTGCGGGCGGTCGTCGCCGTCGATGACGACGACCGGATGGCGGATGGCAGTTGGCAACGAGGCTAGTTCGGCGCTGACTTCGAAGTTGCGCAGGGCTTCGCGGACTTCTTTTAGGCAGGCGATTTTTTTGAGGCTGACGGAGATGCACTCGAGGTGACCTTCGAGAACCGGGACGCGGTTGCAGTGGGCGCTGAGGCCGAGACCGGCGTCGATGAAGCGGGCACCATCCCATTTACCGAGGAGTTTCTGCGGCTCGGACTCCATTTTTTCTTCTTCGCCACTGATGAAGGGAATGACGTTGGCATGAATGTCCATGGAGGCGACGCCTGGGTAGCCTGCGCCGGAGACGGCTTGCAGCGTGACGGCGAAAACTTTTTCGAGGCCGAAGGCGTCGGCTAGAGGCTTGAGGACGAGAACGAGGCCGGCGGTAGAGCAATTCGGGTTGGTGACGATGAAGCCGCCGTCGTAGCCGCGATTTTTTTGTTGTGTGGGAATGGCGTCGAGATGCGCGGCGTTGACTTCGGGAATGAGCAGCGGAACGTCGGGATGCATGCGGTGATTTTTGGAGTTGCTGACAACGGGGTATCCGGCGCGGGCAAAATCTTCTTCGGCGCCTCCGGCTACGCTGGAATCGAGCGCGGAGAAGACGAAATCGCAATCGAGGCTGGGATCGAGACTCTTGACGACCAGGCTGCGCGCCGCTTCGGGGATGGGTCCATCGAGGTGCCAGCGCACGGCATCGGCGTAGGTCTTGCCGGAGGAGCGTTCAGAGGCAGCGACTTCCGTTAGCGCAAACCACGGATGATCAGCGAGAAGTTTTACCAGGCGCTGGCCGACTAAGCCCGTTGCGCCCAAAACGCCTGCGCGCCACTTCTTTGCGGCATTGCCTGGGATGGGCGTTTTCGTTTGCCCAGACATGCCGCTCTTATCGCCATTTTCGGGAGCTTGTGCGCTCATGCCGCACCTCCGAATTGCGCGCGGGCACTTGGAGATTGCGGCAGGCCGATGCGCGTCCCTCTGACGTGCGGTTTAAATGTGTTGCGAATCCAGATGGTCATGTCGGTTTCGGCGGCAAGCGGCAGCACGCGCGGATGAAGCACTTTTGCGCCACTCGCGGCTAGCGCGTGCGCTTCATCATAGCTCAGGTCGTGGAGAAGT
The DNA here is from genome assembly GCA_036495665.1 of Candidatus Acidiferrum sp. GTDB lineage: Bacteria > Acidobacteriota > Terriglobia > Acidiferrales > UBA7541 > Acidiferrum. The sequence goes on along the minus strand of DASXMM010000482.1, from coordinate 1,038 downwards.
TTCGCTTCGATGGAAGCATGTGGGTTCGCGGTGTAAATGCCGTCGACGTCGGTCCAGATTACGAGTTCTTCGGCGTCGACGACGTGGGCGATGATGGCGCCGGAAAAATCGGAGCTGTTGCGGCCGAGCGTGGTGATGCGACCGTCGGGAGTGGCGCCGATGAAGCCGGTCACGACAGGGACGATGCTGGCTTGGAGAAGCGGGAGAAGAATGGCGCGGCCGCGCTCCTTTGTTTCTTCCAGATGCGGCTTCGCGTCGCGGAAGGTGTCGCAGGTGAGGACGAAGTCGGAAGAGGAAACGGGAACAGCGGCGACGCCGGATTTTTCGAGAGCGGCGGCGAAGAGGCGCGCGCTGAAGCGTTCGCCGAAGGAGGCGAGGCGATCGGCGAGCTCGGCGCTGGCGGCGACGCGGCCGTCGAGAGGCACTTCCGCCGGCACCTCGACCGGCACCTCGTGAAGAAGATCGCGGCTGAGAAGCTGGAGGCCACGGCGGACGCGGTCGTGTTGCTCATCGGCAAGATGGAGATCCTGAAGCACGTCGAGGTGGAGATGAACGATGCCTTCGGCTTCATTGCGCGCGTGAGAAAGTTTTCCTTCAGCGAGGATGCGGGAGATCGAGAGCAGACGATCGGTGACGCCTTTCATCGCGGAGACTACTACGACGACGTTGGCATCTTGCGCGGCGGCACGGACGAGTCCGGCGGCGTGCAAGAGGCGCTCGGCACCGAAGAGAGAGGTGCCGCCAAACTTTAATGCGACGATATTTTGAGTGGAGCTTTCGGGCGATTTGCTGCCGGCAATCGCAAACCGGCTGTCGTTAGGAATGGCTGCAAAAGGATCTTCTACAGCCACTTTTTCTTGCGCGTATTCCGGGGTCATGACATCCGCTCCTGGTTTCCGCTGGAGCGTCTCTGGCGGGGGTTTAAAAGAAGAACCCACCGCCAGGTTCGCTTCTGGCGGTGGGTTTGGAAACTTTTCTTAGTTTGCTAGTTTCTCCACGCGCCGGAAGCGAAAATAGTGGACTTCGCCTTAGTCGAGG
>DASXMM010000481.1:0-9346 GCA_036495665.1 Candidatus Acidiferrum sp. | reverse complement strand
GCTTCAGAAGCGCGTTGCGGATGCGGTTGCGCACCACAAAGAAGGCGAGTGGATCACCGGAGGCGGCTGGGACCACACTCTCTGGCCCGACAAGAAATTCCCCAACAAGCAGCAACTCGATGCCGTTGCGCCCAAGAACCCCGTTTTTCTGGTTCACGTCTCGGGTCACGTGGCCGTCGCCAATACGCTCGCGTTGCGGCACGGCGAAATCGATAAGGACACACCGAACCCGCCCGGCGGCATGATCGAGCGCGACGCCGACGGCGCCGCAACCGGTATGCTCGAAGAAGACTCCGCCATGAGCCTCGTTTCCGCCAGAATTCCCGATTTGAAGTCCGACCAGCGGCGTCACGGCATCCAGATGGTCTTGGCAGATGCCGCCAAAAACGGCGTAACTTCCGCGCAAGACTTCTCCGATTGGCAGGATTATCTCGTCTACGTCCAACTCAAAGAGGAAGGCAAGCTGACGCTGCGCATCACCGAGTGGCTGCCCTTCCTTCTGCCGCTCAACGATCTGCTCAACATGCGTGCCCAAGGCGGCACGACCGACCCGTGGCTAAAGACGGGCGCAGTCAAGGGCTTCGTTGACGGCGCACTTGGCTCTCGCACCGCAGCTATGCTCGCGCCTTACTCCGACGATCCCACAACAAGCGGAATCCTCACGAACGAGCCCGACAAACTGCGCACCATGGCGATCGAGCGAGACAAAGCCGGCTTCCAGATCAACCTTCACGCCATTGGTGATCGCGCTAACCGCGTGGCTCTCGACGTATTTGAAGCCGTCCTCAAGACCAATGGCCCTCGCGATCGTCGCGACAGAATCGAGCACGCGCAAATCCTGTCGCCGGAAGACTTGCCGCGCTTGGCTCAACTAAAAGCGATTGCCTCAATGCAGCCCTCCCACGAGACCACGGATATGCGCTGGGCCGGGCAGCGTCTCGGTCCTGATCGCGCGAAAGGTGCCTATGCCTGGGCGTCTATCCAGAAAAGCGGAGCCCGTCTCGCCTTTGGAACCGATTACCCCGTGGAGCCGATCAACCCTATGCGCGGCCTTTACGCTTGCGTGACTCGCGAGCTTCCCGACGGCGGCCCACCAGGCGGCTGGCAGCCCCAAGAGAAAATTTCTCTCGATGATTGTCTTCGCGCCTACACCTCCGGTTCCGCCTACGCACAATTCGAGGAAGGGAAGAAGGGCGAGCTGAAAGCCGGCGAATACGCCGACTTCATCATTCTCTCCAACGACCCGACTAAGATTCCGCCTCAGCAGTACACCAAGACCACGGTTCTTCTCACGGTTGTGGGCGGACGCACCGTCTACGTGCAAGACGGAAGCTCCCTACATTAACCAGCCGTCATTGCCACAGTCAGTGGCCTTGCCCTCGAGAAAATCACTCTCTGGGATCGCCGCAAGCGTGGTCGCGAACGCCGGCGAGTACTGGAACGCCCAGTCCCTGAGCAGCGTTTCTGCCGCGCATTCTATCCGGCAAATCTAAATTTTACATCGTCGTGAGGTAGATTCCCGTTGACAAACGATCATCCGCGCAATATATAAGCCACCTGTAACCCTGTGGTGGGGTTGCCGTTGACACATAGCTTGGCTCAAGAGGCGGGGCGCTAGACTCCGCTGCCGAAGCGGAGCTACGCCTTCACGATTATTTTTTGCGACCTGAGTCTCGTCTGCGTTCTATGAAACGCTGTAGCAAAATATGGTGCGACATAGATGAATCAGCGATCGATTGATATCAAGTTTAGATAATTGATAGAGAGCAATCGGTTTAGCTTTTTGTGAGGCAATGGTAGCTGGCTTGCAATTGTTTTTGTCATAGGTTTTTTTGTGGTGGTTGTCCAATTTCAAGGAAAGCTAAAGTGCTCTGCGTAAGTGGCTCAAGTCCCATGGTCGGCTCGAGTGCGTTTGCTTTGCCTGATCGACACGTTCAGGGCTCCCAAGGCCCTTCCAGGAGGTAGTTGAATGTCAAGTAAGCGAGTGGCTCTGCTCCTAGTTGCGTTGTTCTGTTTGTTTGCTGTTACTCCCTCGGCGATGTTCGCGCAGTCCGCCAGCACGGGCTCGGTAGCTGGTACTGTAGCTGACCCGCAAGGCGCCGCCGTGGCCGCAGCAGCGGTTACTCTCACGGATAAGGCGACTGGGACCGTCCGCAGTGCGACTACAAACGATAACGGTCACTACGTTTTTGTGGACGTGAATCCCGGAACCTATAATATGTCGGTGAATAAGACCGGCTTCCGCGTCTCGAAGGTCGTTGACCAGGTAGTGCAGGTCGGTCTCTCTCTCACCTTGAACGTCACCTTGGAGATTGGCTCTGTCGCTGAAACGGTCGAGGTGACCGCCTCATCCGGCGCCGAACTGCAGACTCTGAACGCCACTGTCGGCCAAACTATCGGCGGCGACACTTTGCAGCAACTCCCCACCATTCAGCGCGACGCCGCCACTTTCGTTGCTCTGCAACCAGGCGTCTCGCCGGATGGCAGCGTGGCCGGCGCGGTCGTTGACCAGAGCACCTTCCTGCTTGATGGCGGCCAGAACTCCAACGACATGGACGGCAGCATGACCGTCTACACACCCAGCTTCGCCGGCGACCCGACCGGTATCGTTCAGCGCGCCATGGGCGGCGGCCCCACCGGCGTCATGCCCACGCCCCTCGACAGCGTCGAGGAATACAAGGTCAATAGCGCCAACCAGACCGCCGATTTTAATAGCTCTGCCGGCGCCGAGGTCCAAGTCGTCACCAAGCGCGGCACCAATCAGTGGCATGGTACAGCTTACGAGTACTATCTCGATAACAAGCTGAATGCAAATTCGTTCGACAACAATTTCACCAACACGCCGCTCCCCAGCTTCCATTACAACCGCTTTGGCGCCTCCGGCGGCGGTCCAATCATCTCCAGGAACATCCTCGGCGGCAAAACCTACTTCTTCGCCAACTACGAGGGTTTCCGCTGGAACAACTCCTCAACCTATGAAGTGGCCGTTCCCACTGCCAACATGCGCGCCGGCATTCTCACCTTTGGTGGCGTGAACTACAATTTGAACACGGGGACCAACTGCGGCGCCAGCGGAACCGCCGCGTGCGACCCGCGGGGGCTCGGAATTAACCCTCTGGTTCAACAACTCTGGACTAAATTCGAGCCGCTTCCGAATGATCCTACTTGCGGCAGTCTTCTTGGCTCTCGCTGCGATCAGGTGAACGAGCAGGGATTTAAAGCCAACGTCTCGGTTCCGCAGTCCTCGAATTTCGGTGTGGCTCGCCTGGACCACGACTTCGGTTCCAAGTGGCACTTTAATTCCAGCTACAGGTACTACAAACTGACTCTGGCCACGACGAGCCAGGTGGATGTCGGAGGTTTCTTCCCCGGCGATACGCTCGGCAGCCCCGCCGCGCTCTCCAGCCGTCCGCAGCAGCCGTGGTACTACGTAGCCGCTCTAACCACCAACATTACTTCCAACACCACCAACGACTTTCATTACAGCTTTCTCCGCAACTACTGGTCCTGGAACGATCCCGGCGGCGTTCCTCAATTCTCCCAACTCGGCTCGAATATCAGCGGGGCCGCCCTCGAACCCTTCGGCGAATTCTCTACCACCGCTCTCCTCCCCTACAACGTCAACACTCAGAACGTCCGCACCCGCTTCTGGGACGGTCATGACAACTTCATCCGCGACGACATGTCCATGCTGAAAGGAAACCATCTCTTCACCTGGGGCGGCTCTTACCAACGCAACTGGGACTTTCACCAGCGCTCCGACAACGGCGGTGGCATCAACTACCAGGGGACCTATCAGCTCGGTGATTCCTTGGGCGGCGGACTTGTAGACTTCTCCAGCACGAATCCCGGCGTCAGCAAATCCACTTGGGGCCGCGACGTCGCTGCGGTTCTGGGCATTGTCACGGACTCACAGATCGCCTACACTCGCAGCGGCCCAAACCTGGCCCTCAACCCTCCTCTGACCCATGCTTTTGATCAGAGCACCATTCCTTATTACAACGTGTACTTCAGCGATTCTTGGCATCTAAAGCCCTCTTTTACCTTTACGTACGGCTTGGGGTGGACCCTCGAAATGCCCCCGACCGAAGCGCTGGGCAAGCAGATTGAGCTGGTCGATAGCTCCAATCAGCCCCTCGACCTGGAGAGCTACCTCAACCAGCGCAAGACTGCCGCTCTGGCCGGCCAAGTCTACAATCCTACGGTTGGGTTTTCGCTGGTCGGCAACACCGGCGCGGGACAGAAATACCCCTATGACCCGTTCTATGGCTCCTTTAGCCCCCGCGTGGCTGCAGCTTGGAACCCAAACTACACGGACGGAATCCTCGGCAGCATTTTTGGCGGCAGCAAGACGGTCATACGTGGTGGCTACAGCCGCGTGTACGGTCGCCTCAACGGTGTGGACCTCGTACTCGTGCCCCTTCTCGGCGACGGTCTTATCCAAGCCGCCACCTGCCGCCAGGCTTTTATGAGCGGAGCTTGCGGGCCCACCAATCCCACCGTCGCCAACGCCTTTCGCGTCGGCGTTGACGGCCCCAACGCCCCGATTCCTGCCGCGCCTCCAACCTTCCCCCAACCGGCGGTTCCGGGAGTGAACGTCCCAGAGGCCGGTGCCGCCGAGTCGATTGATCCCCACTTCCGCCCGAACGTTGTCGACTCCTTCGACCTTACTGTTCAGCGTCAGCTCACGCCGAAGGTCCTACTGGAGGTCGGGTATATCGGTCGAAGAATCACCCATGAATATCAGCCGATTAACATCAACGCCGTGCCCTACATGATGACTCTAGGCGGACAGCAATTCGCCAAAGCCTACGCGGCCGTTGAGACCCAACTTGGCTGCGCTACTTCCTTTGCACTATGCGGAGCGAAGATTCCGGCAACGAAAGCTGCGCAGATTGCCTATGCCAACAGCATTACACCTCAGCCCTTCTTCGAGACTGCTTTGGGTGGCACTGGCTCTTCGTACTGCGCGGGCTTTACTAGCTGCACCGCGGCCGTCGCCTTCAATGAAGCTGGCAACCTGACATCGCAGAGCGTTTGGAGCCTCTGGAGCGACCTCGACAACGGACCCTTCACTTTCCCGCACAGCATGCTGAACACCACCGGGCAATTGAGTTCCGGCGTCGGCGTCAACGCTAGCATTGGCCACGGCAACTACAACGGTGGCTTCGTCTCTCTGAAAGCGAACAGTTGGCACCACATCACTCTTCAGGAAAACTTCACTTACAGCAAGGCTCTGGGTACCGGCGCCTTCGTCCAAGCGACGAGTTCATACACCGCCGACGATCCCTTCAACCTCAACGCCATGTATGGCTTGCAGGCCTTCGACCGTAAGTTCGTCTTCAACACCTACGCCTTGATTGACGATCCTTGGTACAAGGGCCAGCAAGGGGTGGTCGGGCGTCTTCTTGGCGGCTGGTCGTTGGCGCCGATCGTCACCATTGGTAGTGGCGCTCCGCTCTTCTGCGGCACCAATACCGATGCGCAGTCCTTCGGCTCCGCAGACGGCGTGAGCTTCGCAACGAACGAAAACTGCATCCTAAGCAAGGCCGCGTCCGGCGGCAGCGCCTCTTTGCATAGCTTCGTCGACCCTGCCACTGGCAAAACCTACGCGGGTGGCTTCAACATCTTTCCTGATGGCGGTTCTAACTTCTACAACTCGATTCGTCCCCCGATCCTCGGTCTGGACACTGGAGCGGGTGGCGTTGGCATCCTACGTGGTTTGGGCTACTGGAACATGGACATGCGCGTAGTGAAGAACATCAGGCTTATGGAGCGCTATACCCTCCAGTTCGAGTACACCCTTACCAACGTATTCAACCATCCGGTGTTCTTCGACCCGACGATCGACCCGACCAACCCACCGGTTGCCGGTTCCAATACGGGCAGCATCGGCGTAACCAATTCCCAAGGCAACACCCCCCGAGCCATGCAGTTCGGTCTGCGCTTCACGTTCTAACTTCTTCCGGCTAGCTTCTCGCCGCGGCAAAAACGGGGAAGGCCATTCCGGCCTTCCCCGTTTTGTTTTGTGGGATAATGGGAGCCTACGCGCGTGAAGTTCTAGGCCCACTAGAATCAGCAGTTATCACCCACAGTAGTTGATTCCGTCGGGCGCCGGAGACCTAAATCCTGTAGATGCAACACTTACAAAAACGACGGGGGACGAAGTCAATCGCAAGTACGTGGACCACCTCGTTCGTGAGGAGAATCGTGGCTTCTTGCCGCTCACCTAAACCTTTTGCATGCAACACTTACAGAAATCACGGGAGGGCTGGGGATGGCTTCAGGGGCGGCCAAGCGTACTGATCCACGGAGTACGGTGCGTTATCTGGTGTTGGAATAGTTCTTTACGTCGACAGCTTCGTACATCGTGGCTGTTGCGGCGTGGGCCTTCTCGTACGCGGTAATGTCTGCTTCGTGCTGCAACGATGTGCCGATATCGTCGAGACCCTTCAGCAGAACTTCCTTGCGCGAGGGCGCCAAATCGAACCGGAACATCAGTCCATGCCTGTCGGCCACCGTCTGATTCGGCAGGTTCACCGTCAGCATGTAGCCAACTTCTTTTTCCGTGCGCTGGAAGAGTTCCTCGACTTGCTCTTCGCTCAGCGACAACGGCAAAATGCCGTTCTTAAAGCAATTGTTATAGAAAATGTCCGCGTAGCTCGGCGCGATAATCACGCGGAAGCCGTAGTCTTTCACGCCCCAGGGCGCATGCTCGCGGCTCGATCCGCAGCCAAAGTTGTGCCTTGCTAGTAGCACCGACGCGCCCTCGTAGCGCGGGAAATTGAGCACGAACTCCGGGTTCGGCACCTCGCCCGGCAAGTAGCGCCAGTCATAAAACAAGATCCGCCCAAATCCCTTGCGCGTCAGCGCCTTCAAAAACTGCTTCGGCACCATCTGGTCGGTGTCCACATTCACCCGGTCCAGCGGCGCCACCATCCCCGTATGCGTATGAAACGGCTCCATTCGATTCGCGCTCCTCAAAAACTCAAAACGCTTCCGCGAAATAGCTGCTACTCGACGGACGCAACATCGAGTGACCGTACGTCCACAAAGTGCCCCGCAATCGCCGCCGCTGCTGCCATTACCGGGCTGACCAGATGCGTCCGGCTATCCTTACCCTGGCGCCCCTCAAAATTGCGGTTCGACGTGCTCGCCGAGCGTTCGTGCGGCGGCAGCACGTCCGCATTCATCCCGATGCACATGCTGCAACCCGCGTCGCGCCACTCAAACCCTGCCTCGCGGAAAATCTTATCCAGCCCTTCCAGCTCCGCCTGCGCCTTAATTCCGCGCGAACCCGGCACGATCAGCGCCTGTTTGATGCTGTGCGCCACGTGCTTTCCCGCCACCAAATGCGCCGCCGCGCGCAAATCGTCCAAACGCGAGTTCGTGCACGAGCCAATGAACACGCGGTCCACGGGAATATCGACAATCGGCGTACCCGCCTTCAATCCCATATATTTCAGCGCGCTCTCCGTCGCCTTCTGATCGTTGGGGTCCTTAAACACGCCCGGCTCCGGCACGCGTCCTGTCACGCTCGTCACCATTCCCGGATTCGTGCCCCAGGTAACCTGCGGCGCGAGCTCCTGCGCCTGCAGCTCGACAGTCATGTCGAACTTCGCGTCCTCATCGCTCTTCAGCTTCTTCCAACCCTCAACCGCATCGTCAAACGCTTTCCCGCGCAGCACAAACGGCCGTCCTTCGAGATACGCAAACGTCGTGTCGTCCGGCGCGATCATGCCCGCGCGCGCGCCGCCTTCAATGGTCATGTTGCAGACGGTCATTCTCCCGTCCATCGACAAATCGCGAATCGCTTCGCCGCCATACTCCGCAACGTGTCCCGTACCGCCGCTGATCCCGATCTTCCCGATGATCGCCAGAATGATGTCCTTCGCCGTAACGCCCCGCGGCCGCTTCCCATGCACCAGGATGTGCAGTGTCTTGCTGCGCGATTGCACCAGACATTGCGTCGCCAGCACGTGCTCTACTTCGCTAGTGCCAATGCCGAACGCCAGGGTCCCAAACGCCCCGTGCGTGGAGGTATGGCTGTCGCCGCAGACAATCGTCTGCCCGGGTTGCGTCACTCCCAGCTCCGGCCCAATGATGTGCACAATCCCCTGGTTGCGGCTGTTCATGTCAAAGAGGCGCACGCCCGTTTCGCGGCAATTCTTTTCAAGCGCCTCAAACTGCAGCCGCGCATCCGTATCAAGGATGGGCAGATAGCGGTCTTTCTCGGTCGTCGGCACGGAGTGGTCCATCACCGCAAACGTCAGGTCCGGCCTCCGCACCTTGCGCCCCTCCGCGCTCAGGCCCGCAAACGCCTGCGGCGAAGTGCCCTCATGGATAAGGTGCCGGTCAATATAAATGAGCGCGGGTTTTCCCGCTTCTTCGTGGACAACGTGCGAATCCCAGATTTTTTCGTAGAGTGTTTTGGCTGGCATGTCAGTTCATCTCGATTTTAACACTCCAGAAACATATGTCCAATCGAGCGGCTACCAGAGAGCGGGTACCGGACTGGCACGCACCGTGGCACAGCCAATCCTGGCTGTGCGCTGCTGTCAGTAATCCCTGGGATTGTTTACTGCGAGCCAAGAAGATCCCGGCCCGCCCGAGCGTCGCCATCGGGACCCGCGCCGTCAAGATCGGCCGCGCCAGGCAGCACTACCGCTTGATGCTTACAGTAGCTCCATCCACTTCGTAGCCCTCATCCTTCACCGTCGCTTCGGCTTTGGCGCGAAGCGTTTTCTCATCGGCGTCTTTCGGTGCTTTGCAACGACGGCGAATCACCTCTTCGCCATTTACAATGCGAACGAGCCAGTCGGATTTGTCGCTATCCCAGGAAACTTCCACTCGATCAGCGCGCATAAGCTCCTCCACTCCAATTCGGCGCCATTGTAGTCCAACCGGCCCCACAAGAGAATCCCGCGGCTCACTGAAAGGCGCACTAATGCCCGCCGCCGCTCAGCTCACGCACGATGTCGCTGACAAACTTTTTGGCGTCGCCAAAAAGCATTAGCGTGTTGTCGAGGTAATACAAGGGATTGTCGATTCCCGCGAAGCCGGCCGCCATACTGCGCTTGATGACCATTACGGTGCGTGCTTTGTCCACATCAATGATGGGCATGCCGAAGATGGGGCTGCTTTGATCTGTTCGCGCGGCGGGATTGGTAACGTCATTCGCGCCAATCACTAGAGCCACGTCCGTTTGCGGCAGGTCGCCGTTGATCTGATCCATCTCCATCAACCGGTCATAAGGAATGTCCGCCTCGGCCAACAGTACGTTCATGTGGCCGGGCATGCGTCCCGCCACAGGGTGAATGCCGAAGCGCACGTCGATGCCTTTTTT
>DASXMM010000480.1:0-7108 GCA_036495665.1 Candidatus Acidiferrum sp. | reverse complement strand
GCCTTCGCGGCGTGGAGGTCCACTGTGAGACTGTGCTTGTTTCTGTTCCTCTGCCATACCATCCTGCCTTTCTCTCTGAACTCAGAAAATCGTTGTTAGCTTGCTGCCGCTGTTGGTTCCGGCGTGTGCGCGGGAGCCGGCGCGGGAACGGAAGCTGGGGCGCTGCGGCGCGGACGGCGTGCGGCGCGCTGTTCGCGCTTGCCGCCGAGCTTCTTCTGGCGCTTCAGGTCTTCATCGAGGCGGACCGTCAGATATTTGATAACGACGTCCTGCACGCGGAGACGGCGCTCGAGTTCCGCGATGAGTTCGCCATGGCTCGTGCGAATCTGCTGGTAGACGTAGATGCCTTCGCGATGCTTGGCGACGCGATACGCGAGCTTGCGCGTGCCCCAGTGCTCGGTCTTTTCGATCTTGCCGCCCTTTTCGGCGCAGGTGTGCTCGATGCCGGTAAGCACTTTCTTGATTTCGTCTTCCGGCGTGGCCGGGCGGGCGATGAAGATCAGATCGTATAGTCGCTCTTGTTCCATGGTGAGTCTCTCTTTCTTCTTTGCGCCGATTTGATCGGCGGCACTTCAAAACTTATTCCAACTGCAAAACCAAAAAAACTCTTTACTCTTCTTCCGGCTCTTCCGCTTCCGGCTTCTTTCGCCGGTTGAAGAGGTTCATCGCCGGTTCGATTCCCTTTGCGAGAATCATTTCCACCGCATCGCCGGCCTTGCCCACCATTTCGGCGGCTACTTCGAGCTCGGCCTTTTTCATCGGCCGCAGCACGAATTCTTTGCGGCTGCTCAGCGGATGGTCCGGGCCGCAGCCCAGACGAATCCGCGAAAACTCCTGCGTCCCAATGGCGCTGATGACTGAATTCGCGCCGTTGTGACTGCCGCCGCTGCCTTTGCGGTCGATACGAATCGAGCCGAAAGGCAGTTGGACTTCATCCCACATCACGAGCAGATCGGCCGGGGTCAGCTCGTACTTTTGCAGCAGCTCTCGAACCGAGATGCCGCTAAGATTCATGTACGTCTGCGGCTTCGCCAGCAGTACATCTTCTCCGGCAAGCTTGCCGCGGCCTACAAGCGCCTTGCCTTCAGGGCGCTCGACGCGAATCGCATTGCGATTCGCGAGTTCATCGATGGCCATAAAACCGAGATTATGCGGCGTCCATTGGTACTCCGGATCAGGATTCCCAAGACCGACGATGAGCCGCATAGGCCTCTGTTCGGCGGCTGGATTCTCGTCAGCCGCCGCGATTTGCTCCTTGCCTCGTTACTTCTTCTTCTCGCCCTTTTCGACCTTCTCCGGCTTGGCCTCCGCTTCGGCGCCTTCTTCGCCTTCGACTTCTTTCTTGCCCTTCTTGATGACTTCAGGCTCGGCGGGCGTTGCGGCATCGGCTGCGACGGCTTCGACGGGCTTCTCTTCTTCGACCTTGAGAGCGACAACGTGAGCCAGGACGCGGTCCGGATCGGTGATGAGCTTCATGTGCGCGGCGTCAATCGCCAAATCTTTGGCGCGAAGCTGCTGGTTGAGCATCAAGCCGGTGACGTCGACCTTGAACTCGGTCGGGATTTCAGCGGGCAAGCACTCGATTTCGACTTCGCGGGTGACGACTTCGAAGACGCCGCCTTGTTGCTTGACGCCGGCGGCTTCGCCAAAGGTGTGCACGGGCACTTTGACACGCATGCGAACGTCCATCGCGACACGGACCAAGTCGACGTGGAGGAGGTTGCCGCTGAGCGGATCGACCTGCCAGTCTTTCAAGATGGCGGGCTCGTGCTTGCCAGCCAGGTCCACCTGGAAGAGCGTGTTGTGGCCGGTGGCGGACCGGAGGATTGCGCCGATTTGTTTGGTATTGAGCGCCAGCGCGATGGCATCGCCTTTGCCGCCGTAAAGAACGGCGGGGACTTTGCCGGTTTTGCGGAGGCGCTTGGCCTCGTTCTTGCCTCGGTCGGTGCGCGGGGCGCCTTCTACTACGATTTGATCCTGAGCCATGCTTTCTTCCTTCCGTGAAAAACTTTCACTGCAAAAACCTCAAAAGCGCACAGACAGGAGTGTCTGTGCTACTGACTAAATAAAGAGTTCGCTGATCGATGTTTCCTCGTGAATCGAGCGGATGCCGCGGGCTAATAGGTCCGCTACGCTCAAAATCTTAAGCTTGCCCATCGCTTTGCCGGCTTCGCTGAGGGGCACTGAATCCGTCGCAACCACTTGGGTGATGCGTGATTTTTCGATGCGCTCGATGGCCGGGCCAGAAAGGACGGCGTGCGTGCAGGCGGCATACACCTGCGTGGCGCCTTCGCGAATCAGCGCTTCGGCGGTCTTTACGAGTGTGCCCGCGGTGTCAATGATGTCGTCGACGATCAGGGTGCTGCGGCCGCGGACGTCGCCGATGAGGTTCATAACTTCGCTGACGTCCACATCGACGCGGCGCTTGTCGACGATAGCCAGCGGTGCGTCGAGCTTTTTTGCGAAGAAGCGGGCGCGTTCCACGCCACCGGCGTCTGGCGAAACGACTGTCAGATTCGGGAGATGCAGATGACGGAAATGTTCAACGAGCACGGGCGAGCCGTACAGGTGGTCCACCGGAACGTCGAAGTATCCTTGAATTTGCGGCGCGTGTAGGTCGAGCGTCAGAGCGCGGCTGGCGCCTGCCGTTTCGAGCAAGTCGGCAACGAGCTTGGCTGATATCGGGACACGCGGTTTGTCTTTGCGATCTTGCCTGGCGTAGCAGTAATACGGAAGGACGGCGGTGATGCGCCAGGCCGAGGCGCGCTTGAAAGCGTCGATCATCAGAAGCAATTCGAGCAGGTGGTTGTCCACCGGGTAGCAACACGGTTGAACGACGAAGACGTCGGCGCCGCGAACATTCTCGAGAATTTGAAAATAAATCTCGCCGTCGCTGAAGCGGCCCAGTTTGGCTTCACCGAGAGGAACCTGCAAATGGCTACAGATGCTCTGCGCCAGAGGCAGATTGGCAGTCCCGGAGAAAATTTTGAAACGGTCGTCGTGCAAGACACTGCGCTCCATAAGCACAAACTTGGGCCCGTGAAAATCCGTGAATTTATAATGCGGCGCTGGATAAAAAGAGAACGCTGCGGATCAACCGAAGAAAAACAGAGGACACAATCACACTTCAACGAGTGCCCTGCATTTTACGAACGTACCTGTCGCGCGAGAGTGTCTCGCAAACAAAGGTCTGATCGTCCGGAAACCCAACAGCGGCTCGGCGCGCCATCGCTGGGTTCGGGAAAACTCCAAACACCGCCGAACCGCTACCCGCCAGCGAGGCTTCTGCGGCTCCTCGTTGAAGCAAAGCCCGCTTGATTTGAGCAACACGGGGGTGACGCCGGAAAACAGGCGCCTCGAAATCGTTCGAGAGGCCGCTTCCCTGCGCGCTCCAGCATAGAGCACAGAACTTCCAAAGTTTAGAGTGTGCGGAGCCTTTTGTCAATGCGAGGGGTCGGGCTTTGAGCCAGCGGTAGGCGTCGGGGGTGGGGACGTGGATAGTTTGCGGCGAGACAATCAGGAGAGAGAACTTGGGAATGTCGGGGAGGGGGTAGATTTCGTCTCCGCGGCTGACGCCCAGGGCGCGGCCGCCCAGTAGGAAAAAAGGAACGTCGGCGCCTAATGCGGAGGCGATTTCGAGGAGGCGGGGGAGCGGGAGCGTACGTTTTAAGAGGCGTTGATAGCCTAGGAGGGCTGCGGCAGCGTCGCTGGAACCGCCGCCCAGGCCGCGGCCGGAGGGGATTGTTTTGTGGAGTTCAATTTCTACGCCGGAGCGGATTTTCAGTTCGTGACGGAGGGTATTGACGGCGCGGTAGACAAGATTCTTTTGGATAGGTTCCTGGGAGAGAACGGTGTTGCCTTGGACGGAAAGCGAGATGTCATTTTTTTTTGAGGCGCGCAGGCGAAGGTCGTCGTGTAGCGAGACGGTTTGAAAGATTGTGCGGAGTTCGTGGTAGCCGTCGGGGCGTTTGCCGAGGATGTCGAGGCGCAGGTTGATTTTGGCAAACGCGGAGATGCAGACTTCGCGCATGCGGCTTATTGAGGTTTCGCGTCTTGCGGCGTGGATTTTTGCGCTACCCGGTGTTTTACCTGAGACAGTTTCTTTTCGATTTCGGCTATTTTTTCTGTTTCCATGTCGGCCGGAAGTGAACGGTGCCATTCCGTCAGCGACTTCTCCCACTCGGTCGCGGCCAGGTCGGTGCGGCCGGACTTGGCGTAGACCTCGGCCAAATGCGAGCGGATGGTGGCGTCGTGGCTTTCCCGTTGAACGGCCTGACGCAGCGTGGCTTCGGCTTCGGAGAGTTTGTTTTCGCGGAAATAAATCCAGCCGAGGCTATCGAGATACGCGCCGCTGTGGGGTTCTTCTTTCAATGCACGTTGGACCAAGGCTTCGGCTTCATCGAGGCGGATGCCTAGATCGCCCAGCATGTAACCGTAATAGTTGAGGACCGGAGCGTTTCGCGGGTTTACTTCAAGCGTCTTTTTGAATTCGACTTCGGCGCGGTCATAAAACTTTTGGCGTTCGTAGATCGCACCTAGCAGGAACCAGACCATCTCGTTGTCGCGAGGCTGGCCCGCGACGGCTTCGGCGGTTTGGGCGGCTTCTTCGGCTTCTTTGTAGCGGCGGCCGCGCTCATAGACCTGCGCGATATTGAGATAAATCTCGCGGTCGGCTTCGGTTTTTGTGAGTTGCGAACGAAGGATTCTTACGGCTTCGTCCGTCTGGCCGTTTTCGCCGAGCAGGAGCGCGTTGGAGGTGCGGAGGCCGGGGTCGCTGGGATATTTTGTGAGGGCGTCCTTGCCAGCCTGAAGAGCTTTGGGCAAATCCTTGGCGGCGCGGTACGTATCCATGATGAGCATGCGCGAGCGGCGATCTTCTTCCTCGCCGAGGCGGCCAAGTTCTTCGAAGGTGTAAATCGCGGCCTGGAAATTCTGGGTGTCGCGATAAAGCTGGCCGAGTTGCTGATACAAGATGGCGAGCGAGCGGCGGCGCGAAGGCAGCACTGTTGATTGAGATTTGAGGCCGGTGACGGCATCGGAAAGCACGCGAATGGCGTCTTCATAGCGGCCTTGCGCTTCGTAGAGCATGGCCTCGTTGTACATAACCTCGAGGCTGCCGGGCGCGTACTGGCGGGCTTTCAGAAGATTTTCTTCGGCGTGATCGAGCTGGTGCAATTCGCGGTAGATCTGCGCCAGGCGGAGATAGACGTCGGAATCGTCGGGCATCAGGTCGGCTAGCTTCTGGTAGACGGTGAGCGCGTCGGTGAATTTTTCTTCGGCGAGCAGCGTCTGAGCCAGCCCGCGTAGGTGGCTCAATTCGGACGGGTCGAGATCCGTCGCCTTGCGATAAGCGGCTTCGGCCTTCGCGAGGTCGTGGGTCTGGGTGTAGGCATCGCCGAGAAGATCAAGCAGCGCCGGTGAAGGAGTGCGGCTGGTGACGCCTTCAAGCAGCAAAACGGCATCGGCGGATTTTCCTTCGTCGAGTAGAAGCTGCGTAAGTTGCTCAACGGCGGCTTCGTTCTCAGGATCCTGCTTAAGCATGCCGCGAAGCACGTCTTCGGCTTTGTCGTGCTCATTGCGGAGACGGTAGAGACGCGCCAGCCATAGGGCGGATTCGGAGTCGCTCGGATCGAGGCGGTAAACCTCTTTGTATTGTTCGATGGCGCGAGCAGCCATTTCCGATTGGCCCGGGGAGTTAGGATCGCCGAGGCTGCGGAGGTAAATGCGGCCGAGTAGGCGCCGCGTCGGCAGATCGTTTGGATCGCGCTGGAGGAGCTCCCGTGCTTCGGCTTCAGCTTCGTGGCTGCGCTGGGCTTTCCAATACATTTCGGCGAGACGCTCGCCGATGACGGGTGACTTAGGATCGAGCGCATAGGCCTTCTTGTAGGCGTCTATGGCCTGCGTGGCGAATTCCGGTTGATTCGTTGTCTCATACTGCTGCTCGTAGAGATGGCCGATCGCGTAGTTGTAATAGGCATCGGCGCGAGGCGACGACTGTTCGGCGCCTTCCGAAGGCTGAGCATCAGGATTGGACCGAGTTTGTTCGCTCTTCTGGGCCTGCAGTCCAACGGGAGTCTGCGCTGCGGAGAAGGCGCTGATGGAGCCGGCAAGGAGTCCGGCGACGGTAAACCTAAGTGGATTCATAGAAGCCCCGGAAACAAAAAGTATCCCATGCGGATGGAACGCGGTCAAAACCCAAACTTGCAGCGTTTCCAAGGCCCAAATGCACCTCTTGATAGGATGCACGAAATTTCAAAAGAGTTTGAAATGTAAAGGTTGGAGGCGATGTATCTATCCGCCGAGATGGGTCGGCGTACTAGTGGAGGAAATGACGGATGCCGGTGAAGACCATGGCCATGCCGAGGCGGTCGGCAGCGGCAATTACGTCGTTATCGCGGACCGAGCCTCCGGGTTGGATGACGGCAACGGCGCCGGCCTTGGCAGCTTCTTCGACGCCGTCGGGGAACGGGAAGAAGGCGTCGGAAGCGACTACGCTTCCGGCGAGCGACGACTGGGCTTTCATCACGGCAATTTTGACGGAATCGACGCGGCTCATCTGACCTGCTCCAATGCCGAGTGTGGCGCCATCTTTGGCGAAGACGATGGCGTTGGATTTGACATGTTTGCAAACCTTCCAGGCGAAACGCATGGTTTGCATTTCTACGGGCGTAGGTGCGCGTTTGGTTACTATCTTCAGTTGAGCGTCTACGATCTCGCCTAGATCGGGTTGTTGGACGAGGACGCCGCCTAGAATGCGCTTCAGTTGGAGTTCGCGCTCGGGATCCAGGCCGTCGGGCGGGAGTTCCAGCAGGCGCAGATTCTTTTTTGCCGCGAAGATCGCTTTGGCTTTTTCGTCGAAGCCGGGGGCGGCAATGCATTCGACGAAAAGCTTTGCTACCTCCTCGGCGGTGGCTGCGTCGATCACGCGGTTGAAGGCGAGGACGCCTCCGAAGGCCGAGACCGGATCGGTGGCGAGGGCTTTCAGGTACGCATCGAGAAGAGTTTCGCGTTCGGCGGTGCCGCACGGCGTGTTGTGCTTGACGATGATGGCGGCGGGTTGGCGGAATTCAGCGGCTAAGCTGCGCGCGGCTTCGAGGTCGACGTAATT
>DASXMM010000479.1:0-8093 GCA_036495665.1 Candidatus Acidiferrum sp. | reverse complement strand
CGCAGTATTCCAGAACATCCTCGGCCGCCCGGTCCGCCAGGCTGTAGCGGTTTTGCACAGAAACAATCGGCACGATCTTCCTCGCGTGCTCAATCTGCTCCACGCTCACCTCGCTCAGCCCGATGTGCTTGATCTTTCCCTGTGTCTGCAAATCCTTCAGCGTGCCGAGCTGATCTTCGGCCGGCACCGCCGGATCGATCCGGTGCAGCTGATACAAATCAATCCGGTCCAGCTTCAAACGCCGCAAACTCCCCTCGCAAGCGCTGCGCAAATGCTCCGATTTGCCGTTCATCACCCACTGATCCGGCCCCGTCCGGTCAAACCCTGCCTTCGTCGCAATCACCAGTCCCGCCGGATAGGGATGCAACGCCTCCGCGATCAGCGTCTCGCTCACTTCCGGCCCGTACGAATCCGCGGTGTCAATAAAATCAATCCCCAGTTCGACCGCACGTCGCAGCACACGAATGCATTCATCGTGATCCTGTGGCGGTCCCCACACGCCTTTGCCGGTAATTCTCATCGCTCCGAATCCCAGGCGCGTAACCGTAAGGTCGTCCCCAATCGTGAAAGTGCCGCTGCCCGTTGCCGACAACGTCTTGCCCGCTGGTTCGCTCATCGTTTGGTCCTCGACTCTCGTTTGTAGGTCGCATCCACGCTGGCCGACGCACTTCTGACGCAGGCAGCCACCGATCGTTGGATGCTCTAGCCCTGGACAAGGTACGGCGAGTTTCCGAAACACACATGCAGCACTCGACTGCCGGCGTCTTTTTCAAATGCGGCAAAGCGCAGCGGCCCCAGCGATTCCCGCGTCCGCCGCATACTCCGCGAGCACCATGGGCATCCCGCCGCAGCGTTGATTTTCGCACCACATCGGCAGCTGCTCGCGGATTCGCTCGAAAAACGCGCTCATCACCTGCGCGAGCCCGCCGCCAAAAATAAAAACATCCGGCTCCAGCAGATCGACGATGGTCCCTGCCCATATCGCCAAAAAGTCCGCGGTCTCTTGCAGGATTTCAGCGGCAAGCGGGTCGCCCTGTCGAAACGAGTCCGCCACAATCTCGGCACTCACGCCGTCTGCCGTGCCGCCGGCCAACGCGAGCATCTTCGAAGTGCCCGGCCCCGATTCCGTTGGCTGCAATTCCGCCAGCCGCTCTCTCGCACGGCGCGCTATCGCTGGGCCCGAGCAATACATTTCAATGCACCCGCGCTTGCCGCATCCGCAAAGCGGGCCGCGATAATCGATCGTTACGTGCCCGCCCTCCGCGGCGCTCCCCGTCCGTCCGTGATAAATCCGGCCGTCAAAAATAATTCCGGTTCCGACGCCAGTGCCAAGCGTCGCGTAGAAAACGTTCCGGTACCCAACGCCAGCCCCCCAGATGGCCTCCGCAAGTCCGGCCGCATTCCCGTCATTGTCCACGCGCGCAGGCAGTCCAAACACGCGCTCCACTTCTGCCGCCAGCGCAAAATTTCTCCAGCACGGCACGTTAGGGGGATTAAGAA
Source organism: Candidatus Acidiferrum sp. (assembly GCA_036495665.1). Lineage (GTDB taxonomy): Bacteria > Acidobacteriota > Terriglobia > Acidiferrales > UBA7541 > Acidiferrum. Next base: position 6,593 of record DASXMM010000479.1, on the reverse strand, counting down.
TGACACCGGTCGCAGGGTCAAGAGGCCCCGGCGCGCAAATTCCAATTCCCGTCAAACCGGCACGCGCCTCTGGCCGCGCTGCGAAAACCGCCTCGATAGCAGACCGCACCGCGCCGAATCCCTCTGCTGCATTTCCTCGCGCAGGCATCGCCACTCGCGTTTGAAAAAGAATCGCGCCTTCGGTGTCGACAAGTCCCGCGGCCACCTTCGTTCCGCCAATATCCACACCAAGCGCAAATGTCCGAGCGTCATCCAAGTTGTGGGTTCCGTTGATGTAGGTCCTGAAATCCCAACGCGTGATTCACTCAATACCCAGCCGGCGCTGCATCTCCTCCAGCGTGTACCCCTTCGTCTCCGGATAAAGAGCCAGCACGACAAAAAACTGCACCGCCATCATCGCCCCGAAGAAAACAAACGGATAGGCGCCCGACGATTTCGCAAGCTGGGGAAACGTGTAAGCAATAATCGCGTTCATAATCCAATGCGAAGAGCTTCCGGCGCTTTGCCCCTTGGCGCGCACGCGATTCGGAAATACTTCGCCGATATAAACCCAGATCACCGCGCCCTGCGAAATCGCGAAGAACGCGATATAGACCACGAGGAACCAGAGCAGGGAACTCTGGTGACTATTCGTAAAAAACACCCACGAAACGCCAAACAGGCACGTAGCCGTTCCCACCGATCCAATCAGCAAGAGCGTCTTTCGCCCCAACCGGTCGATCATCGCCATGCCCAAAAATGTCGCCAGCAGATTCATCCCGCCAACGGCCACCGCTTGCAAATCGCCGGACACTTTGCTGTAACCCGCGGCTGCAAAAATATCGTTCAGGTAGTAGAGAATCGCGTTGATGCCCGAAAGCTGGTTGAACATCCCGATGGTGATGGCCAGAAAAAGTGGAAACCGGTATTTGCGCGAAAAAAGAGGCTCCGAAGTTTGCAAGCGCTCGACGTGAATCGAATCCACGATCTCGCGCAATTCGCCTTCAGGATTCTCCGCTCCCATCATCTGCAAAACCGTCCGCGCTTCGTCCACACGTTTCTGCGTCACCAGCCAGCGCGAGCTTGGCGGAATGCCGAAAAGCAACACGAGAAAAAGAAACGCCGGCACCGCCGCAACGCCAAGCTGCCAGCGCCATTCCGTCGCACCAAGTCCGAGCCGTCCAATGCAGTAGTTGGACAAATACGCGAGCAAAATACCAATCACGATATTGATCTGAAACGTTCCCACCAATCGCCCGCGAATTTTGGCAGGCGCCAGTTCCGCAATATAAACCGGACCAAGTACCGACGAGCCGCCAATGCCCAGCCCGCCGATGAATCGCGCAACCAGCAGCGATTCCCAATTCCACGCAAAAGCGCAACCGAGTGCTGAAACCACATAAAAAACGGCCAGCACACGCAACGTCTCGCGCCCGCCATATTTCTGTCCCGGAACCCCGGCCGACATCGCGCCGATCACGGTCCCGACCAGAGCCATCGCCACGGTGATGCCCAGCTGCTTCGGCGACAGCCCGTAAGCAATCGTCAACGAATGTGTCGTCCCAGAAATAACGGCCGTGTCGAACCCAAACAACAACCCGCCCAGCGCCCCAACCGCAGTAGCCTTGGCGAGATTCGCGTTCATTAGGACCAACTCGAGGTCATGTAGGGTCCGCCTTCCGAGGCGGACCGCTCTTTGGAATCAGCCCGCCCCCGTGCCGCCTCACTGCACATAAAACACGCTCATCGTCCGATAAAAATTCCACACATCCACTTTCGACGACATCTCAAACGGCGAATGCATCGACAGCAACGGCACTCCAAAATCAATCACCTCCATGTCCTGATTCGACATGAATCCGCCAATCGTCCCGCCGCCCCCGACATCCACCTTATAAGTGTGCGTCTGCCAAGGAATATTATTCCGGTCCAGCAACCCGCGAATCTTCGCCGTAAACTCCGAAGGCGCGTCAAATCCCTCCCCGTAAAGCTTAATCGTCACGCCATAACCAAGCCGCGCCGCATTCGTCGCCTCCGCCGTAAAAGGAAAAATCGGATTGATCCCGTCATTAGCATCCGCCGAAATCACCTCCGAATTGTGCAGGGCTCTTCGCAAATCCAAATCGTTGTACGCCGATCCGCGCTGCGCCCCAACCATCCGCGCAATGCTCGCGTTGAGAAACTGTGATCCTGCTCCGGTGTTATTCACCGACCCCACTTCTCAAAATTCGAAAGATAAGCAATCGCCGTGAATTTCGGCGTCCCCTTCATATCGATGATCGCTCGCGCCGCGCAATACGACGAAAGCCGGTCATCCTGCCCGTATGCCCCGACCAGCCCGCGATCAAATCCCACATCCGCTGGATGCGCCGCGGGCACCAGCGAAAGTTCCGCGCTAACTAGATCCTCTTCCTTAATCTTGTAAGTCGATGTCAAAAGCTGCGTCACTTCCACCGCCACCGAATTCTTCTCCCCAGGAATGCTTCCAATCACCGGATCCAGCTCTTCCCCCTGCAGCACGTTCGTATAAGTCCGCGTGCGCAATTCCGCATCCGAGTGCGGCGCGCTATCCGGAATCACAAAAATCGGCTCCCCCGGATTCAACCCAAGCGATACCTCCACTGTCCGCCCATCCGTAGTGTCAATCCGGCCCACCAGCGCCAGCGGCAGATTCGACCACTGATACTTTTTGATCCCGCCATAATACTTCGTCTTAAAAAGGGCAAATCCCGACGCCGGATAAATCGGCCGTCCCTTCAACTCGATATGCGGACTATCCTGATGCGTCCCCACAACGCGCAAACCATCCACGATCGGATCGGTTCCAATCACCGCAAGAATCAAACTTCTGTCGCGATTCGGAATAATCAATCGCGCCCCAGCCTTCACCTGCTCCGGCTTCGTGAACTCGACAAATCCCGTAGCCCGCGCCCGGCGAATCACTTCGCGCGTCGATCCCAGCGCCGACCGCGCCACATTCAGATAACTCTTGAAATCCTCCGAAAAATCCTGCACCTGCGTGCGCTCCGCGGGCGTCAGCAAGAGCCATGAAGATTTTTTCTTCCCCCAAGCATCCCCTTCGTCCTGCGCGGACACCGAGACCGAAAACGCCGCCACGAAAGCAAACAAGATGACCAACACAAAACTGCTCCGTTGCAAAGTCCTCATCGCACTTTCTCCTCATCTATCCGCAAGTGGAAGGGAATCGCCCCACCAGCCCGAACGGAACTGTGGATGGTACCTCAAAACCGCAATCTCGAGCGCCCGCGCGTTGAACGTAACGCAGCTCGCCGCACGCCGAGCTTCACCCAAACGATCCACCTCCCTCAGAATTTGGGAACTCTTGGCCCTTTTCTGTATGATTTTATCCCGTGAATATCGTCCTGACCGAAATCGAAGCCCGCGTCCTCGGCTGCCTGATCGAAAAAGAAATCACCACGCCCGAATACTATCCCCTCTCGCTAAACGCCCTCCTCCACGCCTGCAACCAAAAATCCAACCGCGATCCGCTCATGAATCTCGACGAAGACGCCGTACGCACCGCCCTGCGATCTCTCAGCGAGCAAGCCCTCGCACGTTCCGCCAGCGGCGACAGCCGCGTAGCCAAATACGAGCATCGCCTCGCCGAAGTCTTCAATTTCACTCGCCCGGAGACCGCGATTCTCTGCGAACTTCTCCTCCGCGGTCCGCAAACTCCCGGCGAGCTGCGTAGCCGCGCCGAACGCATGCACGCCTTCGAAGATCTGAGCCTGGTGCACTCCACCTTGAAGCATCTGATGGAGCGCGACCCGCCGCTGGTAAAGCTGTTGCCCCGCCAGGCGGGCAACAAAGAAGCCCGCTACACGCATCTATTATCAGGTGACGTGGAAGTCCGCGAGACGCAGCCAATACAGCCAATAAAGGACGCGCCTTCACCGAGAACCACCGGCGAAAACGAGCGGATAAGTCACTTGGAAGCTGAAATCACGAGCCTGCAAAAGGAAGTCGCCGATTTGCAAAAGCAGTTTGCCAACTTCCGAAAACAGTTTGAGTAAGCAGGGTAGCCCTCGGAGCCAAATCCGAAGCAGCTTCAAATTTCATAAGGAAGGGTTGACACAAGCCCGTCCGAGTTCATAACATGTGCTTTCGCAAGTAAATATTTCACTCTGCATGAGGCGGTTCGAAACGTTGTGCATCTTGCGGCAAGAAATAAAAATACATGATCACAGTTAAAGAGCTTACGAAGAGGTACGCGCGCAACACGGCTGTCGACCACATCTCCTTCGACATCCAAAAAGGCCAGATCGTTGGCTTTCTCGGCCCAAACGGCGCCGGCAAAACCACCACCATGCGCATGCTGACGTGTTTTCTCCCGCCCACCGAGGGCGCCGCGACCGTCGCTGGCTTTGACGTCCTCGAAGAGCCCATGGAAGTCAAAAAGCGCATCGGCTACCTACCGGAAAACCCGCCGCTCTATCCCGAAATGATGACCGGCGAATATCTCTCTTTCGTCGGCAGTCTGAAAGGTCTCCGAGGCGCCGAATTACAAAAACGAATCGATTACGTCAGCGACCGTTGCGCCGTCACCGACGTCCGCGACAAACAGCTTGGCAAGCTCTCCAAAGGTTACCGTCAGCGCGTAGGCCTCGCCCAAGCCATCATCCACAATCCCGAAGTCCTCATCCTCGACGAGCCCACCGCGGGCCTCGACCCCAAACAAATTATCGAGACGCGTGATCTGATCAAAAGCCTCGCCGGTGATCACACCATTATTTTGAGCACCCACATCCTTCCGGAAGTCGAGCAAATCTGCGAGCGAGTCATTATCATCGCCAAAGGCAAGCTCGTCGCCACCGACACCGTAGACAACTTGCAAAATCGCTCTCGCGGCGCCGAATCCGTTTTACTGGAAGTCGCCGGCCGCAACGGTGAACTCGATCCCGCCGCTGTCCAAGCCCGCATCGCAAAAGTCTCCGGCGTCGGCCGCATCGTCCTCAAAGAAAAGCACCCAACGCATTCCACGTTCGAAGTCGAAGCTCAAAAAGACCACTTCGTTCGCGGCGATCTCGCCCGCGCCATCGTTGAAGCGGGCTGGGACCTTAACGAAATGCGTTCCGCCGCTGTCAGTCTCGAAGAAATCTTCCTGCAGCTCACTGGAACGCAAGAGGCGCCGTCGAAAGAGGAAGTCGTTGTCGCAGGAGCGAGCAAATGAGAAATGTCTGGCTCATCTGGCGCAAAGAAATGCGCAGCTATTTCGTTTCGCCTATTGCCTACATCCTCCTTCTGATGTGCGCCTTGATCTTCGGCTTCTTCTTCTGGAGCCTTCTCCAGGCCTACCTCCAGTTCAGCATGGAAGCCCAAATGCGCGGCGAAATGTTCCCCATGAACATGCCCGAGGAAATCACCCGCCGCCTCTTCGGCAACATTCCGGTTACTGGCCTCTTCATCATTCCCCTGATAACCATGCGCCTCTTCGCCGAAGAAAAGCGCACCGGTACCATCGAACTTCTCACCACCTCGCCCATCCGCGATGGCGAAATCATCCTCGGCAAATGGCTCGCAGCCAGCACGCTTTACTTCGGCCTCTTGCTGTTAAGCGTGATCAACGTCGCCTTTCTCTTTATCTATAGCCACCCGGACTGGAAGCCCATTCTCGTCGCCTATCTCGGCCTCATGTTGCAGGGCGCCGCTCTCCTCGCCATCGGCACCTTCATCTCCACGCTCACAAAAAATCAAATTATCGCGGGAGCTGCCACCTTTGGTGTCTGTCTTCTGATTTTCGTCTGTGGCTGGGTCGGTGAATACAACAGCGACACCTGGGCCCGCGTCCTCTCCTACATGTCCATTTCGACCCACATGGAATCCTTCACAAGGGGCACTCTGGATTTGAAGGACGCCATCTATTACGTCACCCTGATTTTCGTTGGACTATTTCTAACGGCGCGCTCGATGGAATCGCTGCGCTGGAGGTCGTAAGTGAATACCGGGTTGTTGAAAGCCAGGCAAACTAAATACGTAGGCTACGTCACGCTCTACATCATCGTCGCGCTGGCCATCGTGACCATCGCCAACATGCTCGCCAACCGCTACGACAAATCCTACGACGCCACCGCCAACAAGCAGTACAGCCTCTCCGATCAAACCATCAAAGTCGTCAAAGGCCTCAAGCAGGACGCCACCATCACCTACTTCGCGCAAGATTCGCAATTCGCCTCCGCCAAAGACAAGCTCGACATGTACGCGAACCTTTCCCCCAAGCTCCATGTCGTCTACGTCGACCCCGACAAAAAGCCTCTCGTAGCCACTCAGGCCGGCTTCAAAAATCTCAACACCGCAATCGTCCAAGTCGGTGGTAACAAAAACGAAGCCAAGAGCCTTAGCGAAGAAGACCTCACCGGCGCGCTCATCCGCGATTTGAAGCACACCACACGCACAGTCTGTTTCATTACCGGAAGCGGCGAGCACCAGATCGACGATTCCGGCCGAAGCGGCTATTCGCGGTTCAAGGATCTAATCGGCAAGGATGATTACCAGGGCAAATCGATCGATCTGCTGCAAAAGGCCGAAGTCCCCAGCGATTGCACGGTGGTCGTTGTGGGCGGCCCGCGCGGCGATTACCAGCAACCAGAAGTCGA
>DASXMM010000478.1:0-8422 GCA_036495665.1 Candidatus Acidiferrum sp. | reverse complement strand
GCGCCGTTTCACATGACCGGCTCGTTCCTGACGTTCGCTCCTCTCGCGCTCAAAGACAAAATCGCAATAGCTCGTGCTTTTTATTCGATCCTGCACCACGGCGGTCATCCGCCCGACGCCGAGCAACCCGGCGGCATCTCCATGCTCGAATGGCTACATCGCCACAAACAAACGCCCGCCGCGATCTCGCGCTTCTGGCGCGTCGTTCTCGTCAGTGCTCTTTCCGAGGAACTAGAACGCATCGACGCTCGTTACGGAATCGATGTTTTCTGGAAGGCCGTCCTTTCCAACAAGACCGGCTACCGCATGGGCGTTCCGACGGTCGCGCTCGGCGATCTCTACGAAGGCTGTCGCGCTGCCATCCAACAAAAGGGCGGGGAAGTCATCTTCCGCTCTCCTCTCCGTGGCCTCCGCATAGAAAACGGCAAACTCGCCGCCGTCCTCTTCGATCAGGACCGCGAAGAAACCGCCGACGCCTTCGTCCTCGCCGTCCCTCATCAAACTCTTTCCGATCTTCTCCCCGAAAGTCTAAAACGCAGCGACACCGCTCTCGGCAATCTCGACAAAATCGTCGACGCTCCCATCACCGGCGTCCACCTCTGGTTCGACCGCCAGGTAATGACCGAGCCCTTCATCACTCTCCTCGACACGACCACGCAATGGATCTTCAACAAATCAGCTCTCTACGCGGGCGCAAACGGCGCAAGTGCAGAAGCTGCCGCGGACAAAGGCCAGTATTTGCAACTGGTCATCAGCGCCTCTCATGACCTCCTCCAAAAGCCCCGCCAGGAAATCATCGACCTCTGCCTCAAAGAAGTCCGCCACGCGCTCCCCGCCGCCCGCGAAGCGAACCTCCTCAAGGCTACCGTCATCAAAGAAGCCGCTGCCACATTTTCTCCGCAACCCGGCGTCGACCGTTGGCGTCCAATACAAGAGACCAGCATCGGCGCCATGTTTCTTGCCGGCGATTGGACAGCAACAGGCTGGCCCGCCACCATGGAAGGCGCCGTTCGCAGCGGATATCTTGCAGCGGAAGTAGTCTTACGCGCAGCCGGCACGCCGAAACAGTTTATTCAGCCCGACCTGAAGCCCGACGGCCTGGCTGGCCTTTGGGCGAAGAGCTGAAAGCAGTTGCCAGTGCCCGAAAATGTTTGCAACGAATCTACCGGGCCCGGGACAAATTCTGTGGAGCGCAGCGCCTCAGTTTTCGTCGGAGACTTGCTCGAACTCCCCGATTATCCGCTCCGCAACCGCAAGCTCCTCGCACTCTCTATCCAGCGCGAGGTACGCCTCTAAATGATTTTTCCGGAACGTCTCATAAGCCTTCCGGGTTTCCCAGAAGTCGCATGTTAGATAAGTTTGGCCACGAGAAGAGTCACGCAGGAGGAGAGTTCGCCGATAAGCCGGATCACGCCGAAACAACCGGGCCCAGTCTCCGTCAGGCCCATATACATTTTCAAACCGTTTCTCACATCCTGGCTTGACATCGAACTCCCAGAGGGCTAAAAACATAGATGTCCCATCTCCTGCTTGGACGTAGCCAATCCTGTTCTGATCCTCTGGGTAACGATTGCGCTGTGGACCGAGTGTAACAATCCGGTCGGATACAAACCACGGTTAGAGTGCGCATCAGCGCGGGAGTTTAGGCGTTCGTAGTCACAAGTCCGGCATTGTGCCCGGACGGAGGCGTTTGTGGATCGTAAGTACGGCCATCGCGGCTATCGCGACACAGAAAAAGGTCAAAAAAGAGAAAAGGGCCAGGATCGCAAGCCCCCGCAAGGCGGTCCACGCGCCGATCAGTTCGGCCCGCGCACCCCGCGCATGGTCGGTACTGTAACCCGCGGCCGCTGTTCCAACTGCGGCGCCGTCCTCACCGCCGGTTTCGACCCCAACGGTCAATGTCCCAAGTGCCAATTCGAGCTTCACAGTTGCAAACAATGCCGCTTCTTCGATTCCGGCGCCCAATTCGAGTGCACCCAACCCGTCCCCGAACGCATCACCCCCAAAGACACAAAAAATAGCTGCAAGTTCTACGAGTTCCGCATGACCATCGAAAAAGACACCGCCCCCACCTCCTACGCCCAACCCGCCCAGGTCGCCGCTGCCACCGCCGCTCCGCCCCCACGCACCAACGACGCCCGCCAAGCCTTCGAAGACCTCTTCAAGAAATAGCTCGCACGCAAAAGCCGATATTCCCGATTCAAAACTTGCGTTTGCCTTCTCCTCCGGTCCAGCGGAAACTCTCGCCAATAGCTGCACGCTGATTCATACCTCTGACAGCCCTGTGGCGGACGGCTATTCGGCCCGCAAAATTCATTTCCAGAGGAGCCAAAATGCTTAAGCGCCCTTGCGCATTTCTTTCCGCCGCTTTATTCACGGCCGTGCCCCTTTTCGCTCAGGACTCTCCATCCAAGAAACCCAAAGACTGTGCCGGCGTTATAAGCGCGGACGGAGAATCCTTCGCCTGCGACAAGGATCATCACGTCTGGAAAGTCTCCAATCCCGCAGTTCTGCAGGGTATGGAAGGGCATCACGCCAAGCTCACCTTCCGTCCCAGTTCCGGCGACGAAGTTCTTGTCCTTTCGGCTTCGTCAATTCAGGAACACACGGTCAGTCCCGGCGACTCAGCCTTTCGCCGCTAGTTCTTCGTCGCAAAGCGGCGAAAACTTAAAAATCTTCAGCCCTAATTCACAGGATTGTAACCTTGGATTTTACTGGTATTCACCCGCGCCCCCTACTCTCCCATTGTCCGGGGCAGTCGAGGATATCCACAGTCCCACACTCGATTTGTGTGTCGAGTCTGTGATACATCCCTGACAGTGGCGGTTCAAATTTAAAAGGGGTGTTTTCGCAATGAAGAAACTGTCTCGCTCAGTCCTCGTGTGCTTCGCGCTTCTCTGCTTGCTTGCCTCATCGGCGCGAGCGCAGCAAACTCTCGGCTCCATCAACGGCACCGTCACGGATAGCTCCAGTGCCGTAATCCACAATGCGACCGTCAAAATCCTCAACCTCGCTACTGGTTTGGAGCAAACCGTCACCACCAATTCGGACGGATCCTTCAACCTCGCCGATCTCCCCATCGGCACCTATTCGCTCACGTTCTCTCGCGACAGTTTTAAGACCGAAGTCCACTCCCAAATCGTCGTTCAGGGCAACCGCACCACGACCGTCAATGGTTCGCTTCAGCCCGGAGCAGTAAACGTGACTGTCACCGTCAACGGTTCGCCGCTGATGAACCAGACGGACACCACTAACGGTTATGTAGTGGATGAGCAACTAATCGAGCAGACCCCATTGGGTACGGGCAGCTTTACACAACTGGCGATCCTCAGCCCTGGAGTTCATGCGGATTTTCTAGGGGGTGCCGGCTCTAACGCCGGCCTCGGCAATCAGGCGATTTTTGCCAATGGGAACCGCGACACCAGCAATAGCTTCTCCTTGAACGGCACAAGCACGAACAATCTGTTTAACGGTAACTCGACCAGCCAAGTCGGAGAAAATCGCTTCGTCCTCAACACCGGCGAAAATTTCGGCTCCGGTGGCGCGATTCAGACCAGCACATCCGTCTATGGCGCGATCGGCCAAGCCCTGCCGACCCCTCCTCCCGACGCCATTCAAGAAATCGCCGTGAACGCATCCATGTACGACGCTACACAGGGCAACAATAGCGGCGCGCACATCAGCGTGGTTACCAAATCCGGCACAAATGCGTTACATGGGTCCGTCTGGGAGCAGTTCCAAAACAGTGCCATGAATGCAACTCCGTTCTTCTACAACGCCGCGGGCGTTACTAAACCCTTTCTTAATCGCAACCAGTTTGGCGTTACGATGGGCGGCCCGATAAGGAAAGACAAGCTTTTCTTTTTCGGCTCCTACCAGGGCGTTCGCATCGCCGACCAGGAGCCTTCCACCAAGGATGTGACTGTGCCGCTGGGTCTGACTGATGACCGCAGCACGCAAGGCATTATCAACGCGATCCAATCGAGCTTCGGAACGACACTTACCGCTGGCCAAATAAATTCGGCTGCGATGAAGCTCTTGAACGCCAAACTCCCTAATGGACAGTTTCTGATTCCGAGCGCGCAAATCACGGATCCGGCGAGAGCCACCGCGCTCGGCTTCGATGCGATTGTCCAGGGACCGAATGCAAAGTCAAACGTCAATCAAGTGATCGGTGCCATCGACTACGCGATCAGCAACAAGGATCGCTTGTCGGGGAAGTATTACTTCCAAAGCGACCCGACCACCAATCCCTTCGGCGCCGTCGGCTCCCTGCTTGGCTTCGCGCAGCGGCTTTCCGCGGGAAGCCAGGTCGTTTCCCTCGCCAACACAATCGTTTTGTCTCCCAGCCTCACTTGGGAACAGCACCTCGGCTTCACGCGCCTTCGCGCGTACGCGAGCACAAGCCAGGCCTTCAGTCCGAGTTCGGTAGGTATCAGCTTGCTGGGGTCAGCGACGTTCCCGCAACTCGACATCTCCACTTCCGACCCCACGATAAGTAGCGGGTTGGGCTTCGGCCCCAGCACCAGCTTCGGCGACGCTGGCATGTTCCAGAATCAATGGGGCGGCGGTTCCACGCTCAACTGGATCAAAGGGAAGCACACCATCAGCTTCGGCGGGCAATGGGACCACACGCAGTTGAATGTCATTAACAACAACACCAACACGGACTCGCTCGACTTCACCAGCTTTGTTACTTTCGTGGAAGGCACGGTTCGTAACGGTGACGCCTTCGCCGGTTCTGCTGACCGCTACTACCGCTCTGACACCGCCGGCCTTTTCATCAACGATAATTATAAGGTTCGCAGCAACCTTACGGTGAGCGGGGGTGTGCGTTGGGACATAGATGGCCCGCTCTCGGAAAAATATGGCCGCCTAACCTCGTTCGACCCATCGAAGTACGCCTACGTGCAATGCGCAGTTAACGGGACGCAGGCCGACCCCACCGCGAATACCTGTGACCCCGGCACGGATATGATCACGAACTCCGGTCTGGTAGTCGCAGGGAACAACAAGACCGCCGCCACGCCGGGCGCAGGCGATTCTTTGCTGAAAAATCACCAATGGGGATTCGCGCCGCGTATCGGCGTCGCCTGGTCGCCCTTCACGAAGCTGACCGTGCGCGCCGGTTACGGCATTTACTTTGATCGTGGTGAGCTTTTCAGTTATTTCTCGCCGAGCGCCGGTTCCGGCTTTAACGGACCCTTCGGCGTAACGCTAGCGCCTCCGTTCGTCCAGCCGGTTGCCGCTGCGAAAAACGCAAATCTCTCGGCGCCGTTCGGCACCACGCTGCCGCCGCCACCGGCGGTCACTCCTGCTGGTTTTCTTGCTTCGTTGCCCAACTTGTCGCAAACTGCCTGTGGTTTCCCTGGATGCTGGCCGGCCGGCAACCTATTTGGCCCCTTTCTGTTCGGCGGTTATGACATCCATAACAAATTGCCTTACACGCAGAACTGGACCCTCGATCTTCAATACCAGTTCGCACCAAGCTGGATGTTCGAGGTCGGCTATGTCGGCAATCACGGCACACATTTGGTGATGCCGATTCCGTTCAACCAACCGATAATCGCCACGGCATCGAATCCTGTGAATGGCCAGACCACTTCTTATGGTGGCACTAGCCCGCTGAATCTCGACAACGAGCCTGTTTTCACCAACGAATTTTCCGGCAACGCACCTATCCGTGTGCCATTTCCTGGTTACGACATGAATTCGGTCCTTTACGAGGCCGAGGGTGTTTCCAACTACAACGCGCTCCAGGTTCAAGTCCATAAGCGTCTGTCCTACGGCCTTCAGTTGACGGGCTCCTACACCTGGTCGCACGCACTCGACGAACAGAGCGGGCTGGGTTTGTTCTTCACCGGGAACAATCCGCTGGTTCCGAAAGCCAGTTATGCGTCGGCCGACTTCGATCAAACCCACGTCTTCCTCGTGAACTATAGCTACACGATTCCGGCCGTGGTCAAGAAGAACCAGGTTTTGGCCCAGGTCCTCAACGGGTGGGTGATTGGCGGCCAGACCGTCGCTCAAAGCGGTCAGCCTTATAGCGTTTATGACTTTTCCGGTTCCGTCGGCAGCCTCTTCTTCGGCACCAGTGACTTCATTGGAAACCCTATCGTCTCGCTCAAACCCGGAGTCAGTCCTGCACAAGCGAAACTACAGGGCACTCTCGGCGTCAATGCCGGCAGTCCCGTTCTCAATGCCAACGATTTCGCGCCGCAATTCGTCGCGCCCGGGACGAACGGCGTACCCGCTTGCGACGCGAGCGGGTGCGATATGTTCGAGTCCACCTACGGAGCCGCAGGCCGCAACCTTTTCCGAGGTCCCTTCCAGGTTCGCTTCGATATGAGTCTAGCGAAGGAGTTCCCTATCAAGGAGCGATTCCGCCTGCGCTTCGAAGCTGACGCCTTCAACATGTTCAATCACCCAGATTTTGACGCGCCAAACAATAACGTCACCTTCTTCCCCAACTTCGTGGGTCCACCCTCGATCCCGCCGCAAGGCAGCTTGGGCGTGATTCAACACACGATTGGCAGCCCGCGCTTCCTTCAGTTAGGCTTGCACTTGACGTTCTAAGCCGCGCACCACCCCAAAACCGAGCAAGGACCCTGACCAGGTCCTTGCCCGGTTCTCTTCAACATCACCAGTTTCGGCTTCATGCTCACGTGGCATATTTGCAGGAGTTTCCCTTGAAGGCTCCACGATTCGCCCAGACGATGATGCCAGCGGCGACGTCTACGGTCACCACAGGAAGGCCAGCGAGATCGTTCGTGGCGAACATACCGGCGTGCCAGAGTCCGGCTGTCATCTCGTGAACGTCCTTGAGAAGCATTCGCCAGTTAACGAATCAAGACGCGGCTCGATTGAATAGTCGAGTTAGTAGCAGGGCACAGCCAACTCGCCGGGACATTCACATCCCGGCGAGCTGTTCTGTTTGAAGGAAACAAATCTTCTCCCATTCTCCGGACGCAGTTTTTTCATTGCCGCCTCCGCCAACCCCGCGTAGGGCCTCTGTGCAGAAAAAGTCCAGTAAGCAATTTAGAATGAATACTTGCAGGAAAAACACCGCGTTTTGCCGCGTTTTGTCCGATTCGATCTGCGTAAGCTCTCTAGAATCAACACCTTCGTAAGTGTTGGTTCTAAGCAACTTAAACTCCTTTACGATCAACACTTGTGAGAAAAGAGGGGGAGGGGAGGCACATTGTTGCGCTAGACGTCGCTCTTGTGAAAACGGTCGATCAGGTGATCGCACGCTCGGACGGTGACGGCCATCATGGAAAGCGTGGGATTCTGGCACGCAGAAGAGACAAAGCTCGCACCGTCCATCACGAAGAGATTTTTCACGTCGTGGGTCTGGTTGAAGGGATTGAGCACGGATTTCTTCGGATCATTGCCCATGCGTGCTGTGCCAAGCTCGTGGATGGCCATGCCCGGCATTTCAACGCCTGCTTGCACGCGGATATCTTTCGCGCCCGCGACTTCCAACATTTCCGCGGCTGCGGCTCCGGCGTCCTCCATGAGCGCGGCTTCGTTGTCGCCGTGGCTCATATTGATGTGTAACGCCGGTATGCCCCAGGCATCTTTGAGGTCACGGTCGATCTCGATGTAGTTGTCCCAGCGTGCCAGCGATTCGCCGAAAGCCCCGAGCGAAGCACTGTAAACGCCCTCTTTCACGCCCTTCTTCAGCGAAGCTCCGTAGCCTTCGGCACTGAAGTTGAATTCCGCACCAGCGCCTCCCTGGTAACCATACCCACGGATGAACCGCGAATGCTTTCCGCTCTTGGGAGTGTTCCGAAAGCGCGGGATGTAAATGCCGTTGGGCCGTGCCGGTTCATTCGCGTTAGGAAGTGTCTTGAAGTCGGGCAGACGGCCCGAGGCTCCAGCGCCGACAACGTGGTCCATCAAGTAGTGTCCAAGCGCGCCGCTTGAGTTTCCAAGGCCGTTCGGATATTCGCGGGTCGAGGAATTCAGGAGCACGCGCGTCGATTCGAGCGCCTGCGCGCAAAGAATGACGGATTTCGCGCGGACTTCCTTTACTTGACGCGTTAGCCGATCGACATAGGTAACGCCACGCGCTTTGTTGGACTCGGCGTCCATGTTGACATGCGCCACCACGGCGTTGGTGATGAGTGTGCAGTTGCCGGAGGCGACCGCGTCCTTGACGGTGGTAAACGGGCTGCTGAAGTAGGAAAACGTCTGGCACCCACGTTCGCACGGCCCGCAATAGTGGCAAGCGAGGCGGCCGTTGTGGTTTTGCGTAAGGACGGCGGCGCGACCGATAGTGACCGTGTGGCCAAACTTGGCTTTCACGCGGTCTCTCAGCAGAATTTCGCCGCAGCTCATTTTCATCGGCGGCAGAAATTGTCCGTCGGGCAACATTTCGTTGCCCTCCGCCGCGCCGGTGATGCCTACATATTTTTCT
>DASXMM010000477.1:0-6055 GCA_036495665.1 Candidatus Acidiferrum sp. | reverse complement strand
CGCCGCACCGTACACCTCGCTACTCGATCGCACTAGCGGCAGCATGGTGCGCGGAATTTCGAACGCCGCGAGCAACTTTTCATCCCAATCCAGTGTTTTAAGATTGAGCAGTTGCGTTCGGCTTGCGTTGGTCACATCGGTGACGTGAACGCCACCCTTTGGTCCGCCGGTCAAGTTCCAGACGAGAAAGGTGTCGATATTTCCGAAGAGCAACTCACCCGCGGTGGCTTTTTCTTTCGCGCCAGGAAGATTGTTGAGCAGCCAGCGCAGTTTCAGACTGCTGAAATACGTGCTCAAGGGCAAACCCGTCTGGGCACGAAAACGGTCCTGCCCACCGCCGCTCGCAAACCGCCCGACGTCTTCCGCAACACGCGTATCCTGCCAAACGATCGCGTTTGCGATCGGCTGGCCGGTGCTTCGCTCCCACACGACCGTAGTTTCGCGCTGATTGGTGATGCCGATAGCCGCCAAGTCCGAAGGACGCAAACCTCGTTGTTCAAGCGCCTCGCCGATCACTTCGACGGTGCGGCGCATAATCTCGAGCGGGTCGTGCTCCACCCACCCGGGGCGCGGGAATATCTGCTCGTGTTCCTTCTGTGCGACCGCAACAACGCGCGCCGCTTTATCAAACACCATAAAGCGCGTACTCGTCGTGCCCTGATCGATTGCTCCTATGTAGCTTTTCACGTGAGCGCCCTCGTTGATTGCGATGCATTCTACGACGGAATCCCTTATCTCGTATCTCGTGCCTTATGCATTCGTTTTGCTGGAACCTGCATCTAAGTAAGTGGGATGAGAAATGGAGAGCAGTTATGAACAAGCACATTTATCGAAAGGGGTCGCTACTACTTGGTGCGCTAATCGCGGCGTCGTTTACGCCGCTCGCTCTCAAGGCGGCCTCCAACAGCAACTCTGTAGGATCGGATGCCTCTGCGGTTGTTATGACCGTTACGGCTACCGCGAAGAAAAATGCGCAGCCGCCTGCGCTATCGAAGAGCGATGTTGAACTCTATCAAGGCAAAGAACGCGTACAGGTCGCGGATTTCAAGCGCAGAGAAACTCTCTACCTGGCAGTGCTCATTGATGATTCGCTCCCGAATGTCCTCGCCAACCAATGGAGTGACCTGCGGGCTTTTATGATGGCCCAGCCACAAACCACCTATATCGCCGTGGCCTATGCGCGAAACGGCACAGCCATGGTGGCCCAGGATTTCACAACAGACCATGCCCTCGCTGCTAAAGCGCTGCGCATACCCTTGGGCAATTTCGGCGCCAGTACCAGCCCATATCTCGCGCTTCAGGATTGGATGAAGCGCTGGCCCGCGGCGGGAGAACGCAGCTCCATCATCCTGTTCTCTTCCGGTATTGACTATTTCCGCGGAGGTCCCGCTACGCTTGATCCGGATCTCGATACCACGATCGCCCGCGCCCAGAAGCAGAACATCAACATTTGGACGATCTACGTGCCCGATTCAGGCCGCCGTGTTCGCGGGTTCCGCGCTTTCGACTGGCAATCGAACCTGGACCGTATCTCACAGCAGACCGGAGCCGAGTCTTATTCACTCGGTCTCGGATTGCCCGTGGACCTGAGGCCCTATTTCGATCGCATCCAGATGAATCTTAATAACCAATACCTGCTCGCCTTTGCGGGCGATGGCGGCCACAAGGGCAAGTACCAGTCCGTGAAGGTATCTTCGGAGGTCCAGAACGTCAAATTTCTGACCCCTTCTGAAGTGTTCCTGCCGGCTGCACGGTGACTCACAGTCTCGTTCCACAATGCTGGTTACGCCAGGCGCGGATCGAAAGGTCCGCGCCTTTTCTTTTTTATAGCCTGCATGTAACCTAAGCGTATCGACTGGAACGGAGTTAAGTTCATGTACAAGAAATTGCAATGCAAAGGTGCCCTGTTGTTGGCAGCCACGGCGGTGGCGACCGCAATGCCGCTCGCGCCAAAGACCGCTGCAGCGGAGTCCGCACCCGTTACCATGACCGTTACGGCGGTGGGCAAGAAAGAAACGCAACCGCCGCCGCTCACGAGAAATGATGTGCAACTCTATCAAGGCAAGGAACAAGTCCAAGTGGCGGATTGGAAACGCAGTGAGGCGCTCTTCCTCGCCATTCTGATTGACGATTCGCTCGAGAGCCAGGTGGCCAATCAGTGGGGCGATTTGAAAGCGTTTTTCATGGCGCAGCCAGAGAACACATTCATCGCCGTGGCGTATGCGAGAAATGGCGCCGCCATGGTCGCGCAGGATTTCACCAAGGACCACGCCCTTGCCGCGAAAGCACTGAGACTGCCCTTGGGCAGTGCTGGGGCCTTCACTAGCCCGTATCTTTCGGTTCAGGATTGGGAGAAGCGCTGGCCCGATTCCGGTGAGCGCAAGTCCATCATCTTGTTCTCTTCGGGCATCGACTATTTCCGCGGGAGTTTTGATCCCATCGATCCCGATCTGGACACGACGATTTCCCGCGCGCAAAAACAAAACATCAACATTTGGACGATCTACGTTCCGGATGCCGGGCACGTCGGCCGCCGCTCGTTCCGCGTTTTCAACGCTCAATCGAACCTGAGCCGGCTTTCGGAAGAGACTGGCGCCGAATCGTACTACCTCGGTTTTGGTTCGCCGGTTACTTTGAAGCCGTACTTCGATGAAATCCAGATGCATCTCAACAACCAGTACTTGCTCACCTTCGTCGGCAACGGCGGCAAAAAAGGGAAGTTCGAGCGCGTACGGTTGGTTTCAGAGGTTCCCAATGTGGAGTTTCTCACGCCCTCGGAAGTCTTCCTCCCTCCGGTGGAGTAAATTAAGGCAGTTGGGGCAATTCAAAAAGCGCGAGGCGCGGACCGCAAGGTTCGCGCCTTTTGCTTTTCGACGATAGCACTTGTCTCTTTTCTTGGGCTCGAGCTAGACTACCGCCGTTGTTGGCGGTTAGCAGGGCTAAGAATATTCACAATGTTGAATCGGTTTAAATTGCGCACGGTATTGGGTGTTGTACCTTGGAGCTCACGATGATTCGGCACCGGCAAAAAGAGAATCTCCTTTCTCGAAGATCTTCGCAGTTTGCGAGGGTAGTCGGTAGCCATCTTGGAGCAGCCAGCTTCGCCGTTGCGATCCTCGCATCCGTAACGATTGCGGCTCCTGGTTTGCGCGCCGATGGTGAGATTACATTACACGAAGGCTGGGCCCTTCAATCGTCCGCAAAAGTGAGCGCCAACGCCGAAACGGTTTCCACTGCCGGATTCGACGCGTCGAGTTGGTACAAAACATCAGCTCCGAACACCGTGTTCGCGGTCCTCGTCGAGAATGGAGTCTACAAGGATCCCTACTTCGGCATGAACCTGCGCTCCGTTCCCGGCGTGTCCTACGCGATTGGCTCGCAGTTCGCCAATCAGGAAATGCTGGCGGACAGTCCCTACTTCGTGCCCTGGTGGTATCGAAAAGAATTCGACGTGCCTGCGCAATTTGCCGGAAAGACCGTGTGGATGGCGTTTCGCGGAATCAACTATCGTGCGGACATCTGGATCAACGGAAAGAAAGTCGCCGGCTCAGACCAGGTTGTCGGCGCGTTCCGCCGCTATGAATTTAATGTGACGCAGTTCGTCAAAGCGGGCGCGAAGAATGTGGTAGCCGTGGAAGTTTCTGCGCCGCATGCCAATGAACTCGGTATCACCTGGGTGGATTGGAATCCCTCGCCCCCAGATAAGGACATGGGCCTCTGGCAAGAAGTCGTGCTCTCTGCGAGCGGGCCGGTCGCCGTGCGGCACCCCGCGGTTGAAACGAAACTTGACCTTCCGGCAGCCGATCAAGCGCATTTGATTGTGCGCGCTGAGCTTCTCAACGCCTCGAACGGATCAGTGAAGGGAACTCTCAGCGGATCAATTCTCGGCGCCGCCTCGCCGATCGAATTCTCTCAAAGCGTTGAACTCCAACCCGGCGAGCGTCGCGCCATTGTGATCACACCCGAAGAATCTCCTTCTTTGAACGTGAAGAATCCCCGTTTGTGGTGGCCGTATCAGATGGGCGAACCTTACCTGCACAGGCTCGCCCTAAGGTTTGTTGTTGAGAAAGGCCTCGCATCGGACTTGGTAAATGTCCCGTTCGGCATCGTGCAGACCGATTCCGAACTCACTCCCGAAGGCTACCGCCTGTTCAAAGTAAACGGCAAACCCGTGCTCGTGCGCGGCGGAGGCTGGGCGCCGGACATGATGCTGCGCATCGATCAATCGCGCCGCGAGGCGGAGTTCCGCTACGTGAAGGAGATGGGCCTCAATACGATCCGCCTCGAAGGCAAACTCGAAGACGAATCCTTCATGAACCGCGCCGATCGCGAAGGCATTCTCGTTATGGCTGGATGGTGCTGCTGTGACGCCTGGGAAAAGTGGGGAAAGTGGGGCGAAGAAAACAAGCGTGTCTCCGTCGACTCGCTTCGTGATCAGATTCTCCGTCTCCGCGCGCATCCCAGTCTCCTCGTCTGGCTGAACGGCAGCGATAATCCCCCACCGCCCGATCGCGAGCGCGCTTACCTCGACGTGGAAAAAGAAAACAACTGGCCGAAACCGGTCATTTCTTCTGCGACCGAGAAGAAAACGGAACCTACCGGAGCCAGCGGCGTCAAAATGTCCGGCCCGTATGAATACGTCTCGTCAAACTACTGGCTGCTGGACACCAAAGCCGGCGGCGCTTACGGCTTCAACACGGAAACCAGCCCCGGTCCCGCTGTTCCGCCTCTCGAAGAATTGAAATCCATGTTTCCGCCCGACAAGCTTTGGCCCATGAATGAATTTTGGGATTTCCACGCTGGCGGCGGAAAATTTAAAAACATCAAGGTCTTCACGCACGCCCTGGAAAAACGCTACGGCACCGCGAAAGACGTCTCCGACCTCGCCTGGAAGTCCCAGGCCATGACGTACGAAGGCGAACGCGCCATGTTCGAAGCCTATGGCCGCAACAAGTACAAATCCACGGGCATCATCCAGTGGATGCTGAACAACGCGTGGAACGGATTGATCTGGCATCTCTATGATTACGACTTGCGCCCGGCTGGCGGCTATTTCGGCTCGAAAAAAGCGCTCGAACTCGTTCACGTCCAGTTTTCGTATGACGACCGCAGCGTCGTCATCGTCAACGGGAAGCAAGAAGCTCTCAAGGATTTGAGAGTCGTTGCCAAGATTTACGACACCTCAATGAAGGAGAGATTTACCCGTGAAGCATATTCCAATGTCGCGGCGGATGGCGTGACCAAATCGTTTAGGGTTTCCGAGCCAGAAGGCATCACATCCACATATTTCCTGAGCTTGCAGCTCTCCGCTCCTTCCGGCGAATTGCTCAGCCGCAACTTCTACTGGCTCTCCGCCGAGCCCGACGTTCCTGATTTCAGCAAGACGGAGTGGTATTACACGCCTCTTACCGAATTCGCAGATTTTGCAGCCCTGCAAGATCTTCCGAAAGCCTCAATCAATGCCTCAATGACCGTGTCCGACGCAGGCAATGAAACGGCCGCCCACATCACCGTGGAAAATAAAGGCTCTGGCCTCGCCTTCCTCGTACGCCTCCGCGTCCTCAAAGGAAAAGACGGCGCAGAAATTCTGCCGGTTTTCTTCGACGACAATTACTTCTCCCTGCTCCCAGGCGAAAAACGTGAAATCACAGTTCGCGTCAGAAAAAGCGACTTGGGTGACACCAAACCAGCCCTGGTCGTCGAGGGTTTCAACGTCGCGCCGATTCAGGTTCCCTAACCGCTCGTTCATTTTCGCCGTTTCGTCTCCAACAAACCCACGTGGAGCGAGAAGTCTTCACGTTTTTTTGTTTCTTTTGAATCGGATACTCTGAGCCTGAACTTTAGGCCAGTTGACAATACGTCTAGAAGTAGTACAATAACCGCAGGTAGTTTTCTGGACTTCCACTGCGGCAGGGCTCCTGCCGTTTTTTCTTTTTTGGGGTCAGTTCCTTGTCGTCGTCACCCGTCGTAGGCCACTCGCTTGGACAACCCCAATCGTGGGTGGACTACGTTTGGTCCCAAAGCCTTTATAATCAACACTTGCAAAGGAATCCTG
>DASXMM010000476.1:0-3530 GCA_036495665.1 Candidatus Acidiferrum sp. | reverse complement strand
TCGGACATCGCGTCGCTAGCGTCCGCGGCTTTGAACACAGCGCGATCGTGGCTGCGCTCCAGCGCGGCAGTCTCCTCGCGCTCTTCCGGAGTGACGACCAGGTCCCGCTGCTCTTGACTTGGCGGCGGACTGACACTGGCCTCTTTTTGCGCGGTTAAGGCGCGTTGAATCTTCACTTGCGAAGCGCTACGGGCGGCGGACCACTGAAGCGCGGTGCCGACCATGACCGCCGTCAGGGCAATCCAGCAGGCCAGTACGGCGTAGGCCAGGAATCTATGTAGACTCACTGTTTCGCACCTTTGGCCTGAAAGGCCGGGGCGAGGACCAATCGTTTGGAGCCACGACGGGACGCTCCCTAAAACACAGGCATCGTAGGGCATGCCCGTTGAAATTGACAAAAATCAATAAAAGGTGGTGCGGGAGACAGGAATTGAACCTGCACGGCCTTTCGGCCACAAGATCCTAAGTCTTGCGCGTCTGCCAGTTCCGCCACTCCCGCACAGGAGTTAATGCAGTAGAATCAACTAGTTACATCCGCTACGGGTTTGCCGTCCGTCAGGAGTCTCACTAAACTCTCACCGTTCTTGCTTTCCGCCAACTGCTTGTCTTGGAGTCGGCTCATCGCTTTCACCACGTCTGTCGCATCGACAATGTTGTATCTGTCGAAGACAGCGCGAGTCTTGTGTCCACTTATGCTCATCGCAACCTTCTCAGGAACTCCCGCCGCAATCAGATTCCGAATCGCGGAGCGGCGCAGATCATGCACGAGCAGCCCCGGCATTTCCGCCGCTATAGTCGCCCTCGTCCATTCTTCCCGAAGATGCGCGTCGCTGAACACTAAGCCTTCTTTCTTCCTGACTCGCTTTATAACCTGAATCAGAACGTCTGGCAGAGGCACGATGCGAGCCTCGGAGGTCTTCGTTTGCTCAACTTCGAGCCGTATCAGCCCGCCCTGCAAGTTAACCTGACCCCATTCTATTTGAGTTGCCTCGCCTACGCGAACCCCACAATAATACAAGAATGTCACAAGCGGCCTCAAATGCGCGGGCAGTTTAGACAGCAAGTGCTCGAACTGCGCCCGCGCCAGAAAACCTTTGCGGGCTGGCGGCTCTTTCAGTAGCCGAACAGCCGGCATGAACTGAATCTTGCCGTCCATGCGAGCGATGTTGAACATCCGACGCAGCAACGCCAGCGAGCGGTTGATTGCGGCATTGCCGATCTCGTCTTTTTGCCGTGTGCGGATGAAGTCACGAATCTTATCCACTGTGATCGCGTTGACGTGGATACCCTGTTCCTTCTCCGAAAATCCGAAATACTTATCGAGAGGCGCCAGTCCCCAGATCGTTTCCTTTCCGTCTGACAGCACCTGCAACGACTTGTTCCCGCGCCTCGTGTAGTCGTCTAGCAGTGCTTGTCGAAGGTTGCCGTAGCGAAGTTTGCGAGTTTCGTTCTCTGGTGCGGCTCCTCGTTCGGCGTCACCCATCTTTCGGCGGAGTTCGCGTTTGGCCTTTTCTTTGACATCGGTTTTCAAGGACACACGAACCTGCTTGCCGTTCTGATACCACTGCCCGTACCAGTTGCGGCTGCCCTTCATTCGGAACAAACCGCCTTCGCCTCGTTCGCGTTTCGTGCTCATTGCCGCACCGTAGCAGGTTCGGTGAGTCGGCCGCCCGCCTATTCTTTCCGCCCCAGTCCTCCCTGCCGCGTGCGACGTAAACAACGTGTGCATTTTCACCGCCCCTTGTCGTTTTGAGCTATTCAACTCAAATTCCACAATCACATTAAAATAATGAGACCGAACGGTCTCTCATCACATCCAACCCTTGAGGACATTTTGTAAATCTGGTTGAAGTGCCAAAAGAGAACTGGTCCTTCCGCAGCGGCGAGGCTCAGTATGTTTCGACCTCGCGCTAAGGAACGTTGCGAAGTTGTGCTTTTTTGGAAACTTAGAAATATGGAGAAGGTTATGGGTACGAAAAATAGGATTACCGGAGTTTGTGTTGCAGTTGCCATCGGTCTGGTGACGGTCGGAACGTACTCGACTCTCATGGCGGAGATGCACCATTCCCAGAACTCGGCTTCCAGCGCGGGTGAGTCGACGCAAGCCAAGATAGCCCGCGCAATGTCGGCGGGACCAACCGAAATCGCCAGTTCGGCAAGAATCGTTGATACGGATGCGCAGGGCAATACGGTAGTGCTGCGCGAAGGGAACAACGGTTTCACCTGCATGCCTGGAAATCCGAGAGTCATCGGCGATCCGCCCATGTGCGAAGATGGCGCTTCAATGCAGTGGGGCGCCGACTTCAGGGCTCACAAACCCAAGCCGACGAACACAGTCCCCGGCATCACCTACATGCTGGCGGGCGCTACTCAGCGCAGCGATTCGGATCCCAATGACATGACGAGCATGCCCATCGAGATAGGTCCCCACTGGATGATCATGTGGCCGTTTGATCCGAAGACCACGGGACTGCCGACCACCCACAAAGCGACTGGCGCCTACATCATGTGGGCAGGCTCGCCCTATGCGCATCTGCATGTGATGGGACGGCCCTGATGATCCATGCGATTCAAGATTTCTGCTAACAAGTTGCTACAAAACCATGCCATTCAGGCGTATTTTCAGCGTACAAAACCGACGGAGTCGCCCAGGAAAATCAACTACTTACGCTTTTCAACAGGTCTGCAAAACCTCCATTCGTGGGTTCGAATCCCACCCGCGCCTCCAATTTTCTTCTTTCAAATCAATTGACTACGACTTTCGCTTCTTTCCCGGAATCCTCAATGGAGTGAACCCTTGAACTGGCACACAAAAATGAGGCACAGTTTCCGGGAAAGGAACCACAGTGGAGAGAAAGCGATACGCCCGGAAATTTCAGCGAATGGCTGTCGAACGCATGGAGACTTGTGACGATGTCGGTGAGTTAGCGCGAGAACTCGGTGTAAGGCCGAGGTGCCTCTACAAGTGGCGCAAGAAGCTGGAGAGCATTGAACCAGGACAAGAAGCGTCGCGGCCCAGCACGCACGCCTCAGCTCACCGCAAAGAAATCCATCGCTTGAAGCAGCTTTTGGCAGAGAAGACCCTGGAGCTGGATTTTTTCAAAGGTGCCTTGCAAAAAGTAGAGGCTCGACGCCAGAAACGCGGCGAAACTGGCGCGACGGCATCTACAACCAGATCCGAGAAGTAATATTTTTGCAAGGCAGCCTGAGTATCGAGCGCATGTGTCAGCTGGCTTCGGTCAGTCGCAGAAGTTTCTACCGATCGTTGAAAGAAGGGCAGCCAACTGAGGAAGCGATGGAAGTGCGATCTGTGATTCAAGCGATTGCTTTGGAGCACCGCCGGCGTTATGGCTATCGGCGGATCACGGCCGAGCTACACCGCCGGGGAATGCAGGTGAACCGTAAGAAGGTGGCACGGATGATGCAGGATGACAATTTGCTGGCCATCCAACCAAAACGGTTTGTCGTCACTACGAATTCGAGACATAACTGCGAGGTGTACCTGAACTTAGCAAGTCGCATGAGGCTGA
>DASXMM010000475.1:0-5531 GCA_036495665.1 Candidatus Acidiferrum sp. | reverse complement strand
TTCCTTGTTCGATTTTCCCGCCACAATGCGCTGCAGCACTTCGAGTTCCCGCGGCGTCAGCCCGCCTTCGCGTTCGCCCTTCAGCGCCGCCGTCCGCGCCACTTGTGGGTCCATCACTTTTTCGCCCTTCGCCACGCGCTTGATCGCGTTCGCCAGATCGAGGTCCATCGCATTTTTCAAAATGTACCCGCGCGCCCCCGCGTCCATCGCCTGCCGCACAAGCGTATCTTCCGAGTGCATGCTCAACATCAAAATCGCCGCATCCGGCCGTGCCTCCAGTATTTTTCGCGTTGCTTCCAGGCCATTCATCTCCGGCATCGCGCAATCCATCACGATCACTGCGGGCTTTTCCTTCGCCGCCAGCCGTACCGCTTCCTGGCCATTGCTCGCCTCGCCCACAACCTCGATCTCCGCATCGTCCTCAAGGATTCGCCGGAATCCGTGCCGCACCAGCGCGTGATCGTCCACTAGCAAAACTCTCAGCTTATCCGGCATGAGTCTCGACTTTCTCGCGCGCCATCCTTAGTCGAACCACTGTGCCTCCGCCAGTCGGCTGCAAAAGTTCCAGCGTACCTCCGACAATCTCCGCGCGCTCGCGCATCGCCACCAATCCAATCCCGCGCCCATTTCTCTCTGGAGAAATTCCCTTGCCGTGGTCTTCCACTTCCAGTTCCAGCGCATCCGCCAAAAACTTCAGCCGCACCCACGCTTCCTTGACTCCCGAGTGCCGGCTCACATTGTTCAGCGCTTCCTGCAAAACCCGGTACACATGCACGCTTGCGCCGGCATCCAGCGGAAACACCGTCCTGGATTTTTCATAGTGCAGCACCAGCCCCGTTTGCCGCTCCACCGTAGGAATATACCAGTCGAGCGTGCTCACCAGCCCTGCCTCTTCCAATAGCACCGGATGCAGCGCCTGCGAAAGGCTCCGGATATTATCGAGCGTCGATTGCGCGATCTCCCGCACTTCCTGCACTTCTTCTCGCGCTTTCGATCCCTCGGGCAAATGGTTTCCAGCACGCCCCAGTAACGCCCCAATCGCCGTCAGCACCTGTCCAAACTCATCGTGCAATTCCCGCGAAATGTGGCGCAGCGTGGACTCCTGTGTCGAAATCAGTTTCTGGGCCAATTCGCTGCGCTGCTCGGAAAGCGCCGCCAACCTCGCAAAAATAATCCGGTTCGTGCGAATCAAATATAGACTCGTCAAAACAATCGCGATCAGCGTCGCGCCCAAAAACAAATAAAGCTGCCGCTGCACTCCGTCGTAAATTGCCGCGATGCGCCCCGCCGCCTGCTCCTCTCCCTCATTGTTCTGCACCAGCAATCGCGACACGCTCGTGCTCAGCGATTCCTGTCGTGCCTGCAGCGTCAAACGAATCTGCTCTCGCGCCTCCGCATCCTTTCCCTCCCCAGCCAGTGCAAACATTCGGTGCACCGCATCCCAGAATTGCGCCACCGACTGCATCAGATAATTCCGCTGCTCCGCTGTGCGATTTGCTCCAGCCAGCTGTTCTTCCAGATGTAGCGCCACATCCAGATCTTCGCGAATACGTGCGAATTGCGCCGTCCACGCCGTCAGCGGATACGGTTCGCTCGCGTCCAGCATGTCGCGCATCGCCAGCCCCACCGAATTCAAATCATTCTGCACGCGCAAGAGCTGCAGCGAATCCCGCCGGTTGCGATCCACCATTTCGCTTTGCAATTTTCGCAAGCCGGACAGTTGGACCCTAATGTAGAACGAATAGGCGACAACAGCGGCGAGTGTGATGATGAGTCCGAGAAGGAGCCCCGTCGTCGGCGAGCGCTGCGCGGTCGTTTGCACGAACAGAGGATACCTCAGGCAGCCGCTTGGCGGCGCACGAGGAGCAACAGAAAAACCATCAGCACAGCGGAAGCCAGCGGCACGAGCAGGCCGGCGCGCAAGCCCCCTGCATGCGTCGAGACAAAACCGACAATTCCCGGAGCTGAGGCCGACCCGATCGATGACATCGAAAACATTACGCCGCGGACGTGCGCTATCTGCCGCCCATACCAGCGCGAGAGCCATGCGATGTAGACGGGAAAAACCGCCGCGCATCCCAGCCCCGCCACGGTTACGCTGATGAACGCGGTGCGCTGCGTGCCGGCAAGAATAAAAATCGTGGTACCGGCGATCACCACGCCCAGAGCGCACATCACGAGTCGAAATTCGCGGACGTGCGGCAGGACCAGGGGAGCGAGCGCGCGCCCAGCCATGAGTCCGCCATAAAAAAACATCGGAGCCAGCGTGGCCAGGCTGCCTACGTTGCCCGCCGCGAGACGCTTGACGTGCGCGGCGGCCCAGCTGCCGATGCTTACTTCCGTGGCGACGTACAGAAAAAAGAGAGCAGCGAGAGCGGAGGTTGCAAGAAGACTTACGCTCGGGGCTGGCGCAGAAGTTTCCGAGCCGGATGCTTCTATGTGGTGCTCGGGAAAATGCGAAAACAGAAACGAGACAGCCAGCAGGCAGCCAAAGCCTGCGAAGAGGTACAGCATCTTCGTTAGAAAATCGTTCTTCATCGCAAGCAAAACGAGCGGAGAGCAGGAGAACGAGCCGACTCCCCAGGCGAAATTCACCAGGCTGACGAGCGAAGCGCTGCGCGCGCCCCCGATCTCCGCCACGGCAAGATTTGTAACCGGAACCACCAGGCCGTAGCCGGTTCCCAGCGCTGCGAGCGCGAACAGGGCTACGTTCATCGAAGACGCATTCAAGGTTGCGAGGCCAACGCCAATGAGGAGGTAACCAAGCACGAGAGCGGTGCGGCTGCCGAAGTAGTGGGTTATTAAGCTCGAGAGCCACACGCCGGCGAGCGAGCACCCAAACTCAAGCGTGAAAAAAATGCCCGCTTGCGAATCGCTCAGCGACCACCGCTGAATGAACAACGGCAGCATCGGACCCGCTACCGTAATCTCCACGCCGGTCAGAACAAATCCGGCGAAGAGCAGCACCAGCAAATAGCGCTGGCGCGCGGCGGCATTGATAGCGATGGCTTGCGTGGTCACTGGTTATCAACCATTTTGCAGGAGCGCGGCTCGGCGGGCAACCAAGCGTTGCGTAAACGCGGGTCGCGCCCGAAAGAAAAAAGTAATTCTGAGAATTTCAAAATTTAGTCATTCCCATTTAACGATGCGATAGTATGAAGCGCCTTTTCGGATGCTTTGCGCAGCAAAGACTCAGCACCTCGCGAAGGCTTTTGTGATTCCTTTTTGATGCGTTCACTGGCCCTTTCGAAACATTTTATGATTGATGTTGGTCTGATCGGATTTGGGCTCGCTGGCCGTGCGTTCCACGCGCAGGTGATCTCTCGCGTGCCGGGATTGCGGCTCGCAGCGATTCTGCAGCGCAGCGGCAACGAAGCCTGTGAAGCCTATCCTGACGTTCGCATCGTGCGCACGCTCGATGAACTCTTGGCTATTCCGGAAATTCGTCTCGTTGTTGTCGCCACGCCGAACGACTCCCATTTTCCGATCGCGCAGCGGTGTCTCGCTGCGGGACGCGACGTGCTCGTCGATAAACCCTTCACGACCACGCTCGAAGAAGCCATCGCGCTCGTCGACTTCGCGAAGCAACAGAGCCGGTTGCTCACTGTCTACCAAAATCGCCGCTACGACGGTGATTTTCATGCTATTCGGCAGCTCGTTGCGACCGACGCTCTCGGGCGCATCGTGCGTTTTGAATCGAATTACGACCGCTTTCGTCCTCAGCTCCGTCCTGGTGCGTGGCGCGAGAAAGCCGGCCCCGGCACTGGAATCTTTTTTGACATCGGGCCACACCTGATCGATCACGCGCTTCTGCTTTTTGGTTTGCCGGAGTCGCTGACGGCTGACATTCGCATGGAGCGCGAAGGCGCCGTCGCCGATGATGCGTTCGATCTCGCATTTCGCTATCCGCATGGCCTGCGCGTCGATTTGCGTTCCTCGATTTTGGCAGCCGCGACTCGTCCTCGCTTTACGATTCACGGAACGCAGGGCGCTTACGTGAAACTGACCGTCGACCCGCAAGAAAGCAATTTGCGTCGCGGCTACATTCCCGCGGACGGCCCCTGGGGCGCCGAGCCGGAAGAAAATTGGGGTCTGCTAACCCTTTCTGAAAACGAGGGATTCACCCAACGCCGGATTCCCTCCCTGAATTGTGACTACCGCGACTTCTATGCCAATTTGCGCGACGCCATTCTCGCCAAGGCGACACTCGCTGTGACTCCCGAGTGGGCGCTTACCGTAATGAGCCTGCTCGAATTGGCCCGCCAGAGCAGCAACGAACGCCGAGCCATTCCCGTGCCCGCAACGACTTGAGTGACCGCCGTCCGGCGCTGCGGATGGGCAGGCCTTGCGTCCGACTGTTTGGCGACTGCCGGCTCTGCAGATGGCCAGAGTTGTAGAAGCCCAGTTTTGACGATGTAACTCGCAGTCCTCGCGTATACTCTAATTTTGTGAAAGCGGGAGGAGCGCTACTTGGCCGCGGTCATTGAACTGGCACCCTCGATACTGTCTGCAAATTTTGCGCAATTGGGCGCTGACGCGAGAGCTGCGCTCGAAGGCGGCGGCACCGTTTTGCATCTTGACGTGATGGACGGGCACTTTGTGCCGAATCTCACGATCGGGCCGCCGGTGATTACCTCGCTTCGCAAAACCATTCCCGATGCGACTTTCGATTGCCACTTGATGATCGAAAATGCCGATGAGTATATTCCGGCCTTCGCGGAAGCGGGCGCGAACTGGATTTCCGTGCATCAGGAAGCTTGCGTTCATCTGGATCGGACGCTCCACCTGATTGAGTCGCACGGGTGCAGGCCTGGCGTGGTTATTAATCCGGCGACTCCCGTCCACATGCTCGACGATGTGTTGGAAATTGTGCACCACGTTTTGATCATGTCCGTGAATCCGGGATTTGGCGCGCAGCATTTCATTCCCAACTCGCTGAAGAAAGTGGAGATGCTCGCGCGCATTCGCGAATCGCGCGGGCTCGGATTCCGCATTGAGATTGACGGCGGCGTTGCGCCCGATACCGTCGGTGACATCGTTCGCGCCGGCGCGGAAATTCTTGTGGCCGGCAGTGCCGTGTTTTCCCACGGCGAGATTCGTGAAAATGCGCGGGCGCTGTTGAGTGCGGCGCGTTCTGCCGCTGCCGCCAAGGTGGCGCCGCGCTTTCGGCGCACTGCTACTGCTCCTCGTAGTTCCAAGTCAGACCGCCATCGACGACAAACGTAGTTCCCGTTACATAGCTGGATTCATCCGCGGCGAGGAAAGCGGCGATTGCGGCGACGTCTTCCGGTTTTCCGAGGCGTCGCAACGGGATATTTTCCAGCAGACTCTTCAATTTTACCGGGTCGTTCAGCAAATTTTTGTTGATGGGCGTTTCGATGGCGCCGGGGGCGATGTTGTTGATGGTGATGCCCAGCGGAGCGAGCTCGATCGAGAGATTGCGCGTGATCATTTTCAGGGCGCCTTTGCTCGCGCAGTAGGAAGAAAAATGCGGGAAGGGAAGCTCTTCGTGAACGGAGCTGATGTTGATG
>DASXMM010000474.1:0-6976 GCA_036495665.1 Candidatus Acidiferrum sp. | reverse complement strand
GCGAACGAAGTCATCAAGATTGGGCGAAGCCGCAGTCGCGCCCCCTCAAGCGCAGCATCCACCAGAGGCCTGCCCTGCTCATACTGTTCCTTCGCAAACTCCACAATGAGGATGGCGTTTTTGGCCGCGAGTCCTATCAACATCACGAGGCCGATTTGCGAGTACACGTCGCTTTCGATCTGCACCATATAGCTCGGCAGATAAGCGGAAAGGATTGTGCGCCTCAGCCACAGAACGGCGAAGGCTCCGAAAATTGCGACCGGCGTGCTGAGGAGTACGCTGAAAGGCAGAGACCAGCTCTCGTACATTGCCGCGAGGATCAAAAAGACAAACAGCAGAGAGAATCCGAAAATCGCCGAAGGCGGAATTCCCTGCTGGGCCTTCTTTTCCTGAAAGGACATCCCGAGGTAGTCATAGCCCATCTCGCGCGGCATCGTTTTCCGAAAAACGTCTTCAAGGGCTGCCATCGCCTGATCGGCGCTGTAGCCCGGGGCAGCCGCGCCGTTGATCTGCGCAGCGCGATATTCGTTGAAGCGCATGGTGAATTCGGGACCTTCGCGTGATTCGAAGCGCGTAACGGAGGAAAGAGGCACCATCCCGCCTTTGTCATTTCGAACGTAGAACTGGCCGACATTTTCGGGCTGGGTGCGAAAGTCGCCTTCCGCCTCGATGTACACCTGCCATTGCCGGCCAAAGCGGTTGAAGTAGTTGATGAAGTAGCCGCCCATGAAAGCTTGCAGCGTTTGGTACACGTCCTTGATGGACGCACCCTGCTTCACGACCTTCTTGCGATCCACGTCCGCATACAACTGAGGAACGCTGGAAAGAGAGGTGGTGCTGACGCCGGCGATTTCAGGGCGTTTCCGCGCTTCGGTGAGGAAGGTTTGTAGGTTCGAGGAAAGAAACGCGAGGTCTTTTCCGGCGCGATCCTCCAGCACGAACGTAAATCCACCGGAGGTTCCCACTCCAGGAATGGCCGGCGGAGAGAAGGAAAAAGCTATGCCTTCTGGAAGTGACGACAGATCCTGGTTGATGCGTTGCTTAATGGCTTGGAGTTGCTCTTCCCGTGATTTCCGTTCGTCCCAAGGCTTCAGCGTTACGAAGAAGAAAGCGTTGTAGCTGGTGCGCACGAAGCTGAGCAAGCTGAAGCCAACGACCGTGGTCGTGTGTTCGACACCGGGAGTATGAGTCAGGACGTTTTCGATTTTCGCGGCCACTTCGTCCGTGCGTTGCAGAGACGCCGCGGTGGGAAGCTGAACGTTCACGTAGAGATAGCCCTGGTCTTCATCGGGAAGAAAGCTTGAGGGGACTGCGCGCCCGAACCAACCTGCGGCGACTCCGAAAACCACAAGCAAAACCAGTGCGACTACAGTTTTGCGAATGAGGAAGCCACAAACCTGAACATATCTTTCCGTGGCGTTAGCGAAGACACGATTGAACCAGCCGAAAAATGCCGCGAGCGGTCCGCGGGAAGACGTCTTGGGACGAAGCAGCAGCGCGGCGAGCGCCGGGCTGAGCGACAACGCATTGAACGCGGACAGGATGACGGAAAAGGCGATGGTCACAGCGAATTGCTGGTAAAGGCGCCCTGTGATTCCAGGTATGAAAGCGGTGGGAATAAAGACTGCAGAGAGAACCAGGGCGATGCCGATGACCGGACCAGAAATCTGTTCCATCGCTTTGAGTGCCGCCGCTCTCGGTGCGAGACCTTCCTCAATATGGTGTTCGACCGCTTCGACAACGACGATGGCATCGTCCACAACGAGCCCAATCGCCAGCACCAATCCGAACAGCGAAAGCGTGTTGATCGAGAATCCGAACAGGGGAAAGAACATGAAGGTGCCGACGAGAGACACGGGCACGGCGAGGAGCGGAATCAGCGTCGCGCGCCAGCCTTGCAGGAACACAAAAACAACGACGAGGACGAGGGCAATGGCAATGACGAGGGTAATGACGATCTCTTTCATGCCCTCGTTGACCGCCTCGGTCGTGTCCAGCGAGACGATGAACTCCATGTCCTCGGGCAGCCGAGTCTTGAGATCGGCCAGGAGCTTTCTGACTTCGGTGGCTGCCTGCACGGCGTTTGACCCGGGCAGTTGATAGGCCGCAATGAGCGCTCCGGCTTTGCCGTCCAAGCGGCTCACGATGTTGTAGGTCTGCGCGCCAAGCTCTACACGAGCGACATCTTTTAGCTGGACGATGCCGCCGCTGGGCGATTCGCGGACGATGATTTCTCCGAACTCTTCAGGAGATGTCATGCGGCCCTGGGCACGCACGGTATACGTGAACGCCTGTCCCTTCGGGACGGGCTCGCTGCCGACCTGACCGGCGGGATTGACGCTGTTTTGCGCTTGAATGGCAGAGACGATCTCGGGAACGGTGATAGCCAGTTTTGCGAGCCGGTCAGGCTTCACCCACAGGCGCATTGCGTATTGGCCGGCACCAAAGATCTGGATACTCCCGATGCCGTAAGAACGATTGATCTGATCAGCGAGATTGATGTACGCGTAATTCGCGAGAAAGCTCGCATCGTAAGTGCCCTTCGGCGAATAGAGAGCGACGAGCATTAGCGGAGCGGTCACGGTCTTTTGCACGGTGACGCCGTAGTTCGTGACATCGGACGGCAGTTGAGACGCCGCTTGCGTCTGGCGCATTTGGGTCAGCATCAAGTCGGTATTGGGATCGGTCTTTACGTCGTAGTCGACGATGAGGCGCATCAGCCCGTCGGCAGTCGAGTTGAGCGAATACATGTAGTTCATGTTGTCGACGCCGCTCATCTGCTGCTCGATCGGTGTCGCTACCGACTGTTCGATGGTCTGTGCATCCGCACCGACATAGGTGGCAAGCACCTGAACTTCAGGCGGAACGATGTTGGGGAACTGAGCCACGGGAAGCGAGGTAATGGTGACTGCTCCGACGATCACCATGAGAATCGCGATGACCATGGCCACAATCGGCCGGTTGATGAAAAACTTGGACACGGGTCAATCGCCTTTCGCCGGTGGCTGTTTGATTTTCACGGTGGCGCCGTTTTGTATCTTCTGGAGTCCCTCGACGACCACGAGTTCGCCCGGTTTGACTCCGCTTTCGATGATCCATAAGGGCCCAACGCGGTTACTGACTTTTACCGCCCGGATGCTGACTTTGTTGTCCGCGCCAACTATCGCGAGCTGATAGTTGCCTTGCAGTTCAGTCAAGGCCTTCTGTGGGACGAGGAGCGCACCTTTTCTGGTGTCTGGCGCGGCCCGCAGTCTTCCAAATTGGCCGGGGCGAAGAAAGTTTTGCGGATTGGGAAAGGAGCAGATGATCTGAATACTCCCAGTGGTTACGTCCACTTGGCGGTTGGTGAGGAGGCCGCTGCCCTTGTGCGGGTACACGGATCCATCCGCCAAAATCAGCTCGAAGGGTGGGCCATTTGAAGGAATTTCCTTTTGCGTTTGGATATTGATCCTGTCGGCGAAGTGGATGTACTCCTGTTCGCTGATTGAGAAATAGGCTTTCATGGGATCGAGTTGCGAGACCGATGTCAGAACCGTCGTCGGATTCACGAGATTTCCGATTTGCACCTGAGCGATTCCTGCAACGCCGTCGAGGAGCGATTTCACCTCCGTAAACTCAAGGTTCAGCTTGGCCTGCTCGACTTGCGCTTGAGCGGCCTTGACGGCGGCTTTGGCGGCGCGGTTCGCTTGCACATCGTTGTCCAACTGGCTCTGCGCGATGGCGCGTTCTTTGGCCAATGGAGTATCCCGGTCTACATCCATTTGGGTTTTGCCGAGTTGAGCTTCAGCTTGCGCCAACTGGGCGTCCGCTTGATCAAGAAGAGCCTGCAGCGGGCGCGGATCGATTTGAAAAAGGATTTGGCCTTGGCGCACAAACGAACCTTCTTTGTAGTTCTGACGAATGACATAGCCGGTGACCTGCGGCTGAATCTGCGCATTGACGTATCCGTCCAGAGTTGCCACCCATTCGCTGTAGATCGGAACATCTTTCTGAATTACGCTCGCGACTTCTACTTCTGGGCTTGGAATGGGCGGCGCCGCCTTCGGGCTGCCGCAACCCACGCCGAAACCCACGGTTACTGGCAAGAGAAATCGAGCGAATCGAACTGTCATCGATTTGACTCCCGAACCTCGCGGGCTAATCTTCGAGAGCTGCATGAACGGCCTCTAGTAAAACTGTGTTGTCGAACGGTTTCGCCAGGAATTTCACTGCTCCCTCACGTAGGGCTTCGGTCTGCATCTTGGCGTCGCCATGCGCCGTAATAAAGATGATTGGTATGCGGCATCGCTCTGCCTTGAGCTTGGTTTGCAGTTCGAGGCCGGACATGCCTGGCATGCGAATGTCCACAATTAGGCACCCACCCTTGTGTTGAGCGCCTGAATCCAAGAATTGTTCTGCGGAGCCGAAGCAGAGCGTGGATAGTCCTTCCGATTCGATCAGATCTTGTAGGGCAATTTGAACTGACCTATCGTCGTCGACTATGGCTACGAATCTTGAGCTTTGCTCGTGGCTCATGCGCGGAGCCTAGCGGTATTCGCAGCGCGCACACAATCGGCTCTTGGTCGAGCGAACTACAACTTTGGTGGTAGTTGACTAGAAGGAAGGATGGAGGAATAACCCCGGCTACAGAGGAGGACAGTCTACTTGCGAGGAGAGAGTTTCAGCTTATCGGACATGCGGACCAAGTCAACTACCGACCCGGCCTGCATCTTGTGCATGACATTGCCTCGGTGGATTTTTACTGTGGCTTCGCTAGCTCCGATTTCGGAGGCAATTTGCTTGTTGAGCATTCCGGAGACGACGAGAGCCATAACCTGTTGCTCTCGTGCAGTCAACGCGCCATAGCGTTCCTGAAGATCGTGGATCTCGACCTGTCTGTCTCGCTCAGCGCGGTCGCGCAGCAGTGCCTGCTGAATCGCGTCCAGCAGGTCCTGATCTCTGAAAGGTTTCGTTAAGAATTCTACGGCGCCCGATTTCAATGCTCTGACGGACATGGGAACGTCTCCGTGCGCCGTAACAAAGATGATCGGGATTTGCATGCCGACCTCGGCCAACTTGCGCTGGAAATCGAGTCCACTCATCTGAGGCAGCCTTACATCCAAAACCAAACAACTCGGGTCATTCGTGGCTTTCCGTTTTAGAAACTCCCCGCCAGTAGCAAAGGACTCTGCACGCAGGCCAACGGACTCGACGAGATCCTGGATCGACTGACGCATGCCGCGGTCATCATCAATAATGAACACAATGGGAACCTCTGCGGATTTCATGCACGCGCCTCGTCTTCGATTGGGAGAATGAAATGGAAGGTTGCGCCCGCCCTCTGATTGGGAGTGGCCCACACTCGCCCTCCATGAGACTCCACAATCGAGCGGGTAATAGCCAGCCCCATACCCGTTCCATCAGGTTTCGTCGTATGGAACGCATCGAAGATCAGTTCAGCACCTTCCTGTGGCAATCCAACGCCGGCGTCGCTGATTGAAACGATGATCTGGCCTTGAGAACTCGGTCGCGCCGTAATTGTCAATACGCCTCCGGTCTCTTTCATAGCCTCGATCGCGTTTAGCATTAGGTTCATGAACACCTGTTGAAGCTGCACGCGGTCAACCAGGATTTTAGGCGTATCTGCATCGACTGCGGAATTAATCGTTACAGAGTGCCGAACCGCTTCAGTCCTGAACAGAGCGCTCATTTCTCGAATCATCTCTTTGACATCGACGATCTCACGCTTTGCCGGTGAGCCTTTTTTGTAAAAGGACCTCAAGCGATCGATGACGTCCGCTGCACGGTTTCCGTCCTGCTCAATTCTGGCCGCTGCCGCTCGAGCCCTTTTGAGGTTGGGTGGATCACGGTCGAGCCATCTTAGGCACGCGCTGGCGCTTGTGATCGAGGCGGCAATAGGTTGCTTGATTTCGTGGGCCAATGCGGCGGCGAGTTCCCCCAGCATATTGACGCGATTGATGTGGGCCAAATCGGCCTCCAGTTGGCGTAACTTTTCACGCTCCTCTTCGGCCCGCTTTTGTTCTGTTATATCCATCGTCGTTCCCACATAGTCACCGATTTCTCCGGATGGATTGTGATGCCCAAGGGAACGAAAGAATCTGATGTTGCCGTCGTCGGCGCGACAAATCCGGTATTCGATGTCGTAGTCCGTTCCCGTGCGAGTGGCGCTTTCCAGCGCTGCTTTCACGGCCGCCTGGTCTTCCGGATGAACCGTGTCGTGAAAGTGTTCAAATGAAACCGGGCCTTCGCTCGGAACGAAGCCATGCATCCGGACCGTTTCGTCCGACACGTGAAAGTTTTGTCTTGTGACGAAATTAGCGGCCCAACTCCCGGTGTGGGTCAGCCTTTGCGCTTCCTCGAGGTATGCTTGCTCGCGCCGCAACTTCTGCGTGAGCAACTCCTGCTCGGTGAGATCCATGGTGGTGCCGATGAATCCTTTGAAAACTCCGTGTTCAACGACAGGAACGGCGACGGCTCTAACGAAGCGCAGCTGTCCATCAGGTCGAACAATTCGCTCGATTAGGTCGTGGCCACAGTGCTGCTCTTGCATGAGTTTAATGGTTTCAGCCATCGAGGCTCGGTCTTCTGGATGGATGAGGTTCAGATACTGTTCAATCGCAGGCGCGCCGTTCTGCGGATCTAGGCCGTAGATTTTGTACAACTCGTCGGACCAATAGTGACCTGACTCATTGAATGCCCAACTGCCTATGTGAGCGATACGCTCTCCTTCTCTGAGATAAAACTGGGTTCGCTCTAGGGCGTCCTCTGCGCGCTTGCGGTCAGTGATGTCCTGGACCGTACCAAACATTTCATACGGCCGCCCCGACGCGTTTCTTTTTACCGTTCCCAATGCGTGGACAGTCCGCACTTCGCCATCCGGGCGAACGACGCGATGCTCGATGTCGGGGCGCGCTTCGCTATGAAGGGCCTCCTCTGCTGTCCGGAAGACAAACTCTCGATCTTCGGGGTGGATCAT
>DASXMM010000473.1:0-4356 GCA_036495665.1 Candidatus Acidiferrum sp. | reverse complement strand
GATGTGTTACGGACAGATGAACAAGCCGAAGCAATGCTATTCTGCGGGACGTTCCATGGAGGCCCGATGCGGGTAGCGCTCATCCTTTCTATCATCGCGCTTTTTGCTGCCGGAAGGAAAGTCGCGGCCGCGCCGCAAACGACGTCCCAAGAGCACCAGGTTGATGCAATTTTCTCCTCCGCCACCCAAAAAGATGCACCCGGCTTAGCCGTTCTCGTACGCAAAAATGGACGCACGATTTTCGAAAAAGGTTACGGCGTCCGCGATCTGCGCACAAGAGAGGAAATCGATCAGAACACCAACTTCCGCCTCGCCTCTTTCACCAAACAATTCACCGCCGCGGCGGTCATGCTTCTCGTCCACGACGGAAAGCTTCGCTACGACCAAACCCTGACCGAAATATTCCCGGATTTTCCGCCCTACGGCAAGACCATCACCATCCGCAATCTTCTCAACCACACCGGCGGTTTGCCAGACTACGAAGACCTGATGGAAGGTGTGGAGGCCAAGTTCAACTCGTGGGTCTGGACGCCCGAGCGCCAGATTCAAGACGCCCAAGTTTTGAAGCTCTTGGAGCTGGCATCCAAAGGCAAATTCGCGCCTGGAACAAGTTGGTCCTATAGCAATTCCGGCTACGTCGTCCTCGGCTTGATCGTCGCCAAAGTCTCCGACCAAAGCTACGCGGACTTTCTGCACGCGCGCATCTTCGCGCCGCTGCACATGGATCACACCATCGTCTATCAAAAAGGAAAAAATGAAGTCGCGAACCGCGCCTTCGGCCACTCCAAAGCAGGCGACACCCTGAAGGAAACCGACCAAAGCTCCACATCCGCCACGCTCGGCGATGGCGGTATTTATTCCAATCTCGAAGATCTCGCGAAATGGGACGACGCGCTGCGCAACCACACCCTACTAACCGCCGAAGAAATGGCCCCCGCGCTAGTCCCCGCAAAACTCGCCAACGGCGCGCAGACTTTCTGGCCCACCGCCCCCAACGATGACAATCTCCACCCCGGCAAACCCGTCTCCTACGGCTTCGGCTGGTTCCTCGATCCCTACCAAACTCATCCGCGCATGTGGCACACTGGAAGCACCATAGGTTTTCGCACAGTGATCGAGCGCTTCACCACGGACAACTTGACCGTCATCATCCTCAGCAATCGCACCGATCTCGACCCGGAGGCGCTCGCTCTGAAAACCGCGGATTTCTATTTGAATTTGAAGCCGAAAGAATAAATCCGACGTCAGTTCAGACCGGCAAGCTTCCCTAGCCCCTTCATCTTCGCCCGCGCCGCCATCGCCCCGTACTGCTTCATCATCGTGCGCATTTGCAGATACTGCTTCAAAACCGAATTCACGTCCTGCACAGTCGTCCCGCTGCCCTTCGCAATCCGTTTCCGCCGCTTCCCATCGATAATATTGTGGTCCTGCCGCTCCTGGTTCGTCATCGAGTTGATGATTGCCTCGACCTGTTTCAACTTCCCTTCATCCACCTTCGCATCTTTAGGTAAATTCTGCAGCGGCCCCATTTTCGGCAGCATATCCACAAGCTGCTCGAGCGGCCCCATCTTGCGAATCTGTTTCAACTGGTCGCGAAAATCCTCCAGCGTGAACCCATCCTTCCGCAACTTCCGTTCCAGTTCAATCGCCGCCTTTTTGTCGACCGTCTGCTCCGCCCGCTCGATCAGCGACATGATGTCGCCCATGCCCAGAACGCGCGAAACAATCCGCTCCGGATAAAATCCTTCCAGTGCGTCGTACTTCTCGCCCAACCCCACAAACTTCACCGGCGCTCCCGAAACCTTGGCGATGCTCAGCGCCGCCCCGCCGCGCGCATCACCGTCCAGCTTCGTCAGAATCACGCCCGTCAATCCCAGCCGCTTGTGAAACTCCCCCGCCGACCGCACCGCATCCTGCCCAATCATCGCGTCCGCAATAAACAGAATCTCGCTCGGCGCCAGCTCCTTCTTCAGCATGCTCAATTCGTTCATCAAATCGTCGTCGATGTGCAAACGGCCCGCCGTGTCCACCACCACCACATCGCTCGCCGAAAGTTTCGCCTCGCGAATCGCGCCCTTCACAATTTCCAGCGGCTTGTCCGTCCCCGCTCCCGGCCACACCGCCGTCCCCACCGCCTTCGCCACCTGCGCCAACTGCTCCCGCGCCGCAGGCCGGTACACGTCGGTAGACACCACCAGCGGTCGGTGCCCGCTCTTCACCAGCCACTTCGCCAATTTACCGGTGGTGGTCGTCTTACCAGACCCCTGCAATCCCACAATCATCCACACCGAAGGCGGCCGCGAAGCGAACAGCGGCTTGGCATGTTTCCCCAACATCGCCGACAACTCGTCGCGCACCACCTTGACCACTTGCTGGTCAGGCGAAAGTTGCAGCATCACCTCGCTGCCCAAAGCCTGCTTCCGAATATTCGCCAGCAACTCGTCCGCAACGCCCACGTTCACGTCGCCTTCCAGCAACGCCTCGCGAATCTCTCCCAACGCCACGTCCAGGTGCTCATCCGTGAGCTTCCCTTGCCCGCGCAAATTCTTAAACGTCCGCTGCAGCTTCTCTGTAAGGTTTTCAAACATGACGTCTGCCCAGCCCCCAAAGGTCTCCCTTCAAGAATAACAGGGCAGGCCTCGAGCGCGCACCCGACTGGGCGCAATAGTCATTCCGAGAGAGCGAGGAATCTGCTTTCTTTTCTTGCGCGGCGCACGCGCTTAGTAGTGCCAGCCAGCTGTCTCTTCCCCGCTCCCCGCATTCTTCTCCACATGCTCCGCCATCCACTTCACCAGATTCGCCGTCGTCGTCGGCTGCCATCCATGCCCCTTCATCGGCCTTCCATACTGGAAATCGCACTCGCAAGCCGGATTCGTCAGCTTCTTCATCTCCTCTTCCAGCTTGTAGACCGCCAAGTTCAAATAAAAATTGTCCATATCTCCCACGTACACATGAATCTTCCCGCGCAGCTTCGGCCCGAGCGTCGCCCAATTCGTCCGAATGTTGTAAGTCAAGTCGTACCCGTGATCCCGCATATAAAGCGCCACGCTGTGATCGATCTTCCCGGTCCTCTTGTCCCACAACGGCTTAGGATACCCATCGTCCCCAATCGGCCCGTAAGCCGCATCCCAAATTTCAATCTGCTCCCCCGACCGGTTGTGGCTTCCCAAAACGGCTTCCATCTCGCAGTACTGCTGAATCGTAATCTCGTCCTGCCCCTCTGCCGTCCGCATGATGTACCGCGGCACCTGCACCCACGTATGCCCCGGCTCCCAAAACGCGTTCTCATCCTCGTACGCGTTCACCGTCCCATACCGCCGAAAATCAATCGAGTCCGGATAGAGCGTCCACGTCCCGCCAAAAAAATCCGGATAAAACACCTGCACGCCAAGCGATTCCCAACCACCCGTCGAACCGCCCGTCAAAACCCGCGCATAAGGTTTGGCGATCATCCGGAAATGCGCCTCCAAATAAGGAATCATCTCCTTCACCAGCGCATCCCCATAAGGCCCGTTGTTCACCGAGTTCACCGCATACGAATCGTCGTAATACGGCGTCGGATGCTGAAACGTCACCGCAATCATTCGCGGAAACTTTTCCGAAATCCACGACTCATAAAACTCGTGGCCAGACTCGCGATTCAGGTCGCTCATCCGCGCCCGCATTTCAGGTGGAATCGCCGGATCCTCGGGATTAAATCCCAGCGGGTTCCGCAAACTGAAGTGGCTATGCTCATACACCGTCGGATAGTGCGCCTCCGGATGCTCCTCATACCCCTCCGGCAGAAGCACCACCGCCCCGATATACATTGGGTGTCCCCAAAACTTCGTCAGCATCTCGCTCTGAATCTTGACGTGCTTCACCCACGCCGTATCCGCAGGCACCTGCACCGCAGGAATTTCCTTCGTCAAACTCAGCTTCACGTCATACCCCGACGCCGCGTCCAAATGCACTTTCTGCACTTCGCTATACAAATTTCCCGGCGACCGGTTGAAGTGCTGCCCCTCCCACTGATCCATGTGGAGCCAAACCGTATGCCCGTCCGCGCGATGAAACTCCGTGTAAATGTTCACAATCGCCTGCACGTAGTAATCGCCCGCAGGAATCTCCCGCAAACTGTGCAGCGGCGCCCCAAACGTGTTCGCGTCAATCGCCGCGCTCTGCCCCGGCGCCAACGTATTTACATCCACGCCAAACAGCACCCCCGCATCTCCAGGACTCCCCGCCACGAGCCGCGGCTCCGGCTTATCCTTCGTAGTGACCACGACAAACACGCGCCCCGTAATCGCCCCGGCATGCACCGACGCCGGAAACGACACTTCAAATTTCGCGCCACCAGCCGCAGCCGCCTGCGGC
>DASXMM010000472.1:0-6617 GCA_036495665.1 Candidatus Acidiferrum sp. | reverse complement strand
AGGCCAGTTAAGAAGAGGAGAGAAGCGAGGTCATTGGCAGTGGCGTAGTGGATTTCCTTTCCTTTGCCTTCGGAATCGACTGGAACCGTTTTGAACCAATCGGGCAGGCCTTCGCGCACATCTTTTTGAAAGAAGGCCTGGCCGGTGATTCCATCGGGATAGCGCCGCAAAACGAGGGCACGGTCGCGGAGAAACGGCAGAATGAAATCGGCGACGCGATAGTAGTGAGCCAGAAGGTTGCGTTTCGTATAGCCGGATTCGGGGAAATAAATTTTGTTGAGGTTGGTGAGTCGAAGACGTTTGCCGTCGAGTTCGATGGTAACGGTTTCCGCGCGACCTTCAAAGAGTTCTTCTTCGATTTGGGATTTTTTGCTGATGACGCGGCCTACGACGTTCGGAGCGCGAACTACTGCGGGAGGAGGACCGGCGGGAGCGAGGCTGGCATGCGCGACTTCCGTTTCCCACTGGCAATCCGCGGCATTGACGTCCTCGCGAAGCGCGACGAAAACTGGATGACGCAGGACATAGTCTTGCGTCCAGCCGCTGAATTTGACGCGCGCGACCAGTTCCGGAGAAACCCAGGACGGCTTTTCGTTTGTTTCCGGCACTGCATCGAACGGGCAGGTCGGGGTAGAGAGTTTTTTTAGTTTGGCGCTTAGTTCTTCGAGTTTTTTGGCGTCGAAGCCGGTGCCGACGTGGCCGATGAAGCGGAGTTTCTTGCCTTGATAGAGGCCGAGAAGGAGCGAGCCAAGCGGGATAGCATTGGTGCGGGCGGCCGTCCAGCCGCAGATGACGGCGTCGAGAGTCTGCGTTACCTTGAGTTTGACCCAACTCTGGCTGCGTTCGGAAACGTAAGGGCTATCTAGGCGTTTGGCGACGATGCCTTCGAGGCCATTCTCTTTTGCGAGCTCGAAAAGTTCTTTTCCGAGTTGCACTTGATGATCGGAGAAACGGAACTTATCGCTCCCGTGCAGAAGGCGCTGGAGGAGTTGCTTGCGTTCGATGAGCGGCGAGCGGCGGAGATCGTATCCGTCGCAATAAAGCAGATCGAAAACGAAGTAAACGGCGGGCACGCGCGCGACTAGAACTTCGGCGGGAGCGCGGACGTGCATGCGTTCTTGCAAAAGGCCGAAGTCGCTGAGGCCGCGAGCATCGAGCGCGGCGATTTCTCCGTCGAGGATGGCTCGGCGAGCGGCCAGCGCCGTTGGAAGGGAAGCAAGTTCGGGATAGGTTTTGGTGATGTCCGAGCCGCTGCGTGCGCGCAGCGTGAGGGCGCCATTATCGATCCAGGCCAGGGCGCGGACGCCGTCCCACTTGATTTCGAAGAGCCAGTTGGGATCGGAGAAAGGACGGTCGCCGATGGAAGCGAGCATCGGTTCGAGGCGAGAGGGCATAGATGCTTTGCGCGCGTCTTGCAGTTCTTCCGGGTTAAGTGGACTCGGGCTGCGCTTAGGCGGTTGTTCTTCCTTGATTTCGTCGATGGTTCGGCCGGTCAGGACGGAGCCGTCATGCTCGTCAATATTCCAAGCGGGATCTTCGGCGGCGTCTTTGTGCTTGATCATTAGCCATTCGTTGCCTTTTTCGCTTTTCTTGAGCTTCACCAGCGCAAAACTGCCGCGAAGTTTTTCGCCGTTCAGGCTGAACTTGATCTCTCCCTTCTCCAGTTGTTGGTCGGCGGTCAGATGTTTTCCCGG
Organism: Candidatus Acidiferrum sp.; assembly: GCA_036495665.1. Classification (GTDB taxonomy): domain Bacteria; phylum Acidobacteriota; class Terriglobia; order Acidiferrales; family UBA7541; genus Acidiferrum. Next base: position 4,923 of record DASXMM010000472.1, on the reverse strand, counting down.
CGCATTCTCCACCGCAAAGGTTCCGCGGTCCCACACCATCACCGTTCCCGCGCCGTAGTTGCCCGCGGGTATGTTGCCCTCGAAGCCGCCGTAGGCCAGCGGATGGTCTTCGGTCTGAACCGCGAGCCGCTTGTCGGCGCGGCTTTGCGAAGGCCCTTTGGGTACTGCCCAGGACACCAGCGCCCCATGGATTGCCAGGCGAAAATCGTAGTGCAGCCGGGTGGCGCGGTGCTTCTGCACCACGAAAGTGTCGCCGTGCTCGGCGCGAACTTCCGGCAGTGCCAACTTCGGGTTGGGGAGACGCTTGCGTTTCCCGGGTGCCGTCCCGCTCGCCGCATCTTCCGCGCCTTGCTCGGATTCCGCCGGCAGCTCGGGTTCACCGGAGGGCTCGGGCGTTCGGTCGAAGCGCCGCTTCTTTTTGTATTCTTCCAGCTTAGCCATGCGGGCATTCTATCTCAGAGCATTCGCCTAGCCGTAGATTTGCCCAAGAGCTTCCGTAGCTGGCAGATACACAAACAAGCGCGGATTCGGCTTGCGTCGTGGCTTGGTGGGCGGCTAATCTTGAGCTTGTACGGGCACCGAGCTTTCGCTTAAGGAGTGCTGACTATGGCCACGAGCGTTTGGAAAGGCCACCTCACCTTTGGGTTGATTTCGATTCCTGTGCGGATGTCGACAGCGGCGCGCGGGGAGCGGATCAGTTTCAACCAGCTGCACAAAGAATGCCATTCGCGGCTGAAGCAGCCTTTGTTTTGCCCGGTTTGCAACCGCAATGTGGAGCGGTCGGAAATTGTGAAGGGCTACGAACACGAGAAGGATCAGTACGTTTTGTTCAGCGAAGAAGAGCTGGACAAGATCGAGCCGCCTTCGGCGCACGTGATGGAGATTCTGGAGTTTGTAAAGCTGGATGAGATGGATCCGCTGTACTTCGATTCGTCGTATTACATCACGCCGGAAGATGCGGGAGTGAAGGCCTATCAGCTTTTGATGAACGCCATGAAGGAGTCGGGGTACGGCGCGATCGCGAAGCTGACCATGCACCAGCGGGAACACATCGTGATTATCCGGCCGGGCACGAAGGGCATGACGCTGCACACGATGTTTTATTCGAATGAGATTCGCGCGGCGGAGTCTATGCCGACGGATAAAGTTGAGTTGAAAGATCAGGAAAAGAAGCTCGCAGAACAACTTATTCAGAGTCTTGCGGCGCCGTTCGAACCGCAGAAGTATCGCGACGAGTATATGGAGAACGTGAAGGGCATGATCGACGCGAAGCTGAAGGGGCAGGAAGTGACCGAGGTGGCGCAGCCGCGGATGGCTCCGGTGATCGATTTGATGGAAGCGCTGAAAAAAAGCCTCGCACAAAAGCAGGCGCCGGCGGCTTCGTCGGCAGCGGCTCCCGTGGGGAAAAAGCCGCCAACTCGCGCTTTGCAGCCAGTTGCGGTGGTTCAGAAGAAGGCGGGAAAGAAGGCCGCCGGCTAATCTCCAATGGGTGCAATGGACAGATTCAGCCCGGAAGAGGTCCAGCGAATTGTGGGCCTGACCGGGAAGCAGTTGGATTATTGGGACCGCTTGCGCCTCGTTTCTCCTCGAAAAGAGCAAGGAAATCGCTACTACGATTTTCGCGATTTGATTGGGCTGCGCACCGTCAAGCAGTTGGTGGCAGAAGGTGTGCCTGCGGGACGGTTGCGGCATGCATTGGTGGCGCTTCGCGAGAAGCTTTCGCATGCGCAGGCTCCGCTGGCGGAACTTCGCGTGCTTTCGGATGGAAAAGACATTCTTGTGGAGCATGGCGGGGCGCGGATGGAGCCGCTCTCGGGGCAGTTCGCAATGAACTTCGAGACGAGCGAACTGCGCGAACGTGTGAGCGTGATCGCGAAGCCGGGGCCAAATGCGGACGAATGGCTTGCTACGGCGCTCGAGTATGAGGCGGACGGCGAGACGCGAGCGGAGGCGATTGATGCGTACGATCATGCTTTGTGCATCGATCCGCAAAAGCTTGACGCATTACTGAATTGCGGGACGCTGTTCTACGAAGAGGGAAACCTCAAACGCGCGGCGGAATATTTTGAGCGGGCTTTGCAGGCCGATCCGGAAAATGCTTTGGCGCACTTCAATTTAGGGAGCGTTTTGGAAGAAGTGGGCCGATTGGAAGCGGCGCGGCTGCACTTGCGGCACGCGGTGCGGCTGGATCCGAGTTATCCGGATGCGCACTACAATTTGGCTTTTGTGTGCGAAAAGCTCGGGGCACACAACGAAGCGCGGCGGCATTGGGAAACGTATCTCAAGTTGGATCCGGCGAGCCCGTGGTGTGGGTACGCGCGGCAGCGATTGGCTTCTTCATCCGCGAGGGTCGGAAAGTCGGCTGGCAGTTCTTAGGGAGTTCGTTAGAGTGCCCGGCGCGCGGCTTTGGCCACTCGCGCGACAGATGGTCCCCGCCCGCGATATTCTAATGAGGAAAGGTGTCAGAAGAAATGTGCAGGAACATCAAACCCCTTTTCAATTTCGATCCGCCGGTGACGCCGGAAGAGGTGCGGGCGGCTTCGCTGCAGTTCGTGAGGAAGATTACCGGGTTTAATAAGCCGTCGAAGCCGAATGAGGTGGCGTTTTTGGCGGCGATCGATGAAATTGCGGAGGTTTCGACGCGACTGATGCGTTCGCTCGAGACTACGGCTCCGCCGAAGAACCGCGAAGAAGTGGCTGCCAAGGCAAAGGCTCGTGCGGCGGAGAGATTTGGTGATTGATGGTGTTGAGGAGCCTTGCCCAGGACAGGCTACACGTCTCGCAGCTGTGACCTCTGTGTTTGGGGCGCAGCCCTTCGAAGCTCAGGGTGAACATGCTGCGCCCCTACAATGTTTTGATGAACTTCTGAAACTCGCTTGCCACACGCGTCGGTAATTCGCCAAAACTTTTTTTGATGCTTAGGTCGTGGCCTGCGCCTTCGACTCCGAGGAGGGTGTGCGGGGCGGGGATTAGTTCTAGGGCGGATTGCATTTCTGGGATTGTGCCGAAGGGATCGCGGGTGCCGTGAACGAAGAAAGCGGGCTTGTTTAGCTTCGGGAAGTGGCTGGTGCGGAGCTGATCGGGTTTTCGCGGAGGGTGGAGCGGATAGGAGAAGAGCAGCAGGCCGTCGACTAGCTGGGCGTCCTCAGAAACGAGGATGGTGGATTGGCGTCCGCCATAGGAATGGCCGCCTAGATAGATGGGGCCGTTTTCTCTTTCGTTCATGACGGCAACCGCTCGGCGTAAACCGTCGCGGTCTCTGGCGGCGCTGCCGGGGAAAGGCGGGCCGTGGGGGCGCTCAATCCGGAATGGCAGATCGAAACGAAGGACGGTGAAGCCGGAAGCGGCAAACGCTTCGGACATTTCGAAGAGGAGTTTCGATTGGCAGTTTGCGCCCGCGCCGTGCGTGAGGACGATGATGCTGTGATTTGGTTGTGCGGGAGCGTGAAGGAAGCCACGCAGCGGAGGATCGGAAACGAGATCGGCAAACGGGGTAAACATCGGATTGTGTATAGCCGAAAGCCTGACTTGAAGCAACGGCGGCGCGGTTTTTTCTTCGGTTCGCGCGACTCAATACGCGGAAAAGATTTTCGCGGCGGCTTCTGCATTTTTCTCGCGGTGAAACGCCGTACGCTCGGTTCCGATATGATTTTTTGAAATTAGAACGCAATTTTCCTTCGCCGTTCAACATGTAAAAAACAAGTCATAGTCACACAAAAGTTTAATAGTGCGTTTGCCAGCTTGTCATCAAAGCCGCGTATTAAGTCTAGGGTTTGGGCGGTCCAACGCATCATCGAGGAGGAACGGGAAATGCATGGAACAAAACGGTTTAACCGCGCGTTAGTGTCCGCGCTGGGGTGGGGGCTGCTCACGACGGGGCTGGCAGCGTCTGCAAATGCGCAGTGTCAACTAAACTCCCCTTCGGGAAAAATCAAGCATGTGGTCTACGTCGAATTCGACAACGTGCACTTCACGCGGGACAATCCCAACGTCCCCTCGGACCTTGAGCAGATGCCAAACTTGCTCAACTTTATCGAGGGCAAGGGCACGCTCGATGCGGGCGATCATACCGTCCTCATCTCACACACGGCAAACGACATACTCACCACGCAGACGGGCCTTTACTCTGATAATACGGGAATCTTTATCGCCAACAGCTTCGGGGTATTCGGGCCGGGAAGTGCGGACTCGAGCGTTTTCTTTCCTTCTTCGTTTTTCTACTGGACGGACCTGGTCTCGGATATTACTCCCAGTACGCTGGACAGCACCTTCGCGCTGACGACGCCTGCGGGCAAGAATGTACCAGCGCCCTGGGTGCCGTTCACGCGCGCGGGATGCGACGTGGGCGCCTTCTCGACCGCCAACATCGTGCTGGAAAGGGAACCCTTCGACGTACAGAAGGTATTCGGTGCGGGATCTCCGCAGGCTTCGGAGACCGGCTCGAATCAGACCAATGACTTTATCGGTGCGGCGATTCATTGCGCACCCAGCAGCCCGTTCTGCACGACGGCAAATAACGCCGTGGCGGACGCGCTGCCAGACGAACCGGGAACCTACACCGGATACCAGGCTCTGTTCGGGTTGAAGTACATCGCGCCAGCCTTGGGCGGTATCACGGACTACAACGGAACGGCGCTCACTGGGTTTAGCGCGCTGAATTTCGATCCGACGCCGGCGCAGACGCTGGCGGTCGTCGAGACGATGTTGAAGAAGGGCATTCCTGTGGTTTTCGCGTACATCGCGGACGCTCATGACAACCAGGAAGGTGCGAGTTTGAGCGCTGAAAGGACGTTTGGCCCTGGCGAAGCACCTTACGTGAAACAGCTAAGCGATTTCAACGCCGCGTTTGGCACTTTTTTTGCGAACCTCAAGGCTGAGGGAATCGACGAGACGAACACGCTGTTCATCTTCACGCCTGACGAG
>DASXMM010000471.1:0-11690 GCA_036495665.1 Candidatus Acidiferrum sp. | reverse complement strand
GGCGAGGTTGTAGCGAACGAGTTCGACGATGTCCTTGTCGTCCTCAATAATCAATACACGTTTCATAAGGTTGGCACGTTCCGCTCGCCGGCTTGGCGAGAGTTTACCGTAGGCCGAAGGAATACGATAGGAGGTTGCAAGACTAGGGTCACTTTGCGATGTGCGTAACACGGCTGATTGTGGCAGCGCTCGTGTAACAGACCGATAACATCAATGTGAATGGAGTGTGAACGCTGCTTTTGGCGGCTTAATTCGCGCTGGCGGTGGTGAAAGCGAGCGCCAGGAGCGTTTTCTGCTCGAGTTCGTGAGCCTTTGCCGAGCCTGTTGCGGGACTGGCGCTCGCCGAGCGCTTCACCGACCGCACTTGAAGACCCTTGGCACCTGCCAGACGCTCGAGCCGCGGCAGGATGTAGAACAGTGCGCCCATGTTCGCCGGCTCTTCCTGGACCCACACGACTTCCCGCGCATTGGGATGTTCGGCCAGCGCGGCAGTAATTTCGGTGCGCGGTAGCGGATAAAGTTGATCGAGAAAAAAGATAGCCGTGCTCGTGTCCTTGCGGCGGCGGCGTTCGGCGCGCAGTTCGTGGCCGACTTTGCCACTAGCAATCAGGATGCGCTTGGCGTCCTGTACCTCGTGGTCGGGAACGAGCGGCAGAAATCGCGGCCGTGTGAAGTCTTCGATGTTCGAACTGGCGTCAGGATGGCGCAGCATGCTCTTTGGCGTGAAAACGATCAAGGGCTTACGCCACGCACGCAAGGCTTGCCGACGCAGCATGTGAAAATACTGTGCGGCCGTCGAGGGCTGGCAGATTTGCAGGTTGTCTTCGGCGGCGAGCTGCATGTACCGTTCGATGCGAGCGCTAGAATGCTCCGGCCCCTGACCTTCATAGCCGTGCGGCAGCAAAAGCACAAGGCCGCTGGGGAGATTCCACTTATCTTCGGTGGCGCTCAGGAATTGGTCGATGATCACCTGCGCGCCGTTGGCGAAATCTCCGAACTGCGCCTCCCACATGACCAGCGCTTCTGGGTAGTCGCGGCTGAAGCCATATTCGAATCCGACGCAGGCCGCTTCGGAAAGGGAGGAATTGTAAATCTCGCAGAAAGCCTGCTGGCGGGAAAGATGCGAGAGCGTCAGATAGTTGTGCTCGGTTTCCGTGTCGATCAGAACTGCGTGGCGCTGGTTGAACGTGCCGCGCTGCGTATCCTGCCCGGTAAGACGAACCGGATTGCCTTCGAGCACCAGCGAACCAAGCGCTAGCGCTTCCGCAAAACCGTAGTCGATGGCGCGCTTGCCGTGGCCCATCTCATTTCGCTGCTCGAGCAGCTTTGCGATCTTCGGATGCAGGTGAAAGCCGGCGGGCACGCGCACGAGGCCGTCTGTTAGTTCCGCGAGCTTTTCTTGCGTTACTCCGGTGTCGACTTCGTACGCGGGATCGTATTTCCCGTGCTTGTAAAGAGACCAATAGTCCGGAAGCTTGCGCAAATGCGGAATCTTTGTGAGCTGACCCGCCTTCTGCTGCTCGACTTCGTACTCTTTTTTTACTGCTTCGACGATGAGCGAAGTGTCGATGCCCGTTTGCTTCGCATAAATCTTCCACAGCGGCTCGTGATTCTTGATCCTTTCGTAGAGAAGCGGTTGCGTGATGGTAGGGTCGTCGACTTCGCTGTGGCCGTGGCGACGGTAACCGACGATGTCCACTACAACGTCGCTGCCGAACGTCGCGCGGTACTCTGCGGCGAGCTTTCCGATGCGCACGACAGCGTCGGGATCTTCCGCATTCACATGAAAGATCGGGATGCTCTGGCGCTTGGCGATGTCCGCAGCGAAACGAGAAGAGTGCTCTTGCGACGGCTGCGTTGTAAATCCAATGAGATTGTTGACGACGATATGCACTGTGCCACCGACCGTATAGGCCTTCAGATCAGCGAGATTAAGCGTTTCTGCCAAGATACCTTGGCCGGCAAATGCCGCGTCGCCGTGCATCACGATCGGCCACACCTTGTTAAGCGTTTCGCGCGAACGGTCAATAATCGGTCCGTCCACGCCATGCCGCGTCTGCTTGGCTCGCGCACGGCCCATGGCCACTGGATCGACCGCTTCGAGATGGCTGGGGTTCGAGACCAGATGCATGTTGATGGGCTTGCCGCTCGTGGTTGTGTAGACGCCGGTCGCGCCAACGTGATACTTCACGTCACCCGCGCCCAGCACGCTGCGCGGATCGACATCTTCGAATCCGGCAACGACTTCGTGCGGCGGTTTGTTCGCGGCGTGCACCATCACGTTTAAGCGGCCGCGGTGACTCATGGCCATCACACAGTCGACGCCGCCGAATTCACCGGCGGTGTCGAGAATGGAATCGAGGAGCGGAATCAGCGAAGTAACGCCTTCGAGCGAAAACCGCTTCGTGCCCAGGTAGCGGGCCTGGAGAACTTGCTCGAAAAGATCAGCACGAACGAGCCGCTCAAGAATTTTTTCCTGGTTCACTTCTGGCTGGGGGCCTTCGATGCGCTCGGCAATCCAGCGCCGCCGCTCCGGTTCAGGGAGATGCATGAACTCCACGCCGATTTTGCCGCAATAGATGCGGCGAGCTTCCTCGGCGACTTCGCCGTTCAGTTCCAAATCGGCCATCTTCTGCGGCTGGAAGACGCCTAGCGGGTCGAGCGTAGCTTCGTAATAGCCCCATCGGCGAAAGGCGTCAAAAACGCGCTCGCGCTGTTCGTTGTTCACAGCAGCTTTGCTCGCAGCACCTTTCTTCGCGCCCTTGGAGGGCTTACCCGGTCGTTCCAACGTCATTACTGTGCGGTTGGCCATAAAATCCATCTCAGACAACACTCTATTTTGCCACAGAACGAAAAGTGGCGCTTTTCGTAAGCGGTGAAGTGTTGGCGAGTCAAGAAGGGGAAACTACGAAGGCAACGCGATCGTGCGACGAGTGGCGCTAGGGGCGCGGCATGCTGTGCTCCTACAAGGCTTGGACTCGTGATTCGAGGGCACGGGCGATTTCTTCGGGAGGTGTCTCTGGAGGAAAGACGACTTGTGCACCGATGTGAACTGTGATTTCGCCGAGGTGCGCGAGGCGACGGCCTTCGCGCTTCATTTGCCAGACCCCATTGAGGCGCATCGGAATGATAGGAAGACGCAGATTTTCGGCGAGGAGGCCGACGCCGCTTTGGAAGGGCGCCATGCGGCCGTCTTCGGAATTATTGACCTCGCCTTCGGGGAAAACGAGGATGCTGTAGCCACGGTCGGCGGATTCACCGGCGAAACGGAAGCTTTCGCGAAAGCCGGAACGTTGTGGCAGTGGGAAGACGTTGAAGAGCGCGGTGACCAGCCAGTAACCGATTTGGTAAGCCCAGCGCTTGGGGAAAAACGAATCGCGCGGCGGCCGGCGCATGTTTTGCAGGGTCTCACCGCTCATCGCTGTTGCCACATGATGCCGAAACCGGGGAGGAAGCGCGCCGAGGACCAAGCCGATGTCAGCGCGGCGTGTGATGTGATTCGAAACGATCAGCACGGGCCCGCGGACGCCGCGAAGATGTTTACGGCCGACGATCCTGGGATGTCCGAGGATTTGTGTGGCGGGCCAGACCAACGCGTAATAAACCGCGAGCCGCAGCCAGCGAATGGGCGCGCGTTGCGTCCACCGTGGATAAACGTATTCCGTGCGATGAGCGGCTGGTTGTTGCAGAAGGCGCCGCACGTCGGCGACGGTTCTTGCTTCGGCAAAGGACGTTTCGTTCAGTTCGACTTGGAAACGCTCTTCAAGCGCACTCATCAACTCGACGCGGTCGAGCGAAGTAAGACTCAGTTCCTTCTCCAGCTTCTCGGAAGTCCCTTTTGAAGCTGAAAATCTTCCCAGCAAATCATCCAGAATGCCCGACGGCGCATTCGCAGCCGGCGCGCCATTGGACAATTCCGCCGCGCGGGCTGCGATCATTCTGAGCTTCGGCTTGCCAGTCGGCGTGCGAGGAAAATCGGGCTCCGGCCAGACGAGCCAGCGATGCACACGCTGGTATTCGGCAAGGGAGGCGTTTGCACTCTCAACCGCCGCGCGCAGATCTTGTTCTTTGGCCTCCGCACCGCTGTTCATCAGCAAGATAGCGAAAGGCTCGGCGTTGCCGCCGCGCGGATCGGAAACGACGATGCAGTCACGCACGCCGCGCTGTTTACGCAGAGCAGTTTCCACATCCTCAGGATGAACATTCAACCCCGCCGGCGTGACGATGACGTTTTTTTTGCGTCCTTTGAAGCGGAGATTCCCCGCGGCGTCAACTTCGCCAATATCGCCGGTGCGCAGCCATTCTTCCCCGCCGCTCGCTCGTTGCCGCAGCGCTCCGCCTTCCCAATAACCGCCGGAAACATTCTCGCCGCGCACCAAAATTTCTCCATCTTCGGCGAGCCGAAATTCGCGCCCAGGGAGGACCTTGCCGATCGAGCCCTCCGTGGCACGAAAAGGATGGTTCACGCTGATGAGTGAGGCGGTTTCCGTCATGCCATAACCCTGCACGACCGCGTATCCCAAACGCTTGAAAAACTCTTCGGTCTCCCTCGACAGCGCAGCCCCGCCGCAAATAAACGCCCAGAACTTCCAGCCGAAGCGCAGGTGAATCCGCCGGAATTTCCATGCGCGGCGCAAAAACTTCCTCCCGTTTGCCGCATCAAGCGCCCGCTTCAACCAATCTCGCCGGCCGCGCGACTCGAACTCTCGTTCAATCGCTGCGTGCAACGAGTCCAGCATCCGCGGGACTGCGATGAGCGCCGTGGCACGCTCCCGCTTCATCGTTCGAATGATCTCGCCGGGATTTGCAGATGGCTCGAAGACCACCGTCGCGCCAAGCAGCGGCGGCACAAAAAGCGCCATGACCTGCCCAAACACGTGGCTGAGCGGCACCAGCGTGGCGAAGACCGTGGGATGCCACCAGCGTTCGTATTTCCTGTACGGATCGATCCCGCGCTCAATCGGCTCCAGATTTGCCAGAAAATTTCCATGCGTCAGGACGACGCCTCTTGGCTCCGCTGTCGTGCCTGAAGTGAAAACAATTTGCGCGATGTGTTTGCGGGTGATGGATTCATCGGCCAGCGTTTTGTAAAGTGGTTTGTCGGGTTCTCCGACGACGCGCCTTGTTGCGTGAACGCGCGGGCACCCGACCCTGTCAGCCAAATCCTCCAGTACAAGCCTCGGGATGGCGGAATCCAGCGTCGCCTTCTCGCGCGACGCGAAGACCAGTTTGACGCCTGCATCTCGCGCAACCCGCTCCGCAAAATCAGCCGTCGCACCGTCGTCCATCGGCACGGCCACCGCGCCGCGCAACAAGCACCCCCAAAACGCCGCCGCCCACTCCGCGCTGTTCGGCCCCCAAATGAGAACGCGATCGCCTGTGCGGATGCCCCGCTCCTTCAACTCCAAAGCGAAACCAACCGCAATAGCCGCGACTTTGCCATAGGTCCACGCTTCCCCCCGATAGCCGCGCCGCTGCACGAACGCAACATCGCTGCCGTAGCGTTCGAACTCGCGGAACAGTGATAGAAGGTTTTCTCGGGACATGGTCCCAATTTCTCTCGCACGTAGAAGATGATTTGATTTTACGCCCTTGCTGCGGAGCCACAGGCGTCAACTTGTATACCTTCGGTGCTCACCGTCGCATTTTTCGCGCACACCCATTCTCAACCGTACGTGCACGTCCTATGCCAGATGAAAGTGACAATCACTTCAAACGCGAACTTGCTTGCCTGCGTTGACGCTGCTGCCAGCCTCATGCCCGAAATGGCGGCGCCCCGCTCGGCCACGAATCGCCGCGCACGTTCCAGCCAAGAAGAAAACGCCCCCGTTGATCAAACCCAGGAGAAGTCCACTGTGAACCGCGTCGGCAAACATCTGATAATCCATGAATAACGACAGAATGAAGAAAAACGTGTGCAACATATTCGTACCTTCCTTAGTTTCCTTCCTTCGCGGCTGTGCCAACGCCTGGTGATTCGCTCTGCCCGCGTGGCTGGCGAATCAGTTGCGTGATCCGGAGTACAAGCATGGCACCAGAAAAAATCGCCGTGCTCACAAGCCCGTACAAAAACCACTGATTGATGATTTCGAGAGTCCGGGTGGAATTGCCCGCGTTCTCCGTCATAGAGCCGGCCGCTGTCACCCAACTTCCCGCTTTGATCAGGAAATAGACAACCGCCAGCACGGCGGCCTGCACGATCACGCGAACTAACGTACGAAATCGCACCCAATCAGGACGCGCGAGATTGATGATCGCGCGCACGATTTCCGCGACCGTAAGCAGCACGATCGGAAAATAAACTTGATACCAGATGGGCGCGAGCTTCAAAAACGCAGCCGCTGGGCCAAGAATCAGGAACGGATAGCGCTGAACTTCCGTCATCCACGCAAGCGCTACTGCGGATGCAATAATGATCGAGACAGATTCGAACCGCGAAACTTCCCGGGTGTTGCACTCCATTCGAAACAAGATATCCCTCTGGACATCTCTCTGGATATCTAGGTCGAGCCGGAAACTGCCGCGCCTCCCGTTCAAATTCCAGCGATCGGGATGTTTCACCAGGTGCTTTTCCACAATCGAGAAAATCAGCGTGACCACGCTCAATTGAATGAAAAGTTGCAACAAGGAAGTCGAAAAGATGTCGCCGATGCCAATCTTCTGCCCGCTGACCGCAAGCGCTGTGAAGATGATCGTGATGACGAGGAACGTTAGGCCCAGATTGAAGGACAGCACCCTGACGTAGAACGGATACAACACCGGCCCGATGATTTGCCGCCCAAACGCTACAGACCGGTGGTCCTGCCGATAGCGTGCAGCTAGTACCAGGGGGTTGCCGCGCTGCTTGAGCAAAGCTTCCTGCTCCGCCTCGGTCAGTGCGCGTCCAAGCTCCCGCTGCCGGTCCTCGATCTCCGACCGAATGTCCTCCGACAATTCGCTCAAAATATCTTCGCGCTGATTCTCGGGAAGCGCCTTTGCGACGGCCTTTACATAACGATCGACTAGATCCATAGCGTGCTCCTTGCCTTCTTCACAGCATTCCATCGAGTGAAGCATTGATGCTCTGCCACTCCGTCAGCAGTTGTTTCAATATCACCTTGCCCTCGGCCGACAACCGATAAAATCGCTTGTTGCGTTTTTCTTCCTCGCGCCATTCGCTGACCAGCAGTCCTTGGCTCTCCAACCGCCGCAGCAACGGGTACAAAGTGCCCTCGTCAATCGCCATGCCGCCTTCCCCGAGTGTTTTTCGCAGGGTGTAGCCGTACTGCTCCTTGCGCAGCGCCGTCAGTACAGCAAGGACCAGCGAGCCGCGCCGAAGCTCCAGCCGAAGGTTCTCAAAGAGTTCGTGGTTGTTCGTACCGGGTGTCATATAGTGTACGCCACACACTATACGAGACACAGTATAACTTGTCAATCGCTTTTTTCATCTTTTTCTTAGCCCACTAAGCGTCCTGTCTTCTGAAAGTTCTCAGCGGCGTAGGCCTCAGGCTATGCTCACTTGAGCGGCGACAGCAGTTGCGACCCGTTGTAGTGGCCCAACCAGTGAAAGTGTGAGCGTGCAGAAGCTCCCGCAAGCAGAAACGGGGGGACTTGAGTACAATAGAACAGTCCGGGGAAATCTTATGGTTCCCGGGCCGGGTCGAACGTAAAATAAACAGGACAAATGCCGGTACCAATCTCACAGATGTGGACGGTCGCGACGTACGTCCTCAAGCAAAAGATTGCTGGGCGCAAGCGGTACCCGTTTGTGCTGATGCTCGAGCCACTCTTCCGCTGCAACCTGGCGTGCGCCGGCTGCGGCAAAATCCAATACCCCGCGCACATCCTCAAGAAGGAATTGACTCCTGAAGAGTGCTTCAAAGCTGTCGACGAGTGCGGCACACCGATGGTGTCCATCCCCGGCGGCGAACCGCTGATGCATCCGCAAATCGACAAAATTGTCGAAGGCCTGGTCGCCCGCAAGAAGTACATCTACCTCTGCACGAACGCGCTGCTCCTGAAAGAAAAGCTCGACCTCTTCAAGCCCAGCAAATATCTGACGTTTTCCGTTCACATGGACGGCCAGCGCGAACACCACGATTTCTCCGTTTGCCGCGAAGGTGGCTACGATCTCGCGGTCGACGGCATCAAGGAAGCTCTAAAGCGCGGCTTCCGCGTCACCACCAACACCACGCTCTTCGACGGCGCCGATCCCAATAGCGTCCGCGTCTTCTTCGACGAAATGATGGAGCTGGGCGTCGAAGGCATGATGCTGTCCCCGGGTTACTCCTACGATAAAGCCCCGGATCAAAAGCACTTCCTCGGTCGCGCTCGCACGCGCCGGACGTTCCGCGCCATCCTTTCCAATCGCAAGAAAAGCTGGCAATTCAATCAGTCGCCGCTCTTCCTCGAATTCCTGATGGGCAAGAAGCAATACGCTTGCACGCCTTGGGGTATGCCCACGTATAACGTTTTCGGCTGGCAGAAGCCCTGCTATCTCCTTCAGGACGGCTACGCGGACAGCTTCCAGGAACTGCTCGACGCCACCGAGTGGCAGAACTACGGCACCGAATCCGGCAATCCCAGGTGCGCTAATTGCATGGTGCACAGCGGCTATGAGGCCTCCGCCGTGGATCACACGTTCAGCGGCCTGCGCGGGTTGTGGGCGACGGTAAGAGCCACTTTCTCTGGCAGCTACACAGACGCGGACGCCCTCGCGTTGTTGAACGAGCCTGCGAAACCTGTTCACGCCTACAATCCGCTGGTCCAGATTGATGCCGCTAAGGGCCATCTCGAGGAGACGCGCGCGTGACGGGTCCTCGACATGCCGATCATCCTTCGCACATGGAAACTGCTTCACAGAATCCCGATACGCTCGAAGTCGCTCCTGGAAGAGAGCGTGAAACCGTCGAAGGTTGGGTCCCGGAACTTGCCACGGAACAAGAACTTCGCGAAGCGCTCGAAAAAGCCTTCGACTATCGCGGCGACGTCTCTGTAACCACCAAAGACGGCAAGAAGTTGGAAGGATACATTTTCGATCGCGTCTCCGGCTCGACCCTCGCGAGTTCGTTTGTGCGTCTTCTGCCAAAGGATTCCAACCAAAAACAGAAGATCGCCTATGCCGACATCGCAGCACTCGCCTTCTCCGGCCGCGATCCCGCCGCTGGCAAGAGCTGGGAAGCATGGGTGCGCAAATATTGGGAAAAGAGGGCCTCCGGCGAGGCTGGTTTAAGCCTCGAACCCGAGTCTCTTGAATAGCCGACTTTCTCCTCGTAAAGCGTCGTCCCAGCCACTCTGTGCCAAAGCAAGTATACTGTTATCAATACTTTAACAGCTCATAGGCAGCCGTCCGAAGCCTGCCTCCGGCGTGGACAAATACCACTTTTCGTGGTACTCTTGGCCTAGCGTTTGTTGCTCTTGTATTACCTTTTGACTCGTTCGAAAGGGCTGCAAGGACAATCTTTGCGGCCTTTTTTGCGGGTTGGAGGTTGTCACGGCGCTTGGGAAACGTCGGGTGTTAGCTTGCCCGCAGTAGGCAGGATACGGACCAAGAGAAGCAAAGCGATTCTAATCTCGCAGACCCAGCCAAGTCGGGGAAGCGCACGTGAGGTAGTGGAAGTGAAGGAACAAGGAACAGTCAAGTGGTTTAATGCTTCGAAGGGCTATGGTTTTATCCAGCGCCAAACCGGGGAGGACGTTTTCGTACACTTCTCCGCGATCATGATGGACGGATACAAATCGCTCAATGAAGGTCAAGCAGTGGAATTTGAAGTAACGAAAGGCCCCAAAGGCCTTCAGGCAGAGAACGTTACCGGCCTCTAGCCTGTGCGTTTGGGTGCCCCTGAGGTTGGGGGGGCACCGCACCTCGAGATTTTCGATTTGAGTCAACATTCGACTCGAGTTTCGACTTTCGAATCGGATTTTGACGACACAAATGTGGTCAAGGAGGATGATGTGCAAGTGATGGCAGAAGGACAGACGGTCAAGCACGAAACCTACGGCTTGGGCATTGTTACTGCTTCCGATCAGGAGCGTACGGCGATTGATTTCGACGATCACGGCCCCAAGTTGTTCGTTACCAGCATTATGGTGGCCGAGCTCATCGGCGAAGCCCCGCTCACCCCGCCAAAAACCAAGCGACGCCGCAAGGCTTCCACCGCCGCGAAAGCCGCCAAGAAAGCCGCTGCTGCTACGGCTGCCGCGGCTGCTGTTGCAGGCCGTTCGTAGTTCCGCACTCGCCCCACTCAGAAGTCTCCGCTTCCCCTACGCCAATCCGGCGCAGGGGTGTGCCTGGAAATGCCTTTGAGGGGCTTTTCTCTCTGTGGTAGTGTCTCGCTTATGAAACGCTTCTTTGTGGTACTCGGCCTGGTGCTTGTTATCCTCGGGTTGATGGCGTTTCTTCACCCCAATTTCGACTATCAAAAGCGCGAAGAAGTGGCGAAGATCGGCTCGCTAAGCGCGACCCTTGAAAAACGGCAGAGCATAAGCGTTCCGCCAGCGGTCGCCGCTGCCTTGCTAATCACCGGCGTGGCTCTACTCGTGCTTGCTCCGAAAATGGGACAGTGACCGCGCGCTTCAGAATTTTCCTCGAGCTTCACGTTCCTGCCATTCCCAGCCCGTAAGCGGCCAATAAGCACCAGCTTACTTCTACGCTCCCTCACGCCTCAGAGTTCTTTGACATCCCGCACAGGACGGCTAATGTAACAAATATACCCTTGGGCTTCACGACTTGCCTCTGTACGGAGAACAAAATGAGGATCCTGCCGCTAAAATATGCCCTGGGATTCGGTCTGTCGCTCGTACTGCTTTTCGGGAGCGTCTCTTCAACACATGCTCAGAACGCGCCCAGCGTTTCGGAAACCGAGATCCTGATCGGTTCGTGCTCGGCTCTGGAAGGCCCGTCCCATTTCCTCGGCCAGCAAACCGTAACCGGCGCGAAGGCTTACTTCGGCATGGTCAACGAGGAAGGCGGCGTCAACGGGCGCAAGCTGAAGCTCATCTCCGCCGACGATAGCTACGACCCCGCGAAGACGCAGGCCTGTTTTGACCACATGATCGGCGAAAAAGTCTTCGCGCTGGGATTCTTCGTGGGCACTCCGACAGCGGTGAAATATGTACCCATGGCCGAAAGCGCGAAGATTCCCGTCGTTGGCCTGTTCACAGGCGCACAGACCCTATATGTGCCTTTGCGCCATTGGATCGTCAACGTGCGAGCGTCCTATTTTGATGAGACGCGTGAGCAAGTCGACGGCCTATGGAAAACCCTCGGCTTCCATAAGATTGCTGTGATTTACCCCGACGACGCATTTGGAAGCGCTGTTCTCGAAGGCGTAAAGGCTGCGCTTAAGGAGCACTCCGCGGAGCCAGTCGCCGTAGGCTCCTACCAGCGGCAGTCCTCCCAATCCGGCGGAGCCATCGACGCTGTCCGGGGGACAAACCCCGACGCGGTGGTCGTGGTGGGACCGGCGAACACGGTGGCGCCCATATTGAAGCAAGCCCATGCGAAGGGCTGGAAACCCATGTTCCTGACCGTCTCCTTCGTCGGCACGGATGAGCTTATCTCCGAAGCCGGCCAGGACGCCGAAGGCGTGGTCATCACGCAGGTGGTCCCGCCGTATTACATGACCGAGCAGAAGTCCGTCGCTCTCTATCGCCGCGCGCTAAGCAAGTATTTTCCTTCCGAGCAGCCCAATTTTGTGAGCCTCGAAGGA
>DASXMM010000470.1:0-3912 GCA_036495665.1 Candidatus Acidiferrum sp. | reverse complement strand
GTGAACGAGGAGGACATCCCGAAGGAAAAGGGCGCGCCTAAGAAGACGACGAAAAAGAGACCGTCGGGCGACTAGTCCGGCCACGCAAGACTGCAAGTTGCGAGACGCCTCTCTGGCAACCCCAGAGAGGCGGTTTTTTTTGCGTGAAAGGATAGAAAAGAAAGTAAGAAAGGCTCTGATCGGGCTTGCGGTCAGCGGGAGCGGTGGTTTCCGGAGGCGAGCTTGTATTCGTCCATTTTCCGGCTGAGCGTGTTGCGGTGAATTCCAAGGACCTGCGCAGCGCGGGACTGGTTGCCGTTGGTGCGGTCAAGGACACGCTTGATGAAACGCTTTTCGAATTCGCCCACGGCCTCATCGAACAAAATGCCCCGGTCGACCATTTGAATGACAAGCCCCTCGAGTTGATCTTTCACGATCTCACGCTCCGCAAAATTGTTTCCAGCTTGGTTTGGCCGGTTTTCAGCTACTGGTCTAGCTCGCGGCCTGCCAGGATTCGATATGCCTCCCGGTATTTGGCACGCGTCCCAGCGACCACATCGGGCGGAAGCTCCGGGCCGGGCGGGGTTTTGGGCCAGCGGATTCGCTCGAGGTAATCACGCACAAACTGTTTGTCGAAGGAAGGTTGCGCGCCACCAGGCTGATATTGCGCGGCGGGCCAGAAGCGAGACGAGTCTGGAGTGAGGGCTTCGTCGATCCACATCAGGGAGTTGGCGGCATCGTGGGAACCGAGGGCGCTGTTGAGAAGGCCAAATTCGAATTTGGTGTCGGCGAGTAGAATGCCGCGCGGTTCAGCATAAGCGACGGCGCGGCGATAGATTTCGATGCTGATGGAACGGACCCGCTCGGCGACTTCGCTGCCGATCAAGGATGCGGCTTGCTCGAAGGAAATATTCTCATCGTGGCCGGTGACGGCTTTGGTGGCGGGAGTGAAGATGGGTTCGGGCAAGCGATCGGATTCGCGCAAGCCTTGCGGAAGCTGAATGCCGCAAATTTTTCCAGTGGCTTTGTAATCTTTCCATCCGGAGCCGGAAACGTAGCCGCGCACAACGCACTCGACGGGGAGAGGTTGTGTTTTGCGGACGACCATGGAACGGCCGGCGAGATCGTCGCGATAGGCGTCGAACGAAGCGGGGAAGTTCGTGGCGCTAAGGACATGATTTGGGATGACGTCCTCGAGGAGATTGAACCAGAAGAGGGAGAGCTGTGTGAGAACGCGGCCTTTGTCGGGGATTGGCGTTGGGAGAATGACGTCGAAGGCCGAGAGACGATCGGTGGCGACGATGAGCAGCTGATCGCCAAGGTCGTAGATGTCGCGGACCTTTCCGCGCGCCGGAGGTGTCAAGCCAGCGAAATGTGTTTCCTGAATTATGCGAGTCACAGGAGCTGCGGCCACAGAAATATTTCTCCCCAAAGAGTGTGGAGCATTCTAGCGCAGCGCTCCGTCGAGGGAAAGCAGCGCGTAGAGGAAATTGTTAGAAAAATTAGCGGCAAGAGATTTTTTGGCAGGGGTGTAAGGGTTGGAAAGATGCGGCGAAAAAAAATTACAAATGTGGCGCAGGTCCGCCGAACTGCAGAGTGCATGGACTCATATCAATTTCTCCTCCGCGGAATGAGATTCCAACCCAAAAGCCCAGTCGGTGCATCTGGTCGGGCTCCGCCCCGCGCTTAAGCGGCGGAAGCTGCTTTTTGTTTGCGCGCGGGAGCTTCGTCGCCTTCCCAGCGGACGCTAACGAGCTTCGAGACGCCCGGCTCCTGCATGGTGACTCCGTAGAGGACGGAGCCGGTCTCCATCGTTTTGCGGTTGTGGGTGACGATGATGAATTGCGTTTGGCCGCTCATGTCGCCGACGAGGCGTGTGAAGCGGCCGACGTTAGCCTCGTCGAGTGGCGCGTCGACTTCGTCAAGAATACAGAACGGGCTCGGCTGGTAACGGAAGATGGCGATGAGCAACGCGAGCGCGGTCATGGCTTTTTCTCCGCCGGAGAGCAGCAACACGTTCTGCATGCGCTTGCCCGGAGGCGAAGCGATTACATCAATGCCTGCGTCGCCGGAGCTGTCAGGCTCGGTCAGGCGCATCTCGGCCATGCCACCGCCGAAGATGGTGTGGAAAGCTTCGGAGAAGTTGTGGTTGATGGCGTTGAACGCTTGCTCGAATTTTTCGCGCGAAACGAGATCGAGTTCCGCAATGGCCTGCTGTGTGTCCGCAATGGATTTCAGCAGGTCGTCGCGCTCGCGCGTGAGGAAGGTGAATCGCTGTTCGCACTCGTTGAACTCTTCGAGTGCCATCATGTTGACGGGCCCCATCGCTTCAATGCGTTGCTTCATCTCACGGTAATTTATTTCCGCGGCAGCGAGCTCTTCCCCGGACATGAAAGCGGCTTCCGTGGCGATCAAATCTTCGGGCTGTGCGTTGACTTCTGTCATGCAGGTCTCGCGTAGGTGCTGACGGTCGGAATCGTTGCGCGCGTGATCCACCTCCGCGTGGCTGCGGCGCTCGCGAAGTTCTTGAAGCGACTGGCGCCCGAGTCGCAGGTGGTCTTCCATTTGCGTGACGCGGGTGCGGGCGGCTTCCCATTCCTGTTCGAGTTGGTGCTGGCGGACTTCGAGGCGAAGTTTTTCACCGCGCAAACCTTCCAGTTGTTGGGCAAGCTCTTCGCTCTGCTTCGTGAGAGCGGCGGTTTCGTCCCAGATCGAGGTTTCCTGCTGGAGCAGCGCGGTTTCGCGCCGATCGAGTTCCGCGCGCTCTTCTTTCAAACGCGCCGCAAACGCTTCGGCGGAAGAGAGGCGCTCATTCAGCGCCGCGAGTTCTTCGCGGGCGGCCGCAAGTTCGTTCTGCTCGGTCTGAACCGAGCCGCGAAGCTGCGCAAGCTCTCCAACCAGGCGCGTGCTTTCGGTTTCGGCCTCGGCGCGACTGATGGCAGCCGCCGCGTGTTGGGCCTTCGCGAGCTCGGCACGCATCTTGGCGTCTTCGGATTCCTTGCGGAGGCGCAAAAGCTCGTTCTGGCAAACGGTCAATTCGAGACCTAGCCGAGCCAGTTCGCTCTGCATGTGCTCGTGACGGTGCGTAGCAGAGAAGACGCTGCGTTCGGCATCGCGCTGCTGCGCCGTAACCTGTTCAAGTGACTGCTCGGTCTCCCGCAGCTCCGTGCTCACTTGCGACAGCGCGGCCTGCGCGAGGCTCATCTCGTGCTCAAGCTGAAGCACTTCGGCGTCAAGCGCGCGCAGTTCGCGCTTCATCCCCAAGGGGCCGGCCTCATCGGCGCGTCCTCCGGTGACCATGCGACCCTGGTAGCACGTGCCGTCCGGTGCGACGAAGGCGTACTGCGGATTGTCGCGAGCAAGAGTTTCCGCGGCCCTGGCACTATCCGTCAGATAAGCTGAGCGTAGCCGCGGGAGAAATTGTTTCGCCGCAGGGCCAAGGGGATCGCGAAAGCCCACTAACTTGTCCAAGCGGGAGATCACGCCGTCTTCGATACGGAAATTGATGATGGGCTCGTATTCGGCGAGTCGAAGATTGCGCAGCGAATCGACGAAGAACGTAGCGCGGCCGCCGACTTCGTCGCGTAGCAGGGAAACGCCGGCGCGAGCGTGATCATAGGTTTCGACGACCACATACTCAAGTTCGTCACGCAGGTATTGCTCGATGGCCGCTTCGTGTTGTTCTTCCACTTCGGCATAATCCGCCAGGACGCCGACGGCGTGGAAGGCCTCGCCGCCGCCGCGTTCGTTCGCGGCGAAGAGCTTTTGTACAGCGTCGGCGGTGTACGACCGATCGTTGAGGATTTGCGTGAGCGTCGCATGGCGCGCGCGAACGCCGGAGAGTGAATCGCGCAGAGTGTCGGCCTTCTGCGTGTTGGCCTCGCGTTGCTCCCGCAGCTCGGCGATGTGCGCTTGCAGCGCTACCGCGTTTTG
>DASXMM010000469.1:0-16610 GCA_036495665.1 Candidatus Acidiferrum sp. | reverse complement strand
AACAGTGGTTCGAGCAACGCCCACTGGGCGTCGGTGAGATCCATGCTTCCGATTTACGCTAGTTTGCATAACTCTCAAGCTCTAAACGGCTTGAATGTGTTTATGAGATAACTTGTAGTAGCCTCATCCGTTTCAGTAGATTTCTCGTTCGCTTCTGTAGATTCGTGAGGCGGGAGCGACCCCACGGCTACCGTGACGCACCGTGCGTCAAAGGGTGGGGTCGCTCCCGCCTCATAGAGCGTCTCGGCCACGTGCAATTCCGCCCTTCCTAAAGCTTCTATCTGAATGGTTTGATAGATACTTGCTCTTTCCTCCGGGGTGAAGTGACTGGTGAAGTAGCTTGGGTGAAGTTGAGGGGTGAAGTGCCCTTCACCCCCCACCACCGTTCCGATAGCCGGGAGCGAGGCTCTCTCAGGGCAGCGGTCCAGCAAAGATGGATCGTCCGAGCCTCGCGCCAGCCATAGTGATGTGTGATAGGTTCGTTCACGAGTTTCGCGATCGGTTACGACTTGTGAGTCAGACATACAACACTCCACTCCCTGAGTTTCTTTCCGGCACTTGGCCGATCGCCAGGGTGACGGCGAGGGTGACGGGTAGGGTGATGTGTGTCTTTCAGCCACTCGTCATCTCGCCGCACAGAAGCGCATGGATTGACATGCATGCTATCTTTCCAACGCGCATACCGATGAAACCCTCTACTATTGCAGAGGCCCTGAAAGAGGGAAAACCTCAACCAAAAACAAAAAACAGTTTGATCACGCGGATTTGTACTCGGGGGTGAGTGGTCACCTTTCCTCCCAGCTCCCCTTGGGTCTGTTGGCCCCCTCTACTTATCTAGGGAACATCCAAACGGGAAAAAGTAAGAAAAAATCTTGGTACCAGTACATTTTTTCGGAGAGCCAGACAAAATAATGAGGGGACCGCAATGCAGAGGACTTTGAGAATTGCCACCTGATCTTCCTCTCAGGCATGCGCGTCTTACTGGCGTGTGCATGCAAAACTCTGTTTCTTCCGAACTTCCTGTCACCGCTGAAAAACAGGCGGCACGAATTGCCGTGCCGGCGGGCGGGAGCGACCCGACGAATTTTTTGGGCGGCTGCAAGCCGAAAAAGTGGGGTCGCTCCCGCCCGCTTTGGTGTTTTTTCCACGGTGACGCTTGCTTGCATTGCGTTCTGCATCCGACTCTCCCAGAAGAAATTGCGTGCGCCACAGGGTGAAGAAACAGGTGAAGACGAGGGTGGAGTGTGTAGTCCTTACCCTCTGCACCCTTTAGCTCAGGTTCCTGCTCAGGAACCGCAAACCGGCAAAGCACTTCGGTCGCAAAGTCCACGGTCGCGGGACGCTTGCTACCGCCAAAATCCTGGCGGATATCGGAGTCGGTCACGCGTCCGACTTTCCAGCTGCGATAGAGATGTTCGAAGCGTGGCCCGGCGAATCGGGTCTTGGCCTGATTACGGAAAATCAGGTCAGCCTCGGTCAGGGGCGCGTATCGGCTGAGGTCCCAGGTCTTGCGGATTTGGAAGTAACGCAACAGGTCCGCCGATACGTCCGCCCCGAGCGGAATTGTCACCAGAGAATCGAAAAGTTCTTTGGCCTTTTCGAAGTGAGAATCGACCCGTGCCAGATAGAGAAAGCGGAATGCGGAAGGCTGCCGGAAGAGCGGGAGGTAGGCTTCGAGATGGTGCACGAATGCTGTGAGGTTTTCCTCTGGGCCGTGGAGGAAGGTAAACGTCGCCACAGGCGAAGAGCCGTCAGCCGTGAGAAACATCGGGAACTTATTGACGAAGTAGCGAACGGTGGGCTGGGAAGTTCGCTGTCCGCGATAGATCTTCGAAGGAAGAAAGTGACTCAGAACCTTCAATTTATCGCCGAAAAAGCTGACTTTTTCAGCCTCGGTTTCAAGGTACTGATGCCCGTGGTTCAGGAGAACGAAATCGGGCATTGCAATGCGCCGTTGGATGAATTCTGTTTCGTGTTCCCGGCAGTTGCGAATGTTTTCGCGATCAATCTGGCGATAGAGGCGGCGGGAGAACAGGTGATAGACTGTTCCGCTCTTCGGAAAGCATTCGGTTCGGGCGTGGCGCTTGGTTTGAAGTTTGTTCCAATAGAGGGTCGTGCGCTTGCCCCAATGGGCCTCGGTGAAGGCAAGAAACTGGCGGGCCACGAAGCAGCCGGAATGCGTGGCTACGATGTAGAGAAAGCGCGCTTCCGCTTCAGTGTAGCCGAGGGCTTTCAGGGCTTCGAAATGGGACGGTTTGATGTTCATAAAAATAGTGTTCCGGTAAAGCTTTTGAGTGAATCTGCCTTGATCTGCCTCAAGGCACACGTGGAGCACGCGTTCCGATGACAGGGTTTCTACCTTGGCGTCCGGCTCGAAACCATCGAGCGGCACGTAATTAACAGAGTGGCTTGCCGAGTAGGACGGCTCCACCAGGCTTACGGGGAACACCCGGCGAGAACTCCCCTCAATCCATACAGAGGCCCTTAAAAAGGAAAAAGTCAAAAAAATCTTTGGTAGAGAGTCGCAGTTTCTGTGACTAACGTTATTCAAAAAGAGGCGGGTGTCTGCTTATTATCGGAGCCGGACTAAGCACCAGAACCGACTTTACCGGTCACCGCATTAATCAGAACCTTGATCCCACTCTGCCGCCAAACTATTGACTAGCAGCCCGTCATGGGTGGATGACGCGCCGAGCACCGCTCACAATCGCCAGCACCAGCGCGCCGGCCAAGATGCCGACGACGCCGTCGAGCATGACGGGCGCCAGCCATTTCAGCGCGCCGCCGATCACGGGCACTGGAGCCATCCCTTCTGCCGAGCCCTCTATCCAAGAATGCGCGCCGGGTATGCCGTGGATGAGTATGCCTCCGCCCACGAGGAAGATCGCCGCCGTGCCCCCGACGGCCAAGCCTCTCATGAGCCAGGGCGCCGCCGCGAGGACGCCCGTGCCGAAGGCGCGCAGCACGCGTGCCGAATATGCATTGCCGGTTCGCTGGCTCAGGAACAGGCCGCCGTCGTCGAGCTTCACGATCCCAGCCACCAGCCCATAGACGCCCACCGCCATGATAAGGGCGATGCCGGTCAGCACCAACACGCGGGTTATGAAGGGTGCGGTGGCGACCGTTCCGAGCGAGATGACGATGATTTCCGCCGACAAGATGAAGTCGGTGCGCACTGCGCCCTTGATCTTCTCTTTCTCCATTGCCACGAGGTCCATCGCAGGGTCGGACACCGCCTGAAGGAGCTCCGCGTGATGTGCGGTGTCTTCATCCCTGCTATGCAGGAATTTATGCATCAGCTTTTCGAAGCCTTCGTAGCATAGGAACGCGCCGCCCACCATGAGGAGCGGCAGCACTGCCCACGGCACAAGTGCGCTAATCGCGAGCGCTGTGGGCACAAGTATAGCCTTGTTCAGGAGCGATCCCTTCGCCACCGCCCACACCACGGGAAGCTCGCGGTCGGCTTTCATGCCGGCGACCTGCTGGGCGTTTAGCGCGAGGTCGTCGCCCAGCACCCCAGCGGTCTTCCTTGCAGCGACCTTGGTGAGTATCGCCACGTCGTCAAGCACCGTGGCGATGTCGTCGATTAGGGCGAGGAGGCTGCTTCCGGCCATACGGAGTTGAGGGTTGGCTTAACGCTTCTTTCGATTCCTACCGGATCATATCTGAAGTTCACAGCCGCGCTGCTGTAGCTAAACTCCTGGTATTTCGCGAAGTCGGACAAGTCGGTCCTGGTACCCAAGTGGACGGCTACCCCGTTTATCAGGCACTTCGTGGATTCTGAGCGTCTTGAAAGGGCTGCGACTCATCCCGCCGTCGCAGCGTCGCCTTTCGCAAGTACGCGCAACTCCCTTTCAGGGACTGCAAATTCTGCGTTCCCGCAATTCAGACAGACCCATAGCTGCGGAAAGACCCATACAATGGGCTTCTCAAGACCTTTCAATCCCGGAAAATGGATCGCGATCTCTGCCGTGAACCTGCTCTGGCTGTCTGACCCGCACAATTTGCACGCCATGTCAGTACCGACGGATGACTAGTAAGAGATGTTACGCTTTTCAGTGCGGCGGGCAAACACGAAAATTGACGAATAACTCTGATTCACCACACCTGTCAATTCTGACAGGCGACAGAAACGGCGTAACGCTCTAAGAGGGAGGATTGGGAAGTTTGTTTTCCCAGCATCCAGGCTCATAGAGTTTTTCGTTCGACCGGGAGGTGGGCGTGGCGCCTATCCGCATATTGGTAGTAGACGATTTCGAGACTTGGCGTGGTTTCGCTCGTTCGATGTTCCAGAAAGCCTGCAAATTCCGCGTCATCTCCGAAGTTGCAGACGGCCTGGAAGCGGTTCAAAAGGCAGAAGAACTGAAACCGGATTTGATTTTGTTGGACATCGGCCTTCCGAAACTGAACGGAATGGAAGCCGCTCGGCAAATCCGCAGGCTTTCCCCCGAATCCAAAATACTCTTCCTGAGTCAGGAGTCCGATCCTGAGGTGGTGCGACATGCCTTGAGGATCGGCGCACACGGTTACGTGCTTAAAACGCACGCCGGCGCGGAGCTGTTAGACGCCATGGAAGCCGTCGCTCGGGGCGAGCACTTTCTGAGTAGCGGATTGGCCGAGCCGCAAATCGTGCAAAGCCCAGGACGCAACACCACCAGCCGACGGCCACTTCAGATTCGAAGAAAGAAGTCCATCATTACGAAAATAAGTGATGGCACGGGAAGTGGCGCTATGGAAGAACATCAAGACGGGACGGAAGGACAAGAGCTGGAAAAATCACCAGGCTCAAGCATCACCCACTGGCTTGTCATTGCGGCTGGAATAGCAATCGTGGCCGCAGGTCTCGCGGTAGGCTACGGTGTCCACCAGCAAACCTTGATGAGGGACATGAAGGGGCAACAGGAGCAGATGCGTGCGACCGTCGGTCAACTGCAAGGACAAATCGACTTGCTGACTGGCAAGCTGAATAAAGTGTCCAGGGCGCAAAAGGCTGTGACCGCAGCGGCCGCACAAGCCAACTCACCAGCCGCGAAGCAGGCCTCCAACAAGCGCAGCAGCGCGGAGGACAAGCGGCTGACGGAAATTCAGACGCGGATGGACGAACAGCAGAAGCAGCTAAAGGACACCCAAGACCAAATAGCCAAGACCCGCTTGGATTTGGAAGAAAACTTAAGCGCAACTCGGGATGTTCTGAGCGGATCAATCGCCCGAACGCACGAAGAACTCGTCGCCTTGCAGAAACGTGGCGAGAGGAACTACGTCGAGTTCAGCCTTTCAAAGTCGAAGAACTTCCAGCGCTCCGGACCATTGATGCTTTCACTGCGGAAAGTGGATACCAGGCATAACAGCTTCGATCTGACGATGATCGTGGACGACAATGAGGTCAGCAAGACGAAGGTAAATCTATACGAACCGATCTGGATCCACCGGGTGGACGATCCTCAACCCGTGCAGGTGGTCGTAAACAGAATTGACAAAGACCACGTGCGAGGGTATGTGAGCGCTGCGAAATATCGAAACTCGGAGCTTGCTCCAAGCCGGACGCCCGCTTCCTAGAAAACACCGGTAGAAAGCCCGGCTCTGCAAACCCTCCTGTGAATCATCAGGAGTCGGGTGCCACAGCCACCTCTGCGGTAAAGAGAAGCGACGTAACTCTGGCAGAGCGCTCCTTCATGGAAACGCTCTGCGACCAACGAATCGCTATACAATCCGGACGTAACGTGAAAGTAAACAAAATGCCTGGTTAGTCGCGTAACCGGACACGTCAAGTACTAGCCCGCACTTTTCCGGTTCCGCGTTTATCAGAAGTTAGCGCCGTCTCCCTTAGATGACGGGTTTGACGGGGGGATGCGAGGAATGCACGAGGTGGAAGCGCAAAAAGCGAAGGTCGCAATCCTCGCAGCGATAGGGCTTTGTCGAGAGGAACGTGTGAAGGAGGTATTCTATCAGTCCTCTTCTTCTCGATCTGTGGACCGACGCGCTACCACAGCTAGGACAAACGGCAGAATGAGCATTAGAAAAAGTGAACTTCATACGGCACCGTGCTTTACTCTTCTCACTTGCGGAGCCTTGGGAGTTTGCTGTCAAGCATTGTAACCAGGGACTGACCTTCAGTCGAAGGCTTGACATCGGTCCCGCGCACGATATCTGTTGCCGTCAGCGTCTTGCCGTACAGGCGGGAATTCGCGTCATTGTCTGATTCCACCGTTGAGCCTCCCAGGGAGACGCCAGCGAACACTCCTTTGGTCCGCCCGTAAGTCAGAATGTCGGCGTCAGAGGCGCTGGCCGCGGTGACGCCAGGGCCCGCCGCTGCCGTCGCATCCGTGCCCATCTTGGTCTTTCCGTTCAGAACCTGATTCACGACTTTTTCGGTCATGAGTAGGAGGACGAAGTCACTGGACGAGCCACCTACCTGCAAACCAGCACTCATGCCGCCGACCGAATACATCGCAGGCGCGGACCACTTGCCGTCGAAGTTCTTGCCAGTGCGGCAGAGCAAGGGCCCCCGGCCGCCGCTGCCGCCGACACCGAAGCCGAACTTCTTCACGCCAGGTAGAATCAGCACGCAAGAAGTCTTTGACAACACGGTCGGCGAGATGTCCTTGCTATTGAGCATATCCTGTAACAGAAGGTTGGCGTTCCGAAGGGTGCCTTCGTCTTTCTGCTTGTCGGCGGCGAAAGCGGGGAGGATCAGCATCACTACGGAAGTGAAGAAGCAAAGCAAAGCTCTCCTGGTAATCCGCTCACTCGTTTTGCTTGAATCAGCTGGTGGCATTTACGCTGCCTCCCTTTCTTTCGGTGTTGCTTGCCCGCCCCCCTGAACCAAATCTTGACCGACTGCAGACATTTATTAACCATAGGGCAGAGGTCAGCTAGTTGAGAACTGTCAAATCATACAGTTCCTCACGACAACCTATTACAGGCCTGTTTTCATCCCTATTGTCAGGCACCTTCATCACGATTGGGGGTTGCCATCGGCAAACTCCTGATCAGCCCGGTTACCGAACATCTTCGCCCTGGAACCCGCAATTGCCTCGTCCAGATCTCTTCAAAATAGGACCTTGATGATGCGCAGGAGGAGCTCTTCCGCAGGAAAAATCGTGAGCAATAGAGGTACCAGGGGGGCTGGAGTGGCAGCAGCGAGACGGGTGATGTCGTCGAGTCCGAAAGGGACCGGGCGCATGTCGCGGACAAGAGCATAACTATTGCCGAGATCAGCGAGGGACTGAATGTCAGCAGCGCCAAGGAGCTCTTCGGATGTGATGGGATTACATGCGACCCACTTCTGCTCAAAGCTTTCAACATAACGCTGAGCGAGCAGCCCGTAATCGGCCAACCCCTTTCTTCTTGCCTTTGCCAACTGTGGGGTGAACATCAAAAGCGGGCCGAGAATAGCCAGGACAAAGAAAACCACGAATCCTCCAATCTGTAACTTGAAGGACAACAGGCTTTCCCCTCTGTACAAGACTCGACTGGCAACCAGGCCCGCGAGCATGGCGCCTTGTGCAAAGAGAATCGGGCCGAACGAGTACGAGCTTTTCCCCAGGAACGAAAGACCCGCGCATCGGTCGGGATGAGTGGGAATCAGATGCAGATCCATTCTGGAAACCTGCCAAAGGAAGCGAAACCAGACAAGAAGCCTGAAGTACCACCGCAGAAGGATGAACTGGACGATCGGAATACTCACGAATACATACCAGTAGCCAGCGGGAGTCAGATTCCAGCGTCCGCCCGCGTTGGCATACCACGTCGATGTGTTAAGTCCGACCCGGCTACTCCAGATCCACATTCCCAAAGTGTAAACCACAAGCAGAAGCCCAAGCTCGACCGGGATCGAGTTGCGCATCCGGACGGCGGACTCAATGGCATTGTCAAAGCGAGGCAGCTCCTGATCCGCGTGCTTATGAAAACACGCCCGTCGGGACGAATCAGCTGGAACTTGGCTATACCTACGTGCACGCCAACGCCTCGCTGGATACATCGCTCGTTGTCGCCGGCGCAAAACTTAACGTCAATCAAGGAATCATCGACTACACGCGCTACTTCGGCTTCTTTCACCATTTGATGTGGGTCGAAGCGGGTGTCCCAGTTGCCGGGCTGTGCGGCTCCATTAGTGGCACGAACATCCAGGGCTCGACCAGGGGCGCGGGCGACTCCAGCTATGCATTCGCCATGTTGCTGAAAGGAGGTCCGGCCCTTTCAGTGGAACAGTTTAAACACTACCAGCCTACTACTACTCTGGGTCTGAGCCTGATCATGACCGCACCTACCGGCTCCTATCAACCGAGCAGAATTCTCAACCTCGGCTCGGATCGCTGGTCGTTCAAGCCGGAACTCGCGTGGTCGCACCCGTTTGGGCACGAGCAGCAGTGGGAGCTCGATGCATACACGAACGTCTCGTTCTACACGGACAACACTTCGTATCATGGCAAGGAGATACTTCGGCAAGATCCGCTACCGGGGATCGAAGGACATCTCAGCTACTCATTCACCGGCAACCTTTGGGCTTCGTTCGACACGCGTTACTCCTTTCGTGGCGCTACCACGGTTGACGGGGTTCCTCAGAACAATACACAGCAGAATTTCATTTTGGGAACGGAAATGACCATATCTCTGAATCCCCGAAACACGCTGATCTTCGAGTTTGCCAAGGCAGTCGTGCATAATAATGGTCCGGCGGATGTCGGCTTCAGCTTGAGGTACAACTATACGTGGGCAAAATTCGGAGGCAAGTCCCGGTAATTCGCAAAATCGGGTGCGCCGTGAAAGGTGGTGGTCCACAGCGGGAGATAACCGGCCCGGGAACTGGTTCGCTCCACCCGGTAGCAATCAGAGCAGCAGTGGAGGCAACGAAACTGCTGAAGCCTCTGGTGCAGAAGGTCGCTAGGCGACTCGGCGAGCGTGCAGGCCGTAACGTGAGTGAATGCTGAGCAGGCCTCGAAAAGACTAATGCAGGAGCCAACCCGCCCCGGTTTCGGGGAAGGCCGAAGCTGATGGAAGGGTACGAGCGAATAAATTCCAGCAGACCTGCCCGGGTATTGGCGACGGCATGCAAGCAAAGTGGACCATACGCAACACGGGAAGTCCCAGCGGTGATCGCGGTATGGATCAACTGGCAACTCGCGAGAGAAAGGCCGGGCTGACCGGGCTGACTGGGATGGCGGAGAGGCTCGTAGTACTGACGAAGCCGGGTAACTCCGGTGGAGGGAAGGGGCCTAAGTTGAAGGCGGACGCGAGAAGCAACGAAGGATGGGAGATTGGCGATGAGCCTGACAACTCCCGCTTTGTTTTCAAGAGTTGCAGACAGCGTCACATGCAATGGCTACGGCGATTGCGTGAGTCTTCTCCGAGAGCCGGATGCGGCAAATCCGCACGCCCGGTTCGATGAGCGGGGTGTGGAAACGGAAGCAGGGTTGGACTAGTGAGGCACCGGCAAACGAAAGGGCCGGCAGCAGATAGGTCCCACCTAAACCACCGCGCCAGACCTCGACTCCACAGATGTGCGGGCTAGTACTCACTTGGACGGTAACGGCGTTAATCAGGCACCTGGTGGATTGCTGCGTTTGAAAGGGCTGCGACTCATCCCGCCGCCGCCGCGTCGCCTTTCGCAAGTGCACGCAACTCCCTTTCGGGGACTGCAAATTCTGCGTTCCCGCAGTTCAGACAGACCAATAGCTCCGGAAAGAGCCAGACAATGGGCTTCTCAAGACCTTTCAATCCCGGAAAATGGATGGCAATCTCTGCGGTGAACCTGCTCTGATTGTCTGACCCGCACGACTTGCATGTCACGGTTCATTTACTCCCATAGTCGATTTGATATCCTCACCAAAGTTGGGAGAGTTACGTAGCACACGACAGATTTGCGACGATTGTAAATTGGTCGGGTGTACAACGCAATGCTTAATCCTTGAATCAAATCACATAGAAGTCCTCGCGATCTCCTTTTGAAGTGAGAGAATTTGTATGACGCAATAGCTGAGATTTGCACAGCCTCGGCCGTGTTGGTCGCTTCAAACCATGCAAGAAAACGAGTACAGTACGGCAACGTCAGAGAGTCAGCGGTTCTCATTTTGATTGAAGACGCCAGCGATCCTTCGAAATGAAGAAAGGGGGATGTCATCATTCGCATTTTAGTAGTGGACGATTTTGACGCTTGGCGCCGTTTCGTTTTTTCGATTGTGCAGAAGAATTCCAATTGGCAAGTCGTCGGCGAAGCTGCAGATGGCTTAGCAGCGGTTCAGAAGGCCGAAGAGCTGCAGCCGGATTTGGTTGTGCTCGACATCGGGCTTCCGAAGCTAAATGGAATCGCAGCCGCTCGACGAATCCGCGAGCTCTGCCCAGGGTCAAAGATACTCTTTCTGAGTCAAGAATCCTCTGCGGATGCGGTCCAAGAAGCTCTCGGCTTGGGAGCTCAGGGCTTCGTTGTCAAAGCGCATGCCGGAAGTGAAATGTTATCTGCTTTGGAGGCGGTTCTTCAGGGGCAGCAGTTTGTAAGTAGCGGATCGTCGGTTCACAGTTTCTCCAACGGCGAGGCGCAAGCCTCGAACCGCCCGTGCCAAGAAGAGGCTCTCTCATCGCCTACGCCGAGACTTCGGAAGACGACTGGCAGCCATGCGGTTCAGTTCCATTCTGATGAGGCATCCTTGTTAGCCGGCTTCACTAGCTTTATTGAAGCCAACCTAAGAGCTGGGCATGCGGTGATTGTTGTGGCGACTGAATCACACCGGACAAGTCTTCTTCAGAAATTGCAAGCGGATGGCGTGGACGTCGCTGCTGCCATTGAACAGGGGATCTATATCCCGTTGGACGTTGTGGAGGCACTCTCGACATTTACGGTTAATGGTCTGCCTGACCCAGTTCGATTTTCGAAAGTCGCCGGTGAGCTTTTTGGGGCAGCGGCCAAAGCGGTGAAGGCAGAGCATCCCTGTGTTGCAGCTTGCGGTGAAGGCACATCTTCGTTGTGGGCGCAAGGTAAGTCGGACGCAGCTGTTCAGCTCGAACACCTCTGGGGCGAGATAGCCGAGAAGTACGGTGTGGATGTTCTGTGTGGGTATGTGATGAAGAGCCTTCAACGTGAACACGAAAGCGACGTCTACGCGAGAATCTGTGCAGAACACTCAACCGTTCTCTCGCAGTGAAGTGGATTTTACACGCCTTTAGGGCTTACCGTGGTCGGTTCCTATGTTTCGATGCTCTTTAGCGGACCGCGCAGATGGCATCGTTTCCCGAACTGAGGGGAATTTGAGCGTGGATTGACGTGCCGCGCTTGGGTTGCGATTCGATTGAAAACGTTCCTTTCAGCAACTTCACCCGCTCCTCCATACGGATGAGACCAAGGCCTCGGCCTTTCGTTGCCGTTTCGAGCTCGAACCCTACGCCGCCATCGCTGAGCGTGAGATTGACGTTTTCTGATTCTCCCCATAATTGCACTTCGAAACGCCGCACTCCGCTGTGCTTTACGGCGTTGTACAGGGCTTCCTGAAGTACTCGGAAAAGGCAAAGGGAAATGTCCGGTGACACGAGGCCGGGCAGATCGTGGCTCGTGAAGTTAATCTCCACCTTCCTTCGCTTGCCGAATTCTTCGCAAAAGCTCCTCATGACCGCTGCTATGCCGAGGTATTCCAACCTGGGAGAGTGCAACTCGTGAGCGGAGGCTTTGACATCGGTCAAAACCTCCAAGATCTGCTTCCAAACTGCGCCCATGCGGTTCAGCATCTCATTGGTCTGATTGGGAGGGTCTGTTTTCAGTTGTTCGATCTCTACTGCCAGCAGAGCGAGACGTTGGCCAATATCTTCGTGAAGGTCTCTCGCGATACGGTTACGTTCGCGCTCTTCTGCCTCAATCACCCTGCGGCTTACGCCCGAGAGCGCCTCTTCGGCTAGCTTGCGTTCGGTGATGTCTGCCGCCATGCCCAGCATCCGCTCTGGGTCACCATTCGTGGCATAGTAGAAAGTTCCCTTGGCCGCGACCCAGCGCACAGTCCCGTCCTGGGAGAGGATGCGAAACTCTGCCGAGTATGGCCGATGTCCGTTCATTGCCTCCTTGACCGCTCTCGCGATTCGCTCTCGATCCTGCGGATGTACACGGCGATGGAAATCTTCTACGCGCCCCACATAAGTGTCGGACGGGATTCCGAACATTGTTTTCAGATCGCCAAACCAAGAATCTCGTCCGCTTTTGATGTCCCACTCCCAGCCCACTGATTTGCCCGACTCCATTGCCAAGCGAAGTCGAATGTTGGCTAAACCAACGAGGGAAAGCAGTTCGAATTTCGCCAGACGCTCCTTTATATAGGCAGTACAAGCGAGACACACGATCGCGACGGTTGCGACAAGTAGTCGGAACGTCCGCAGATCTGAGGCTTCCTCCCGGTGGAACAGTTCCCAAACAATCGGGATGGAAATCGCCACAACCAGGAGTATTGCCCATGCCGAAGCAAGTGAGCTGCTGACAGATTGGGCTGCTCTTGCCTCCACACCCGGCACTTGCCGTGCGCGCAGAGGTATCCAAACAAACCAGCAAACAGAAGCAGTCAGACCCAAACCATACAGATGCCCGTTGACGTATCCTCCAGAGTCGATTGCAAGGTTGGCAGCCACCGAACTTAAGGCGTACAGCGCCGAGGCGCCCAACAGATGCAGATAGATTGATTTCCAGGGAAACTGTGTGCGCAGCGTCAAAAGGCTCAGAGCCAAAACCAGCGCCAAGTTTTCTAACAGATAGAGGATGTCAAATCGCAGGGCGTAGTTACTAGGGGTGGCTAAGTGCTCGTATGGAAAGACAGCGTAAAAGTAAAGAAAACTCCAGAAAAAGAGCAACATGAGGAAGTCTAAGATTGCTCGGAATGGCCCGCGAGCGGATTGCTTTCGGTGTGGAAGAGTCGCTAAAGCCGCCATGAACGGCACGATATGCAGAAACAATGCTGGATCACTAATCGAACCGTTGGACAGCTCGACGTGCAGACCTAGTTCGTAGTACAGGTAAATCGACTGGTGCAGGGACCATAGACCATAACCAATTGCGAGGAACACCCAGAACGGCCTACTTCCCTGCGTGTTCTGTATTCCGTTTCGTATGGCGAAGCAGGCCGCCAAAACCAACAAAAGGAGATAACTGATACCGCTATACGAAACCAGAGAAGAACCTGGTTTTAAGGCCAGCGTAAGGACGGCCTTGATGACTACGATTCCGATGAGCGCCACGGGCCAAGCCTGCAATCCTTGGCTCAATTCGCGATTCGGCGAGGATCGCTCCGTCATGATTCCACCCTGAACTCGTCTTCAGACCGCTCACGACAAAACTACCGACTAACTGTGAAAGAACGTCAAACCGGCCATCGCCCGTGCGCGAAGGAACTATGATTGTTGTCCCACCTCGCTCCCAAGGTTCCATAGCGGTGTGAAGGCATTCGTTTCGTTGGGTAGGCCTGAGGGGTCGTTCACGGTCCCGCTGTGCTTCCCCTGCGTACGTAACTTGCCTCTGGTGCCACGCAGCATACCGCAATCGCGATGGTTAAGGGAATGCAGCGGCGGCAATCGTCATCGGTTCGGCGTTCTCTGTATCACAGGTACACGGAAGAGTGCCCTCGCTCACAGCCGATCATCGGTGACCGTGCTACTAGATCCGACTTTACCGGTAAGCGTTAATCAGGCACTCGTCGCGAATGAACAATCGGTCGACAAACCGGACAGGTTACGCGGCCGGTTTCACTGATTTTGTGTGTGACGAGCGTGCGTGGTGGCGACGGAAAAACCGCAAGTCGCAATCCCCGCAGCGATAGGCGTTCATGGAGAGAAGAGTACGGAAAATGAGTTCCGTCAGACCTTTTCTTCTGGATTTCAAGCTGAACGTACTCCCGCAGCCAGGACAAACTACGGAATGACTACTGGAAGGGATTAACTTAGACATCTTGGAATCCCCTTCGTCGCCCAGTTGCCACCGGCGCTGGCCTCCGAGCAACGTTGCGCCACAGAGTCCGCGCAAGATAGTACGAGGCAGTTGGCACCTCAACTGTCGTTCTTGACAGAGGTGCCCGTTGTGTGCTTCCCCGATTCTTTATAGGTGCAAGGCCCTGGCCAAACAAGTGAGACGAAAGTGGAGAGCAGGTAATCCCATGATGAGCACCCAGTTTCTTGACCGAATAGCTAGCCAACTCAAAATTGGCAAGGACGCTGTTTCCCGTCGCGCCATCGAGCGGATCTTAGACGTTATTAAGAGCAGCTATGAGAACGGCAAATATCAAAATTCCATAGAGGCAGAAAGAGATTTCCGGCACTTGGTGGAAGGCGAAGAGAATAGCATGTAGGGGAGCGAGCCGTGGACCAAGCCGAATTAATGCGAGTAATGGATCGAGAAGGCGAGGTGCCACCAGTCGATGTAGCTGACTTGAAAGCGGCCTGGAAACTTACGCGAGAAGTCGCATCATCATGCAACCAAAGTCTACTCGGGTCGAGGAGCCGACATTGTTATGCAATCATGTGGTTGCTAGTACCCGCGCCATGGGTCGTGAGGGGACGCTTGTCGGCTGGATCGCTGCCCCTTGAAGTCCAACTCTTGCTCAACGACCCACTTCGCAAATCGCCGCGACCAGAGCCAGAAAAGTGGGCTACACGGGTGGCCGTGCATAAGGGTCAGAAGAAAAGGGGCCCTAATTCTAAGGCCAGCTTCTCTCTCGACTTCCTCAAGGCTAGATGCGAAAGACGGGGACACGACGCTATGCATGTGGAATCCTCTCCGCTCCTCCTTAGGAGGAGCAAGCACATAAGGCGGCTAATATGTAGGGCCAGACCGGCGGGCGGTCCCCTCGGCACGTCGCAATCAACCGCCCTCGGAGTTGCGACGGCATCGCGAGCGGTACCCCACATGCTCGGTTTGCGAGTTAATCAGGCACCAACCAGTCTGACGACCTCCGCTGATTGGCAGTCCTTGACTTGCTCCATTAAAGTAGGAGGCGCTCCCCCCAGCCTGAGAGAAGCCACCTCTTTGTCTCCTCTCCTAGCAACGATTCGTTCGCTGAGAATGAATAGCGAGCGCCCGTATGGTAGGAAACTCGTTTAAAGCAATCCAGAACGCGCAACTACTAGCAGAACTACTAGTGGGGGGTCTCTGGGGAGAAATTTGTGCCCAGTCATTGGCCCCTGATAAGTCGCACCGGCCTCTAACTTTTGACAGTTTGATGCGGTGCTCCCTAGTGAGACCATCCTTGGTTAATCGTAATCACGCACAGACCTGCGTTTGGCTGCCTCAGACTCTTTCGGAGGTGACTGTAAATGAGGAGAATATCAGTTACAGTTGCGATCGTTATATCCGTGGCGTCGCTAAACCTTGGGCTTTATTTACTCGATGACTTGAACAAAACGGCAAACGAGTCCGTCTTTCTGGTCAGTGCCGCTGTGTGCTTGGCGCTGAGCTTGATAACTGTCATTGCGGCGGTCAGGTCCATGCTCTGGCATCGGTACATGCGGAAGCACGCGACGCCGCACTATCGACAAGTTAAGTTCCGTTGATACGCGAACGGAGAGTGTCGTCGGCGTGGATTTGGTTTCCGCAGCAGACTCCCAGTAGGCTGCTTGAGCAAAGCTGGTCGGTCAACTCCTGGTTAGTCGGACATCTCTAACAATGTCGGCCCTGTCAAACCCTTTTTGGACACACTCTTTCTTTTCACTTAAAAGAGTTTTTCTCTTTCGATCTCTTTCGGTTCTTTCTTCTCTGCGCCGACAACCACGGCTCGCTCGTAATCTTTCGGTCGGTTGTTCAGTCCGACCCAAACATCTCTTCGATCACTACCTCGACCATGATTACTTTTTCAAACTCCCTTTTTGAGGGAGCGGGATGCCCAATCAAGTGGACGGTGTTCTACTTCCCACCATGTCCGGTTCCGAGCTGTCCCGCGTACGAGCCGCCCTTACCTGACTGCGAATACTCGCAGCCATTTCGCCACATCCAATACAACTGCACCGCCATCCGACGCCCCATCGCTGCCTTGGCAATGCTCTTGTGCCGACGCATCGCTAGGTGTACGTAGCGACGTCTCCAATCCGGATGGATTCGTGCCGCCGCCTGGGCTGCCTCCACCAACAAGAAGCGCAACAAAGAGCTGCCTTGCTTGCTGATGTGTCCCAGCCGCTGTTTGCCAGCACTGGAGTCCTCACTCGGAATCATTCCCACGTACGTGCCGATCTGCTTGCCGCGAGGGAACCGCGCCGGAGTTCCGATGATCAACACATAGGCGAGTGCCGTGAGCGGACCTGCGCCAGGATGGGTCATCAGCCGCAGCGCGTCGGGGCGCTTCTTCGCTTCTTGCTCGACGGCGGTGGTTAACTCCTCGATCTTCGGATTCATCCGGTCCAGCAACTCCAACAACTCTTGCCGGCGACGGCTGGCCCAAGGACCTAGCGCCAGCTTTTCTAGCACCGCTCGCCCCTGTGTGCCCCACAGCTTCTTTTTCAAGCGCTGGCCTTCGTTCATGGCCAACGCCTGCAGCTGATTCATGATCCGCGTACGCATCTGCACCAACCGATGCCGATGCCACAGCAGTTGCCGCAAATCCCGATTCTCCGGACTGGGTACCCAGATTTGCGGGAAGTTGTTCTCCCGCATCAGCCGGAGT
>DASXMM010000468.1:0-3770 GCA_036495665.1 Candidatus Acidiferrum sp. | reverse complement strand
TAAAGCTCGACGAGGTCAAGCGCGCCTTTCTCTTCCGGCAGGGAACTCCTCTAACGGATGCCCTGACGCTGCTCTACCACGAGTGGGGCCAGCAAACGCCCACGCTCTTCGATCCCGTCACGGTCGCCTACATCCTTGACCCCGAAGTTTGCCCAGTCCAACCCATGCACATACGCGTGGACGACAAAGGTTTTACCCGCACTGAACCTGGCGCTCCGAATGCCCAAGTCTGCATGCGCTCCGACGCAGACGCCTTCTTCCGTCTTCAAATCGGCCGCCTCGCCGCTCCGTAGGGTTCGTTCCTTCCACCGTTTCTTCGTTACGTCATTGCGTCCTCTTCAAATAGAAAAGACCGGCAGAGGGGCGCTCTCTGCCGGCCGAAGAATGATTGGATTTTCTCTACGCTGGTTTTTGCACGTTCGCTGCCTGGGGCCCTTTCGGTCCCTGGACAATCTCGAACTCTACCGCATCTCCTTCCTGCAAGGTGCGGTAGCCATCCCCCACGATAGCGGAATAATGAACAAATACATCTGGACCATCGTCGCGCCCTATGAATCCATACCCTTTCGAATTATTAAACCATTTGACGGTTCCTTGCACTAATGTGCTCCTCCTGATAGAGACCTGGGTGTTTTCCGGTCTCTGAGTTGAGTGAAGCAGCCGCCACCTCCAAGAAATTGCGCGGAGTGTACCAGAATGAGGCGTTCAGTCAAGAGAACAATCGCTGGCCCTTTTTCGAAAAAGTATACGATTATCAGCATAAAATCGGTTTAATCCGAATGGGCAAATTTTTTCCTTCGCACGCATCGGCAAGTGCGCCATCCCGTAACTGCAAGCGAATACAGGGTTTGGCGCTTTTGTTTCACTTCGTGAATCATTTGTTGCGCGGATGTGACTCCACTACCTAGGCAAAGTCAACTACCCCCGGATTGCTGCGTTTCGTACCTCACCGTCCGTAGGACATCGAACAAATCATTGTAGTCATCGGTCCAGAGACGAAGCCTCGAAGGGACTTCGATATTCTGGCTGCCCTCGAACGTCTCTGGTTTGTTCAAAAAGTCCTGATTCCGCGTCACCAGCACCCAATCGGCTGAGGAAATCATCTGCGTCGCGTCCTCGTCGCTCGCGATCAACCGCGTTGCGTAGTCGGCATCTTCCGCCAGCAGTTTTACGACCGGCGCAAGATTCAAATAAGTGTTCGAGGTGTGTACGGCGAGTATCCCGTCCGGTTTCAGATGCCGGAAGTACACCGCGAAGGCTTCCTTGGTCAGCAGGTGTACCGGGATAGCGTCGCCGGAAAAGGCATCGACAGCCACCACATCGAATTGTTGAGGCGGCTGGGCTTCGAGGGATAGCCGCGCGTCGCCAAGAACGATTTCCGGTTTAGCAGGACTCTGCTTGAGAAATGTGAACCAGGTATTTGCCACCGCGATGACCTGCGGATTGATCTCGTAAAACCGAAACGAATCGCCCGGTTTGCCGTAGGCGGCGAGAGTCCCCGCTCCCAAGCCGATCACTCCTACCCGTTTTGCGCCGTCGCAGCAGAATCGCAGCGCCAGGCCAACGCCGGAACGTCTACCGTAGTAAGTCGTTGGGTTGCGATTTTCAGGGAACGAAAGATATTGCGCGCCGTGCTGGATCGTTCCGTGAAGCAAACTCCGGTAGGGAAGTAGCCGGCCCACCCTGAACTCCTGAATGCGCAGCGCGCCGTAAAAATTGCGGCACATAGCCACGGTGTCTTCTCGCGTGGATCGAACGTTCAAAACGAGCACGGTGCACATCGCCGCGGTCACGCTGGCCCAGAACAGCCGCGCC
The DNA here is from genome assembly GCA_036495665.1 of Candidatus Acidiferrum sp. Lineage (GTDB taxonomy): Bacteria > Acidobacteriota > Terriglobia > Acidiferrales > UBA7541 > Acidiferrum. The sequence goes on along the minus strand of DASXMM010000468.1, from coordinate 1,955 downwards.
AGCCATCCTTCGTGCCAAAGAACGATCACTGCGAGAAGTCCGGCGAGCACCAAAACAATCGGCAGCTCATAAATGCCCGAAAGAATATGCGGCGCGAGCAAGCCGACACACGCAGCCCCCAGCGCGCCTCCCAGAGCGATCAGCAAGTAAAATGACGTGAGATAACGCACTCCAGGTTTGCGTTGAGCCAGTTCGCCGTGGCAAAACAGACAAACAATCAAAAGCGCGGCGCAGAAAAGCGGCACGCTGATTTGAATCGCATGCGTGATTGAGGAATCGTAAAGCGCATAGCCCGCGCAGCCCAACGCAACGGCGAGCAGGCGCGAGATAAACCAGCGCGAATAAAATTGGCGTTTGGCAAAGACCAGTGCGAAAGAAAGCAAATACAGCGCCAGCGGCAATACCCACAGAAGCGGCACCGGCGCGACATTCTGCGACAGGTGATTCGTCACCGAGAGAAGCATCATGGAACCGCACGCCGAGAGGCCGAGCCACAAAAGTTTGGCCGAAGTCGTCGGCGGATTTGCGCCTTCTCGCCCATCCGGTGCAGGGTCCCCGGCCCGACTTTCCGCATCTTTGTCTTCTACAAATGCTGGCGAATATTTGCGACTGTTCCACGCCGCAAGCGCGCAGCAGATCGCGAACACTCCATACAATATCGACCAGAGCATCGATTGCCGGCGCGACGAAAGACGCGGCTCAATCAGAAAGGGAAAGCTCAATAGCGCGAGCAGGGAAGCGACATTTGAGAGCGCGAACAGGTGGTATGGCGACCGCCGGGCGTTCCGACGCGCGTACCACGTTTGCAAAAGCGGACTCGTCGAGCTGAGCAGCACGAACGGAAGCCCAATCGAAAACGTGAGCAGACCCAGTATCCGCCACGCCGGATCAATCTGCACATGCGAACGCCAGAACACTTGCGGCGCAATGGGCAGCCACAACAGGCTGACGAGCAGCGCCCCGAGATGCAGCACCGATTGACGCCCCGGCGAGAGCCGTCGAATCGCCGCGTCCGCATAAAGATACCCTAGCAGCAGCGCCGTCTGAAAAAACACCAGACACGTGGCCCACACGGCCGCCGAGCCGCCGAACCACGGCAGAATTAATTTCGCGAACAGCGGCTCGATCAGGAAAAGAAGAAACGCGGCAAGAAAAATGGTCGACGCGAACAGCAAGCGGTGCGAAGCAGGCATCGCCTTTTGCATGCTCGACAAATCAGGAGCGAACCAAAAACCGCAGATAGTACAAAATTCCCGCGATCGATTTCCCGTCGCGAATTTTGTTGCGCCGAATCATCTGTTCAATCTCGCCGTGTGTGAACGCCTTGCAGGTGATTTTTTCGTCTTCTTCGGGCTCCGCCGCGCCCTGAGTCAAATCTTCGGCCAGCAAAATGTACATGCGCTCTTCCAAAAATCCTGGCGTCGGAAAAATGTCCAGAAAAACATGAAAACGTTTCGCGCGATACCCGGTTTCTTCGATCAACTCGCGCGCCGCGGCTTTGCGCGGGTTCTCGCCATTGTCGATACGCCCGGCACAAAGCTCCCAAAGAAATTGCCGCGCCGCGTGCCGGTACTGGCGAACCATCACGATGCGCCCATCGGGCAGCGCCGGGAGAATCACCACCGAACCAGGATGCGTGATCATTTCGCGCGTCACGTGCACCCCAGTGGGCTCCACGATTTCATCGCGGCGAATGCCGAAGACCGGCCCCCTGTAAATCATCTTGCTGCGCAGGACTCTAGCGGTAGTGCGGCTGGATGCTTTGAGCGCCATAGTGCGTACGTTTTCTCCGGCGATATCATACACTGTAGGTGTCGGGCTTTATCCCGGCATTTCCGATTCGCTCTCTTTATGCCCATCAACACCATCATCGTCGATGACGAGAGACCCGCGCGCGAAGAGCTCGCCTTCCTGCTGAAAGCCTTTCCCGAAATCAACGTGATCGGCCAGGGCAA
>DASXMM010000467.1:0-1540 GCA_036495665.1 Candidatus Acidiferrum sp. | reverse complement strand
CTGAAGCCTGTGCTACGGTTCACGGAAAGTGCCACAGAGAATATACCGCCGGCTGAGAGAAGCACGGTGGCATCGCGCAGGAAAACCTGCGGGACGTCTTCGAAATGCTCGCTCAGTTTGGCAAGGGTGAAAAGGTGGGGTAAGAGCCCACCGCTCCGGTGGCAACATCGGAGGCACGGAAAACCCCGCGTGGTGCAAGGCCAAATAGGAGGGGAGAGCCGGCCCGGCTCGCCGAGAGCGCCTGCGCAGTCGACCGCTTAACAGCGGCCGCTGCAAAGAGCGCGCTCCCTCAGCGATGGCGCAAGCCATCGTTGAGAGCAACCCTCGGGTAGGCTGCTGGAGCCGTGGTGCGAACCACGGCCTAGAGGAATGATCGCCGCAGCGCGCCGACCCGTCGCAGGGAAGGCACGCCGCACAGAATCCGGCTTACATGGCTCGCCCGCCTCTTCTCAATAGTTGCCAACAGCTGGCGGCCGTTATGATGAACGCGGCTTTCGATTCACACTCGCGTCCAGAAAAAAGAACTGTCTTACCGCGTGCTGGAATCGAGGAACGATTCGGGCGGATCAAGAGAACACTGGTGCCAGAAAGCGGCATCGGAAAGAGTGTGGTTGGCGAGTGCTTTCACGCTAGAGAGCGCAGCGGCGATCTGCCCACCGTCGGCTGAATCGAAGACGACCACGATGCCCTCCGGACTCGGCTGACCGGCGGGCAGACTGGACGAAACTTGCAGAAAGATTGATTTTGCGTAGGCCAGCTTTTCCTTTTGAGAACTGGATACTCCCGGACTTACCGGTTTAACCCATTCAATTCGTACAGGTTTTCCCTTCAGTGGTGCCCAGCTTCCGCTGAATGGGCTCGTTTCTTCTTTGGAGACCTGAAAAATTCCGGCTGTCGCGACCGCAGAGTTTTGTATGGCATTGGTGTCGGCTTGCGAAAATCCGGCGGGCATTTCCAGTTGCGCACGACGAATCCATCCGCGAGACACTCCCGAAATCTGTACGTGAACCCATGAACCATTGACGCCGAGAACGGGAAACTCGTCCTGGGCCTCAGCATTCATAAGGGTTTGAGCGGATTCTGAGGGCTTGGCGAAGATAGCTGCTTGGGGCGTTTTTATCGCGGCGAGATCGATGGGATGAGCTTGGTTGCGCTGAATCTCTTCAAGGTTTTTTATGTAGTCGGAGAGTTCAGCAGATTTTTTATCATCTTCGGTTCGCGTCGCTTTCATCGACGCGACGGTTGTCTCACGCGAAACGGAAAATGGTTGATCAACCGGCACATGAGGAGTCGGCGTCACCACGGGCGAGGTGGAGGTACGAGCGTCGACTGCCGGACCGGCCGCCAATGGCGATGCAAAGACCCGCGGATTCGCTGACGGAGGAGCGCCGGAAGAAGGCAGGGCAGCGGACGAGGAGCGCGCTGAGGCAACTTCCGCGATGCGATCGAGAACGTCTGTTTCGAGGCGGCCGTTCGAGGTCAGGATGCGATATCCCGAGCGTGATGCGTCAGGATCGTTATACCAGCCGGTTATTTTCGC
>DASXMM010000466.1:0-9867 GCA_036495665.1 Candidatus Acidiferrum sp. | reverse complement strand
CGAAGGGGAAGAAAAATGGAAGTAACCCAACTCTTTCGCAAAGCTTTTCGATATCGTACCCGTCTGGCGAACTCCGAATCACGAGGTGCAAAGCTAATGAAATATTCTTCCATCCTGGTCGCAGGTATTCTCAGTTGCGCCGCGTACGCGCGCGCCCAGGAACCTGGCAATCCTCCTTCCACCTTCACCAAAGATGTAGCCCCCATCCTCCAGAAGCACTGCCAAACCTGCCATCGCCCCGGCGAAGCCGCCCCCTTCTCTATGCTCACCTATCAAGACACACGCCCGTGGGCGGGCACCATCAAAATGGTCGTGAGCCAAAAAATTATGCCGCCTTGGTACGCCGACCCGAAGTACGGCCACTTCGCCAACGAACGCTCGCTCTCGGCCGATGAAATCCGCACTCTTGTAAACTGGGTCAATTCCGGCGCACAAAAAGGTGCTGACGCGGACATGCCGCCGCCCGTCCAAAATTTTGTCGAAGGCTGGGGCATTCCCGCGCCCGACGTCATCTTTCAACTCCCCAAGCCCTTCCCGGTCCCCGCTTCCGGCGTCATGGACTATCAATACGTCATCGTTCCCACCGGATTCACCGAGGACAAATGGATCCAGGCGCTCGAGGTTCGGCCCACCGACCGCGCCGTCGTGCACCACATCATCGCCTACCTCCGCGAGCCCGGCTCAAACTACTTCAAAGACCAAAAGAAAGGCGTCTTCTTCGTCGCTCCACCTCCCAAAGTCGACGAAAAAACCGACACCAGCGCCCTTCCCAGCGATTTCCTGGTCGGCTACGCTCCAGGCCAACCCGCCGAAATTCTCCACACCGGCGAAGGCAAGCTCATCAAAGCCGGTTCCGACATCGTCTTCGAAGTTCACTACACGCCAAACGGAACGCCGACACAGGATCAGACCAGGCTCGGCCTCATCTTCACAAAAACTCCCCCAAAAGAGCGCGTCCTGACTCTCTCGGCCTCCAACGGCACGTTCAAAATCCCGCCGGGCGATCCGGATTACAAGGTCGACGCCACTTTCGAAGTTCGCAAAGACGTAAAACTCGTCGGCCTCCATCCCCACATGCACTCTCGCGGCAAAGCCTTCGAATATCGTTTGGTCTTCCCCGACGGCCGCAAAGAAACCATCCTCAGCGTCCCTAGTTTCAACTGGCACTGGCAGCTCTGGTACAACCTGGACGAACCCATCACTCTCCCGCAGGGCACAAAAATCGAATGCACCGCCCATTTCGACAATTCCCCCAACAATCCCGAAAATCCCGATCCCACCAAAAGTGTGAGATGGGGTCAGCAAAGTTGGGATGAAATGATGGTGGGATTCTTCAACCTGGAATTCGACGCCACAATCTCCGCGAAAGAAATTTCCGCTCCGGACGCGATCCACGTTCACTGATATGTTAGCACTCCGCCGAAACTCGCTTGGTACTCTCCTGCTGCTGGCGTTCGCCGCGCTGCTTCCGAATAACGCCGCCGCAGCGCAAACCAAAACGCCAAGCTTCTACGTAATTGCACTGGCGGAACGCGGTGGCATTCACAAACCATTCGTGGATGCCGCCAAGCTTTGGCTTGGAAAACTGTCGGGCGAAAATAATTTCACCGTCGACTACATTGAGGATACCGAAAAAATAGACGACGCCTTCCTGGCAAAATACAATTTATTCATTCAATTGAATTACCCGCCCTATATGTGGACCGACACCGCCAAAGCCGCCTTCATCAAGTACATCGAACAAGGTAAAGGGGGCTGGATTGGATTCCACCACGCCACCTTGTTGGGGGAATTCGACGGCTACCAGATGTGGCCTTGGTTCCACCAATTCATGGGAGGTATTCGTTTCAAGAATTACATCGCCACCTTTGTCACCGGAACAGTTACTGTTGAGGACTCGATTCATCCGGTGATGAAAAACGTTCGCTCGCCTCTCATCATCGAGCGGGAAGAGTGGTACACATACGACACCTCGCCCCGCCCTAACGTCCGCGTCTTGGCCAGTGTGGACGAGAAAACCTACACCCCGGGCACCGATCTGAAGATGGGAGATCATCCCGTGATTTGGACAAACGAACACTACAAGGCCAGGAATGTATATATCTTCATGGGACACAATCCGGAACTGTTCGACAATCAGGCGTTCACGCAAATCTTCAGGAACTCAATTTTCTGGGCCGCCGGAGGATAGGAGAATCCTTGCGCATGCCCCCCTTCGATTTTCATCGTAAGAGACGTCCAAGAACCTGTCTCGCAACTGGACTTCCTGTGCTGTCGGCGGTCGCTGTACTACTCCTCTTTTGGAATGGCGCGGCGGTGGCCGAGAAGCCCGCCTTCAAAGTGCTCGCGTTTTACTCCACGGATGTCGAGCCCGACCATGTTCACGCCGCCAGCGACGCGCTGGTTTTCTTTCGCGACTTGGCGTCCAAGAACAATTTTTCGTTGGACGAAACCACTGACTGGACCAAGCTCAATGATGCCGAGCTCAAAAAGTACCAGCTCATTCTTTGGCTAAACAATTTCGCTCAAACTCCCGCGCAGCGTGCCGCCTTCGAGAACTACATGGAATACGGCGGCGGCTGGCTCGGCTTCCATGTCGCTGGTTATAACGACGAAAGCACAAAATGGCCCTGGTTTGTCGACTTCCTGGGTGGCGCCGTCTTTTACACGAACAACTGGCCGCCGCAGCCCGCGAAATTAATCGTCGATGACCGCGCTAATCCCGTCACCAGAAACCTTCCCCCAACCTTCACCGCGCCGTCCAACGAATGGTATCTCTGGAAGCCCAGCCCGCGCCTCAACAAGAACGTCCACGTCCTCGTCACCCTCGATCCTTCCAACTATCCTATCGGCGTCAAGGACGTTATCACTGCCGGCGACCTTCCCGTCGTCTGGACCAACACGAAATACAGAATGATCTACGTGAACATGGGCCACGGAGACAAAATTTTCTCGGACGCCACGCAAAATTTGCTGATTGCTCAGGCATTGCTCTGGCTCGGTAACCCGAAGCCTCGGTAACCTGAAGTAACGAACGATGGAGGCTCATAGATGAAGATGTTTCGAAGCGTGTTGCTGATCCTATGCGTTGGGTTAGGCGCTCGCGGCGAAGCCCAGACCGGCGCCTCGCCAGCCAAGCGCCTTTTGATCATCGGCGAAGAAAAAGGCTACCGGCACGAAGCCGTGTCTCATGCCATGTCCACTATCGAGCGCTTGGGCCGCGAAGCCGGTTTGTGGACTACCACGATCCGCACGGACACTGAAGCGCTGACAAGAAAAAAACTTGAGTACAATGCCAAAAATCTCAACGATTTTGACGTCGTGCTCTTCTATACCGGTGGCGAACTGGAAATGAATGAGGAACAGAAAGCTGCGCTTCTCTCGTTTGTCCATGACGATGGAAAAGGCTTCATTGGCGTGCACAGCGCCACAATCACCTTCACGAACTGGCCGGAGTATGGCGAAATGATCGGCGGATACTTCGACGAGCATCCCTGGGGCACTTTCGACGCGCCCATTCTCGTCGAGGATCCAAACTTCCCGGGCATGCAGCAATGGCCCAGGTCATTCGTCCTGAAAGACGAAATCTACCAGATGAAAACTTTTTCGCGAGACAGAGTCCGCGTCTTGATGCGCCTTGATCCCAGCAAGCTCGACCTGAATAATCCACGCGTCCACCGCAAGGATCTCGATTTTGCCGTTACCTGGGCCAAAATGTACGGAAAAGGCCGCGTCTTTTATTCCACGCTCGGCCACGTGGAACAAAATTGGGACGATCCCAGAATGCAGAAAATGTATGTCGAGGCTATCAAATGGGCCATGGGCCCGATTGACGCCGATGTCACTCCGCGCCCGCTTCCTAGCCAATCTCGCAATACCCACAACGGGGGTGCTTCAAATGCAGCGCGTGAATAAAGTCTTAAAGCAAATGGGTCGAATGCTCTTTTTGTCTCTGCTCACCTTCTCAGCCCACGGCCAAACCGCGCATCCCATTCTGCCGCTAGGCTCACCAGCTCCGGACTTCTCCCTCCCCGGTGTCGACGGCGAAACTCACAGCCTCGCCGATTACGCCGCCAGTCCCATTCTCGTCGTAGTCTTCACCTGCAATCACTGCCCCATCGCACAAATGTACGAGCAGCGCATCCAGCAACTCGAAGCCGACTATCGCGACCGCGGCGTTTCCGTCGTCGCCATCCAACCCAACGACCCCAAAGCCCTTCGCATCGACGAACTCGACTCTTCCGACATCAGCGACACTCTCGACGAAATGAAAATTCGCGTCGCCTACAAAAATCTCCACTACGCGTATCTCTACGACGGCGAAACGCAATCCGTCACCCGTGCCTACGGCCCGCAAGCCACCCCTCACGTCTTCATTTTTGACAAAGATCGCAAGCTGCGCTACGAAGGCCGCATGGACAACAACTATCGAAAGGAACTAATCAACTCGCAGGACGCCCGCAAAGCCATCGACGCGCTTCTCGCCAACCGTGATGTACCCGTCAAGAAAACACCCGTCTTCGGCTGCTCCACCAAGTGGCAGGAAAAGGAAGCCGCCCGCATCGAATCTCAGCGAAAAATCGACGAGCAACCCGTTAAGCTCGAAATGGCAACCGCCGCCGACCTGAAAACCCTCCGAGCCAATCCCGCCAAACATATGACCCTCGTCAGCTTCTGGGCCACCTGGTGCGGTTCCTGCATCGCCGAGTTCTCCGACCTCGAGGACACCTACCAGATGTACAAAGTTCGCGATTTCGATCTGGTCACCGTCTCCGCCAACATGCCCGACGAAAAGAACAGCGTCCTCAGAATGCTCGAAAAGAAACACGCCACCAGCCGCAACCTCTTGTTTGCCTCTGACGATACCGCCGCGTTCCAGGCAGCCTTTGATCCCACGTGGCAGTCCGCGGTCCCCTACACCATTCTTCTCGACGCCGACGGCAAAGTCCTCTACAAGAATTTGGGCAGCGTGGAAATTCTTGAATTGCGCCGCACCATCTTGGCCAACCTTCCGTCCGATTACATCGGCTTCAACCAATACTGGCAGACAGGTTCCAGCCAGAAAGAGCCGGCGAAAAGTGGCGGCCGTTAAGACCGTGCGCAAGCTTTCCCCGCTGCAGGTTCTTTTCCACAAGAGAGCACGCCGGTTACCCGCCATCCCGAAATTGAATAGAACGGAAAGCCTTCTGGACTCCACACGGGATTTCTATCTACAGCTGACTGCAACTTCGGAGGTCCGATGAAAAGTATTTGCCACTACTGCTGTTGCCGCTTCTTTTTTTGCGGGGTGGTGCCATTCGCCTGCACGGCGGATGAATTTCCGAAGATCGCCTGGATAAGGCCCCTCGGAGAACCCTTGGCGATCCCGGCGTCCGCAAAAAATAAGTCAGACATCGACGACGGTTACTGGCAGGGCGCCCCTGTTGGTGGATTCGGTGCGGGAACGTTTTCGCGAACGTATCGCGGAGATTTCGCCCGCTGACACATCAAGAGCGCCGTTCACAAATACGCTCCGGTTTACGCGAACCAGTTTGCGATGTTCCAGCCGCTGGCCGGTGATCTATCGTAACTTTTGACCACTACTTTCGAATTGCCGACGATCCATCCAAAAGCGCATGAGCGCCGCTTGTGTAACGGCATCTTTCCGCTAACCCTATTCATTCAGTTGCCGTGCTTTCCCCTTGCCAAACTAGGAGAGCATTGGTTAGACTCCTAGCTAGACTAGGAGACGAAAGCTGTGGACAAAACCGCGGAACTGCTGCCGGGGACACTGGATATGCTGATACTCAAAGCGGTTTCCTTGAAATCGTTGCACGGCTATGGCGTCTTGCAGCGCATCCGCCAGATCTCCGGGAATGCGCTGGAGATTCCTCAAGGGTCCCTATATCCAGCTCTCTATCGCTTGGAACACCAAGGCCTCATTACGGCCGAATGGGGTCAGAGCGAGAACAACCGCCGGGCGAAGTACTACACCTTGACTGCCGCAGGGCGTCGCCACTTGCGTGACGAAACTGCCAGCTGGAATCGGCTCGCGTCCGCGATCGCCGCGGCAATGAACACAACATCGGAGGAGGTATGACATGTTCAAGCGGATTCATTCTCTGTTTCGTGCGCTGGCTCGACGGCGTGATTTCGAAGATGGAATGTCCGAGGAACTGCGTTTCCATATCGAGCAATCCATCGACGATCTGGTGCGCTCCGGCATGTCACGGGAAAAGGCGATTCGCCAGACACGCATGGAACTCGGCAGCGTCACCAATGTCAAAGGGGATTGTCGCGAGGCGTTTGGCCTTCATCTCTTTGACGAGTTTCGCAGGGAGCTGAGTTATGCCGCTCGACTGCTGCGAAAGACGCCGGGATTCACAGCTACCGCGCTTCTGACGCTGGCCGTTTGTTTTGGCGCCAATCTGACGATTTTTGCGGTGATCGACTCGGTGCTGCTGCGTCCCCTGCCCTTCCCCGCGCCCGACCGGCTTATGACGATATTTAATACTTATCCGAAAGCCGGCGTTTATCGCGACGGGTCTTCGCTGACCAACTATTACGAACGCCGTGGCCGTATTGCTGCCCTTGCCTCGCTCTCGATCTATAGCTATGGAACGGAGATTGTCGGTGAGCCTGGCTCGACGGAACGCCTCCAGACCGTGCGCGTGTCTCCGGATTTTTTCTTTACTCTTGGGCTCGGCCCCGCAATCGGACGCACTTTCACGGACGAGGAAACCACTTCCGAAACCGACCACGTTGCCATTCTTTCCGACGCGTTTTGGCGGCAACGATACAGCGCCGATCCCAACGTGCTTGGAAAGCAGATTCGGGTAAACAGCGTTCCCAGAACGGTGATCGGCGTGTTGCCTCCCAGCTTCCTTTTTCTCTCTACCGATGCCCGGGTGTTCCTGCCCCTCGCATCGCGCATGGAAGATCGCGCACCATCGCGGCGGCATTCCGGAGGAAATGTAATCCAGATGATTGCGCGCCTGCAACCGGACGCTACGCTCGCGCAAGCCCAGTCGGAGATCGACGCGCAGAACGCGGCACTGGAGGTCGACGACCCGCAGGCGAAGATGATTGCCGATGCGGGATTTCGTTCATTGGTGGTGCCCTTGCGCGCGGACCACGTCGCAGCCGTGCGTCCCACGCTGCTGCTGCTGGAAGCAGGCGTACTCGTCCTTCTTTTGATTGGCGCAGTCAACCTCGTGAACCTGCTGCTTATCCGTGCCAGCGGCCGAGTTAAGGAATTGGCCGTTCGCCAGGCGCTCGGCGCAGGTTGGAGATACCTCGTGAGCGAAGTGGTCGTCGAGACCACCTTGCTCACGTTCGCCGGGGGATTACTCGGACTCGCCGTCGGCGCGGGCGGAATCCAGCTGCTGCGCGGGTTGGACGTTGATCGTCTTCCGTTGGGAAGTCGCATCGCTTTCGACGTGCGATTAGCACTGGACGGCCTGGCCGGAGCCATCGTCATGGGCATCGTGTTCGCGGTGCCCGTCGCATGGTACCAACTTCGGCGGCATCCCGGAAATGCGCTTCAATCGGAGAGCCGTGGCAGCACGAGCGGGCACAGCGCGCAAATCCTGCGTCACAGTTTTATCGTCGCTCAGATTGCCCTGGCGTTTATTCTGTTGGCCGGAGCCGGTCTGCTCGGCCTCAGTCTTCAGCGCGTGATGGCCATTTCTCCAGGCTTCCAGTCGGACCACGTCCTCACCGGGCAAGTCTTGCTTCCGTGGGCAGACTACCCGGAGGCAGGCCGCTTGAAATTTATGCAAAGTTTAACGGACAAACTCAACCACCTACCGGGAGTTTTGTCCGCGGGCGTGGTCACCAATGTGCCTTTCAGTGGCAACATTGGAAAGAGCGCAGCCACGATAGCGGGCCACGTGCGTCGCCCTGGCGAATCGGCGCGAGGGCACTATTCTTACGGAGTCGACGGCGACTATTTTCATGCCATGGTTTTCTCGCTGCGGGCAGGACGATTTCTAACCGCTGACGATTCACGCCGCTCCGCGCGAGTCTGCGTTGTGGACGAAGACTTCGCTCGATACTACTGGCCGCACGCCAACGCGATCGGCCAACTATTGTGGGACGGCTCCGAAGCGGGAAAGGACGCCGAAGCATTCACCATCGTCGGGGTTGTTGGTGGGGTGAAACAAGCGGGCCTCACGGAAAACGAAGCCCAGGGCGCGATTTATTATCCCTATGCGTTCCGCATCGGTGACAGCGTCTTTGTCGCCGTCCGCACCAGCCTGCCACCGGAATCGTTCGCGCTGACAATGCAGAAGGTGGTTCGACAAATCGACCCCGACGTGCCGGTCAGTGATATTCGATCGATGGACACTCGCATTGCCGACAGTCTGGTCGCCCGTCGTTCACCGGCGCTGCTGGCTGGCTTCTTCTCAGGAATAGCTCTGTTGCTCACTTCCATTGGCACCTATGGAGTGCTGAGTTACGCCGTGACACAGCGCCGCCGCGAGATCGGAGTGCGGATGGCCCTCGGGGCGCAATCCGGGCAGATTCGAATCCAGTTTCTCGCACTCTCACTACGCTTGCTAACGGCCGGAACCGTGTTGGGCTTGATCGGAGCATGGCAGACAGGACGCGCGATGCGGTCGCTCCTCTTCCAGGTACCGCCGCTTGACGTCGCGGTTCTCGCCGCTGCCGCAGGCGTGACGGCGGCAGTGTGTCTCGCCGCCTGCCTCCTGCCAACTCAACGCGCCGCGCAAATATCCCCGATGGAGGTGCTCACTGGGGAGTAGACAGGCTGTTCGATTCGTCGATCACGGTTGCGGATTCAGTCCCAGTGACGGGCAAACGGGAAGTTATTCCGGGCCAGAACTCTCATCTTCAGGCAAATCTCTTCTCCCATCGACCTTGGCTTGCCCGAAAGCCGTAAAGTGGCGCGCTAATTGGCGACATTGTCTCAGGCGTGTTCACACCGGTGCTGGCAAAACACACAAAACGCCTGAGTCTGGTTGATCTCCTTTCCATTGGCGTGGACCGCATCCAGCGGAACTTCGAGCCAATCAAACAACAGGTCGCAATTTGGAAGGCTTCTCGCATCACGGACGATGTGGCCAAGCTGGTCATCTACCGTGCCTTTGTAGAGGACGAACTTGACGCACCCAAGCACTTAGTCCGTCGGGTCCATGATCTGTATTTCAGTCCGCAGATCGAAGAGTTCGCTCCAAGGACGACATGGAGTCTCTCCAATGCGTTCACGAGCGCTTTCAAGGGCCTCGACCCAGTTCCACAATTAAAAGCGACGGCCCGCCTTGGACCATTTCTTGAAATGGCGACTTCGCAGCCAGCCACGATTGAACCCCAATTAACCAACGGCATCTTCGGTCTGCGGGCGACAATGCACGCAGACCGATCACGGCCAAGCCCATTTGAGTCCCTGAGGCCACGACGACTAGCGACTTGGAAGACGGAAATGGACGGCACCTCCCAGCAACACTTCAACGCTAACAGAGGATTTGAAATTCCTGGCCCATACGACCCTGTGGAACGGATCTTTGGGATAGGTTGGACGGGCTCGGAAGCGTGATATGCCCGAGAGTGCGAAAGCAAAGCATTACGTGGCAGACCCACTCCGTAGGTGAGGTGCGCAAAGGTGTTTGTTCCGACCTAAGTTTGTAGCGAATGCCCGTACATTATTATTATAAAGCAGTTCGCCATCTGCGTTTTTCCGGCATTGAGCGGCGAGAACCTGTTAGCGATTTGCCCAGCGGAATCGTTTTCCAACAAATGCGGTCTCAATGTTTCAAGCCTTACGACTCAAGTTCGTTTCCGGACAGATCGCGTCTTGTGCGATGCACGGGGCAGGCGCGATGATATTAGTGAACGTCATGCGGATTCCGTGCTTCGGCCGCAGGA
>DASXMM010000465.1:0-3164 GCA_036495665.1 Candidatus Acidiferrum sp. | reverse complement strand
TTTGAGGCTCCCGTCGCCAGCCAAGGCCTGTAGCTCCTTCAGTCCGCCCATCCCCCAACTCGCCAGGATCGGCAAAAAGCACAACTCGCGTGATTGCAAAGCCTTGTGTGGATAAAGCAGAGACTCGAGAAACTCCTCGTGCGCGGCGATCAACCCGTCCTTTTGGGCCTGCGCCTTGCCCGTCTTGCGCTTCAATTTTTCAAGTTGAAAGGCGATCTTTCGTTGCGCGGTCTCGACCGCTCCGCCGAGCGTTGGATCTAGGCGCACAATCTGCTTCTTCAGCTGCGCCAGCATCCGGGTGCTCTCCTTCACGGTCTTGTCGAAGTTCTTTCCCAGCGTTGCTGGCACGCTTGATGTTTCCATCTTCCTGCGAAGCTCCTGCGATCCACGCCAGACATCTTCGACCGCGAGGCCGTAGCGCCGCAGCAGCTTCTCCGCCTTCGCGTCCATGATCGTAAAAGCCGCGCGCGGCATGATTACCGTCATGCCCCCGAGCAGCTTCTCGTAAATCACTTCCGCCTGCGCAAAGTATGCAATCTCTGCGGGTCCTGCGATGTATGCCGCTGTCGGCAAAAGAAAATCCTGTAACACCGGACGCAGCAGCGCGTTGGGACTGAACTTCTCCGGCGCGGCTTCCACCGCGCGCAGCAACTCTTCCTTCGTCCAGCTTTGCTCGCCGCAAACAAACTTTCCGCCGCCGAAAGAAATCGGCTGCCGAACGCCGTCACCCGTGCCGCCCGCTGCGCCCTCACCCATCATGAAAATCAGCGTGCTCCGCGCCGTCACTTTCACCTGCGCGGCATAACCCGCCTTGTCCAGTTCCTTGCCGCGCGCGAGCAGTGCCTCGTTCAGTTCTTCGCGCTCTTCCACAGCTTTTCGCAGCAGTGGTGCGGCGACTTGATGCAATCCGGCGTCCAGCGGATCGAGCAGGATCAGCCCCTGTTCCGCGAAGAGCCGAGTAAACAATTTCCCGAAAGAACTCCCGTAGGTTTCCCCGGCTCCATAGCTCTCGCGAAAAATTCCCGCGACAAACTCTCCGCCTGCCGCCGTCAAAATCCGATCCGCTTCGTGAACCATCTCGGTGACTTGCGGCCCTAATGCAATTCGCCCCGCTGGCTGCCCCGCGTCGCCGTTTCCCGGCAGTTCGAACCGCGTCAACTTGCCGCCGTGAAACCATGTGGAGACGCGCACCTCGTCGAGATCGTGATCTTCGGTAGCCATCCAGAAGACCGGCACGGCCTCGACTCCCGCGGCGGTCAATTCCTGCGCGATTTGAATGGCGCTCACAACTTTATAGATCGCATACGCAGGACCGCCAAATAATCCGACTTGCTGTCCGCTCACAACGGCAACCGCGCCGTTCGCAAACTTGTCGAGATTTTCTCGCGTGGCCTCGCCCGCTCCGAGCGCCGCGTTCTGCTCCTGCAAAATTGCGGCTACCTGCGCTCTGCGCTCGCGCGGATAGTCGAGCGACTTCGCCGCTTTTTTCGCTTCGTGGATCGTCGGAGGATGCCCGTAGAACTGTTTGACGGAGGGAAAATTATCGAGGAACTGAAGAAATAACTTCGACTGATGCGGGAGCTGGCGAAACGGCAGGGCTCGACATTCCATCGGGAGTTAGATGATACGCACGGCCTTTCGTCACAGCAAATCTCGAGCCGGTAACGCGAGCACAGGTCCGCGAGGCGGACGCCTTACGCGCCCCGAGTTTAGACGGAGACGGCGCCCGAAAGGCGTGTCGAGGAGTGAGCGTCCAATTTGGCCATCAGGTCCCGAATGGCTCGTTTGTGGTCTTCTTCGACTGGTAGCAGCGGCAGGCGCGGCAGGCCGCCGCGGTAGCCCGCCAGATCCATCGCGTACTTGACCCCGGGAATTCCGCACTGCGACACAATCACCTTGGAAGCCGACATAATTGCCGCCTGAAGCGCACGCGCGGTCTCCAAATCGCCTTTTCGGGACGCCTCAAAAACCGCCACGCACAGCTCCGGGAGGGCGCTGGCCAGCGCAAGAATGGCACCGCAAGCGCCAAGCACCGTTGACGGAAACATCATGCTTGCCGACCCGACCAAAACCTGGAAAGACGCCGGAACCGCGCCCAGCATCTCTGCGGCGCGCTGCACATGACCCGAGCTTTCCTTGATCCCGATGATATTGGAATGTTGCGCGAGAACGCCTACCTCGGGAGCTTCCAGAGCGACGCCCGTGAATTGTGGAACAGAATAAAGCATCACGGGAATAGGCGACGCATCGGCAACACGCCGGTAGTGCGCGATGAATACTTCCGGCTTGTACATCGGCTTGTAGTAGTAAGGGGTCTTGACCAATGCGACGTGATACCCAAGCTCCGCCGCGCGCTTGGTGCGCTCGATGGTTTCGGCGGTGGACTCGGCGCCCGTTCCGGCGATCAATTTCATTCCTGGCGCTGCCGATTCTTTCACCGCAACAAGCACCGTATCCACTTCTTTGCGCGACAGCAGCACGGATTCGCCGGTCGAACCAATCGCTACGTATCCAGCCAGGCCGGTGCCGTTATATTTCGTGATGTTGTGCTTGATGTCCGCGACAGAAACGGAGCCATCCGCCGCAAACGGAGTAGTCAGTGCCGGAAATACGCCGGAAACATTCATGTTCAGTCTCCTGTGCCAACACCGCCCGAAGCCGCGACCTGGCCACGATGCAAATCCTGTAGCGCCGCGACTTCCGTTCCCTCATCGAGCAGCGCGCGAATTCCACGAGCCGCGGCATGAGCCGCCGCCAGCGTCGTGATACAAGGAATGTTATAGCGAATAGCCGCGCGGCGAATCGATTTTTCGTCGTAGAACGATTCGCGGCCCAGCGGCGTGTTAATCACCAGGTCGATCTTCCCCGTTTTGACCAGGTCCACGATATTGGGCCGGCCTTCATTCACCTTGAAGACCGATTCAGCTTCGATGCCAGCAGCTTCCAGAGCCGCGGCGGTCCCGCGCGTCGCCAGCAAACGGAATCCAAGGTCGTGCAATTCTTTGCCGAGGGCGGCGAGATGCTTTTTGTCGCGATCATTCACGCTGAGGAACACCGTCCCTTTGCGAGGAAGGCGTTGTCCGGCGGCGAGTTGCGCTTTCGCAAACGCCAATCCGTACGACGTCGAAATGCCCATCACTTCGCCGGTCGAGCGCATCTCCGGC
>DASXMM010000464.1:0-8958 GCA_036495665.1 Candidatus Acidiferrum sp. | reverse complement strand
TCAAGAAACGGCCGCCCTAGCGCGGGAGCCACTCGCAACAGCGTGAACCACGACGGCGTCACCACCATCCCGTGAATCCGCTGCGGCAATCCATTCAACTCCACGGTTTGGTCGCGCTGCCGGAAAATCGCCTGAGTCTCGAAGGCCTTAATCTCGCGCAGTCCGTCGAAGTAATCGCCCGAACTGCTGCTGTTGTTTCCAGTAACCCCGGCCTTCGGATAATCGTTCTGCATCAAAAGAATGGAATTGGCTTCCGGCACCGGCAAGGGCTGCAGCACCACCGAATTCACGATCGCGAAAAGCGCCGTATTCGCCGCGATACACACACAAAATGTCAGCAAAACCGTCAGCGCGAATCCCTTCGCCCGCCACAAAGACCGCACCGCATACTTCAAATCCAGCAAAAATCCATCCATGTGAACGGTCCTCCCTCGCAGGAACTGGGCTTCCGTCGACTGTAAGACAGTCGAACCCTGTCATCTATTACGAACAGACGCCGGGAAAGGTTCAATCGTCGCATTCAAGGTGGGACAGGCTTTCAGCCTGTCTCTTCTTCCCCAAGCCTAAAGGCAGTCCGCAGCGCTTGGCCGTCGTTCTCCATTGACAACAACTCACGCGGTGGCCGATACTCGGCACCGGCGCATGTAGGGTGCATCGGCACGTCGCCGAAGGGCAATGCCCACCTACACGATCTCCTCGTGGAGGCCTATATGCCCGATCTAGAGAACCTCAAAAAGCAAGCCAAACTCATATTGCGTTGGCATCGAGAACGGCACTATCCCGTCGCCGCGCAAATCCGCCGGCTTATCCCTC
Source organism: Candidatus Acidiferrum sp. (assembly GCA_036495665.1). Classification (GTDB taxonomy): domain Bacteria; phylum Acidobacteriota; class Terriglobia; order Acidiferrales; family UBA7541; genus Acidiferrum. The sequence continues at coordinate 8,145 of DASXMM010000464.1, read as the reverse complement.
GTTTCTTGAATATGCCCGACTCCGAGATTCTTGCCGCGAGTTTTAAGCTTGGCGATGCGCAAGAAATGGTCGCCAGACAGCACGGCTTCGATAGTTGGCAAGCCTTGAAAGCTGGACTTTCCACCACTCCGCGCAAGGTGAAATCGCCGCCAGCCAAAGCCACAATTAGCGGCGCACAGCCGCAACTCCTCGTCGCCGATATCGAGCGCTCCTGCGACTTTTTCTGTAAGAAGTTGGGCTTTTCCCTGGTATTCAGCTACGGCAACCCTCCCTACTATGCACAAGTGGGTCGCGACGCGGCGCGCCTCAATCTAAGGTGTGTCGAGGGGTCCGTAATCGATACGACGGCCCGTACTCGCGAGGGACTGTTATCGGCGTCTTTGACCGTCGCCACCACGGACGAGATCAAGCTACTCTTTCTTGAGTTTAAGTCCGCCGGTGTTACCTTTCCTCAGACACTGAAAAGGCAGCCTTGGGGCGCCAAGAATTTTATCGTCCAAGACCCGGATGGGAATCTGCTGCTCTTTGCAGGCCCCGCAAACTAGCAGCCACGAAGCCGGTCCTCTTAGGCCGCCGATTCGAATCTTGCAAGTAACTTCCCCGGACGCGATACTGGATTCATGTCCGGTCTCGCCTCCAAACCTGCCCTTCGCGTTACAGGTCTGCGGAAGGCGTATCAAGACGTCGTCGCCGTCAACGGCCTCGACCTCGAGGTGCGCGCCGGCGAATGCTTCGGCCTCCTCGGTCCCAACGGCGCGGGGAAAACAACCACGGTCGAAATCTGCGAAGGCTTGACCGCACCCGACTCCGGTGAAGTGGAACTTCTCGGGCTCCATTGGGCCTCAGATGAAAAGCAGCTGAGGCAGCGGCTCGGCATTCAGTTACAGGACACGCAGCTCTCGGAAAAGCTCACCGTCTACGAAACGCTTCGCTTGTTCCGCAGCTTTTTTGACCAGGGACCCGGAGCCGATGAGGCCATCGCTCTCGTGCAGCTCGAAGAGAAGAAGAATTCTCGAGTGGGCAATCTTTCCGGCGGCCAGAAACAGCGCCTCGCTCTCGCCTGCGCGCTTGTTGGCGATCCCGATTTTCTTTTTCTCGATGAACCCACTACGGGACTCGACCCGCAAGCGCGCCGCCAGCTTTGGGAATTGATCGAACAATTCAAATCCTCGGGCCGCACCATTCTTCTCACCACGCATTACATGGACGAAGCGGAACGTCTCTGCGAACGTGTCGCCATCATGGACAACGGCAAACAAATCGCCCTTGGCACGGCGCGCGAGCTGATCGCCTCCATCTGCGCCGAACACATGGTCGCGTTTTCCGCCGGCACCAACGCGGGTGCGCTCGACATTCCCGCCCTCCGCAAAATCAATGGCATCCGGGACGTTCGCTCCGAAAACGGCACCGTAGAAATGCAGGTCACCGAACTGCACCTGGCTGTGCCCGCCCTGCTCGCCGAACTCGCGCGCCAAAGTATTCCGCTAACCGAACTCAGCACCCATTCCGCAACTCTGGAGGATGTGTTCGTCTCTCTGACAGGACGCCATCTCCGCGATGAGTGAAACCGCCGCCATTCTCGGACCTCAAGTCGCCGTCGGAGAACGGAAAGCTCCTCGGGGCAAGCGTCTCGCCGAACACCCGCTCGTGCAACTGACCATCGTGCGTTTTCTGGAAACGCTTCGCGAACCCGAAGCGCTGTTCTGGATTTTCGCATTCCCCATCCTTCTCGCCGCCGGGCTAGGCATCGCATTTCGGAACCGTCCCGCGGAAGTGCTGAAAATTGCCACCATCACTCCAGAACTGACGCAGTCACTGCAGCGCGAAAAGCTCCTCGCGGTGCAGCAACTCGACATGGCCACTGCCGAGGAAGCGCTACGCACCGGAAAAGTTGCGCTGCTTGCCGTGCCCGGCCCGAATGGTGCCGTCGTGTATCGCTACGACGATACCAACCCCGAAGGGCGCGCCGCACGGATGCTGGCGGATCGCGCGGTGCAGCAAGCCGCCGGCCGCGTCGATCCTGTTAGTTCCACCGACGTGCTGATGCGCGAACCCGGCTCGCGCTACATCGATTTCCTCATTCCCGGCTTGCTGGGAATGAATCTGATGGGCAGCGCGATCTGGGGCATGGGTTTTACGGTCGTGGATGCGCGGCGCAAGAAACTTTTGAAGCGGTTGGTTGCGACTCCCATGCCGAAGCAGTATTTCCTCCTGTCCTACGTTTTGTCGCGCATCCTGATGCTCGTCGCCGAAGTGGGCATCGTGCTCGGGTTCGGCGCATGGATTTTTCATGTGCCGGTGCGCGGTTCGTTGCTCCATCTCGCCGTCGTTTGCCTGCTCGGTTCGCTGACCTTCAGCGCGCTGGGATTGCTGCTGGCTTCTCGCGCAAAAACGATTGAGGCGGCTTCCGGTTTGATGAACGCAGTGATGCTGCCCATGTGGATCGCTTCCGGCGTGTTTTTTTCCGCGCAGCGATTTCCGGATGTTGTGCAGCCGATCATCAAAGCGCTTCCATTGACAGCCGCGATTGATGCCTTGCGCGCGAACATGCTGCAAGGCGCGAACCTCGTACAATTGGCGCCGCAGATGGCCGTGCTGAGCGCCTGGCTCGTCGTGTGCTTCGTCCTCGCGCTGAAGCTATTTCGCTGGCGTTAAGTTTTCTTTCCACTCCTATTCTCTTCCCGCTGCTTAACCACTTTCCCTTAAACGCTTTCCCTCGAACGCTTCCTATTTCGCGCCAATTTTTCCCTCGACTCGCTTAGCTGACGGCTTTTTTCGTGAATTGCCGCAGGCCTACCGTAAGAAACAATGCGTTGAATCCAAACAAAGCGACAAACACTGCGATCAGCGACAAGTGCGGGAATTGCGGCACCAGAGTGGCGCGCAAACCCTCGCTGGCGTAGACCAGCGGGTTGACAAGCACGATTTTTTGCATGATCGGGAAATTCGCGAGAGCGCTCCACGGATAGTACGTGCAGCCGAAAAAAATCATCGGCGCGACGACCAGCGAAAACATGAGGCCGATGTGGGTTTGCTCAACGCTGCAGCCGAGCGCAAGCCCGCCGCATGCGGAAAAAACCGCTACGAGCAGTGCAACGACGGAGAACAGAAGCGGGCGATGAAAGCTCAAGTCGACGCCCGGCCTCAGCAGGAGCCAAGCGAACGGAATGACCATCAACCCCGCGGCTAACGCTTGCAGCGTTCCGGCGACGACTTTTTCAATTGCGACCCAGGCAATATCTATCGGTGCGAGCAGGCGGTCTTCGATTTCGCGGGTGAACTGAAATTCCGCGATGAGCGGCATGGCGACGGCCCAAATCCCGGTGCCGACCATGGCGAGCGCCATGATGCCGGGAAGCAGCAGGCTCTTGTACGAAGGCGGCATGTAGCCGCTGCCGACCATTATGCGGCCAAAAATAAACACAAACATCAGCGGCTGCAAAAATGTCTGGAAGAGCAGCGCCACGATGTTGCGGCGGGCCACACGCACATCGCGAGCGAGCATCGCTATAAAAGCTTTGTAGTTCATTCGCGCAGGCTCCTACCGGTATGGTGCAAAAAGAGATTTTCGAGGCTGGGCTCGGAAATGTGCACGTCGCACAACTCAATGTTGGCTGCCAACGCCAGATTCGCGATTTCGGAAACGAGCGAGCCGCCGCGGTCGGCGTACAGATCGACGCCATTATTTTCCGTGGCGCGTGCCTCGCGGACGCCGGCCAAGGATTGCAGACGCTGCAACAAATTCGGGGAGTTTTGACCGAAGCGCACGCGCACCAGGTAGCCGCCCGGCACACTCGACTTCAATTCCTGCGGGGTGCCGATGGCGATGATGCGGCCATGATCGACGATGGCGAGGCGCTGGCAGAGCGCGTCGGCTTCTTCCATGTTGTGCGTTGTGAGCAAAACGGTTTTGCCGCTGAGGTTATACTCGCGAATAATTTCCCAGAGAAGCAGGCGTGTCTGCGGATCGAGGCCGGCGCTGGGCTCATCCAGGAAGAGCACTTGTGGATCGTGCATCATGGCGCGCGCGATGGAGAGCCGCTGCATCATGCCGCCTGAAAATCCACGCACGATCTGGTCGGCGCGGTCAGTGAGCTTGAAGCGCTCGAGGAGCGATGCTGCGCGGCTGTTGCGGTCCTGCGAGCTGAGGCCAAAATACGCGCCATGAAAAACGAGAATTTCGCGAGCGGTCAAAGAAAAATCGAGGTTGGGGCGCTGGGCTACCACGCCGATCAGCCGTTTGACGGCGGATTGTTCTTTCCAGACTTCGTGCTCGCCGATCCACGCCTGGCCGGAGGTTGGCTTTACGCGGGTGGTGAGTACGCCCACAGTTGTGGATTTTCCCGCACCGTTTGGACCGAGCAGGCAGAAGATTTCGCCGGAATGGATGTCGAGAGAAATTCCGTTAAGGGCGACAATCTCCGGTTTCGGCTGCTTGCCTTTGCCGCGCTTTTCCGCGAAAGAAAATGCGCTGGAGCCGGCCGCGAGCGGCGGCGCCGTGTTATAGACCTTGCGCAATTCGTTGGTGCGGATGCCGGCCGCCATGTCGCCATTCCTCTCATCTCTACCTTACGAAAGCACAGGCCCAAAAATTACTTCGCATAAAAACCAGCCCTCGGAAAACGGGAAACGGAGCTTCCGAGCACGCCCGAACGGGAAACAGATGATTCCAGAGTGATGGGAGGCATGTCAATTCCGCAAGCGACGCGTCGCCTGTCGAGTTCGCAATGGATGCTATCGATTTTATTCATGTTTCGCCATCTCGGTTCAACGGCCGGAGTAGCGCTGCTCTTTCCAGGGGTCGCCATAGGCGTGGTAGCCGTTGCGTTCCCAGAAGCCGAGGCGGTCATGATCGAGAAGCTGGAAGCCGCGCACCCACTTGACGCTTTTCCAGGCGTAGAGGTGAGGGACGATGAGGCGGAGCGGGCCGCCGTGCTCGCCGGTGAGAGGCTCGCCGTCATGCTCGAAGGCAAAGAGGACATTCGGTTTCAGCAAATCTTCGAGAGGAACGTTGGCGGTGTAGCCTTCTTCCGCAAGGATGGACGCAAAATGAGCGCTGGGCTTCGGCTTGATCAGCTTCATCACGTCGGTGAAAAGGACGCCTTTCCAGCGATTGTCGAGGCGACTCCAGCGCGTGACGCAGTGGAAGTCGGACATGGTTTCGGTTTGCGGCAGCGCGCGAAAATCGTTCCAGGTGAGACGCTTCGGTTCTTCGACCTCGCCCGAAATCTGGAAATCCCATTTAGCGGGATCAAAATGCGGGATACTGCCGTAGTGGAGCACAGGCCACTTTAGAGTGAGCGATTGCCCCGGCGGCAGACGGCCCTCCGCCTTGGCCTTATTTTCCAGTTCCTTGCGCGTTCCTATTTCACCAAACAAAGACATCTGGTCATCTCCACGATTCAATTCTGCCTCGCCCAATCGAGTTAAGGGTTCGATTTGAGGCTTGAGGCAACCATTGACTGCATGTCCCAGATATGAGACATTCGATTCGTGAAGGCCGCGATCTTTCATGCCTCTGCCAGGGCCGCGATCCGGCTATTTCCCGAGAATGTGCGGCGGGAACTGGGGAAGGCGATCTTCGACCTTCAAAAGGGCGAAGTTCTGGCGATGCCTCTCTCGCGAACGATGGCTTCAATAGCGCCGGGTGCAGCAGAATTGAGAATCCGCGACCGGAGCGGGAGCTTTCGGGTCTTGTACTACACGAGATCGGCGCACGGAATTCTGGTGTTTCACGCGTTTGTGAAAAAGAGCCAGGCGACCCCAAAACACGAGATCGAATTGGGCAAGAAGCGGCTGAAGGAGCTAATTGATGAAGAAATCTAAAGCGATCGTCACACGCAGCGCGGCCGAATTGGCGAAGGCGCTGGGGCTGACACCTGCCGCGGGAGCAGAAATCGAATTGCGCAGCCATCTCAACTCGAAGATTGTCGAGGTAGTTCAGCGGAAGGGGCTGACGCACGCGCAGGTGGCGCGATTGTCGGGAACCTCCCGGACGCGCGTTACCGCCATCATGAATCACAACACGAGGGACATTTCGACGGATCTTCTGCTGCGGGTGCTTTACTCGCTGGGTTACACGGCAAAGATCAAATTCCAGAAAGCTGCCTGAACTGGCGAATGGCCGGCCTGCGGCCTGGCCGTTCTGTTCCAATTCCTTCCGCATTCCGAGTTCACTCCAGAGGCTCATATTTTTATTTCCTCATTGTCCCATGCATGCGATGGCCAAGTCCTAGTAAGTTGGCGGAGCGAACGAGCGCTCTTGGGTAGTCCTGTGTGTATGTGTACGGTAGGCCGGATTCGCGGATGGGTGGTTTGGGCGGTTGCGTGGCGCGGGGACAAGTGGTATTGGTGCGGGCGGCGGAGTTCGGGAGGGATACATGCTGGCTTCGATGGAGATGGTGGGGTTCATTTTGACGAAGGATTATGAGGCGGCTCGGGCCTTTTATGAGGGGAAATTGGGATTTGCGTTCGTGAGTCTGGATCAGTTTGCGCTGGTGATGATGGCCGGCAAGAGCATGATTCGGATTGCGAAGGTGCCGACATTTACTCCCTTGCAGAGCACGGTGCTCGGTTGGGGAGTGGACGATATGGACGCGATGGTTGACTGGCTCACGGGACGCGGCGTGGTGTTTGAGAAATATCCGTTCGTGCAGGACAAGGAGCGGGGTATTTGGACGGCGCCGGGGGGCACCAAGGTGGCGTGGTTTAAGGATCCTGATGGGAACGTTTTGAGTGTGTCGGAGCATCGGAAGAAGTGAGGAAGTAGGGAGGCAAAGAAATAAGGAAAAGGGCCCGCATGATTGTTAAATCCGTGGCGAGCTGGGGCGCGGCATGCTGCGCCCATACAGCGGGGGGAGAGGGCTAGGCTGGGTGTGATTTGGCGATGATTATGGTGATGTCGTCGTGTTGTTCGCGGGGGGCGAAGTGGCGGACGTCGGCGACGACGGCATCGAGGAGAGCTTGCGAACAGTGATGGCGGTGGCGGCGTAGGGAGTCGATGAGGCGGGTTTCGCCGAATTCGTCGCGGTTTTCGTCGAAGGCTTCGGTGATCCCGTCGGTATAGAGGGCTAGCGTGTCGCCCGGGTGGATGGTGCGCTCGCCGATTTCGCAGTCCCACTTTTTGAAAATGCCGAGGACAGTGGCGGTGGCGTCGAGGCGGTCGATCGAATCGTCACAGCGGTGGATGAGTGCGGGTAGATGGCCGCAATTGACGTAACGGAGTTGGCCGGTGGTGACGTGGAATTCGGCGAAGAAGAGAGTGGCGAAAGAGCCGTCGGGCGTGTTTTGGCAGAAGAGTTGGTTGACGGCCTGGAGGACGCGCTGAGGTTGATCGAAGCAAATGGCGCACTGGCTGCGAAGATTGGCTTGCAGGCTGGCCATCAGCAGGGCGGCAGCGATGCCTTTGCCGGAGACGTCACCGATGACCAAACCGAAGCAGTCGGAGCCGAGTTCGAGGAAGTCATAGTAATCGCCGCCGACGGCTCTTGCTGGATAGCAGTGGCCGGAATAGTCGAGCGTTTGGATGGGCGGGCGGTATTGCGGGAAGAAGCGGCATTGGACTTCGCTGGCGATTTCCAGTTCCTGCGCGTTGCGGCGTTCGAGTTCGAGTTTTTCAGCGCGAGCACGGCGCTCGGCTTCTAGGGCGTGGGTGACTTCGTCGAAGCTGATGAGGGAGAAGGCGTTGCCATCGATGTCGCGGAAACGGGTGGAGACGCCGCCCCAGATTGTCGTTTCTTCGCCGATGAGAGGGGATTCGACGGCTTTCCGAGTTTGGGGATCGTACTTGATACGACGGAGGCGGGGAGTTTGCTGGAAACGGACGCCGCGTTTGGACCATTCCTGATATTTTGAGACGACATCTTCGGTGATGAAGACGACTTGTGTTGAGCGGCCTATGAGCTTGTATTGGAGGGAGTCGGGCTTGGGGGCGATTAGCGAGAGGACGGCGGAGCCGTCTGGCGGGGCTACGGCGACTAGGCGTTCGCCGGCTTGGAGGCGGACGTCGTAGGCTAGGTGGAAGCCGAGTTGGTCGATGTAGAAACGGAGGCTGCGGTCAAGGTCGCGGACGAAGATTTGCGTGGAGTGGATGCGGAGATGGGGGGTGGGTGCGGCGCACATGGGGAGATTATAACGGCGAGGGGT
>DASXMM010000463.1:0-3652 GCA_036495665.1 Candidatus Acidiferrum sp. | reverse complement strand
TGCCAGCGACGCGAATCTCGAGAGTGTCTGCGGTGCGCACGGTAATGTCGCCGCGCCCGCCGCGAATGGTGACGCGCGCGTTGGCAGGCACGGTTTTTGGCGCGACGTCGAGGTCGAAAGGATAAGAATCGCCCGCAATGGGTCCGATCTTGCCCTTGATGAACTCGACGCCGACTACGGCGCTCAAGAGCACGAGCATTCCCACTACGAGGGAGATTTCCCCACCGGTAATGCGGGCTGAGTTGGGATCGTCGGAGCGCTTGGCGACGGTTCTTTCATAAAGTTTGATGGCGCCCAGGAAAATGAGCGCCAGGGGCCACCAGTGCACAATGACATCGCCTAGTTCCAGGCCGCGATAGTTATGAAGCAGGAGAAGGAAGCCGACAGTTAAGAGAACGAAACCTGTAAAAATTCCGCTGCTGCGTTGCCGGCTCTGGGCCATATCGATTTATTGTCCCTGTCCCGGGTACGAGGAAGGCGCTGCGCTCGATGGAGGCGGTGGGACATTCTGCGCGGGCGGAATCGGCGGTATCGGTTGTATAGGCGGCGCTGAGGAGACATGGCCTTCGCTGGAGGCCATGGCGGAGGCCAGGCTGATGAGACCGATCACGATGAGAATGACGGGATAGGTGTTACCGAAGTCGAAGTAGCCGCCGCGCATTTCTTGGAGCAGAAAAAGGACACCCACGGTGACTACAACGACGGGGCCCATAAGGCCGCGGATGGTGCAACGCTGGCAACTACAACGAAGACGATCGCTCATCTGTTTTACACCTCCCTACCGGAGCATTTTACGGACGCCGGTCGACGCGGTTGCGAAACATCAGGACGCCTACGGCAATCAGAATCAAAGGCCAAAACTGCGAAACTCTGTACCAGGGAAACCAATCAAAGTTGTTCAACAGGAGCAGCAGTCCGGCGCCTACCAGGAGGATGGGCCCGATGGGGCGGCTCTTGGTGAAACTGTCGAGAGGATCGGACAACTGCAGTCCGGCGCGCTTGGCTTGCGCGGTGCGGAGCGCGTCGATAGGCATGTAAATCCAAAGGGCGGCGATGCAGATCCAGAGAGCGGCTTCGGCGCCTCCGCTCATGGCGCCGTTTACGCCGGCGATGAAGAGAACCAGGAAAATGGCGAGATGAACCATTCCCTTGCCGTACTGCTCGTTATAAAAAGCGCCGAGGCCAGGCAAGAATCCGAGGAAGAAAGCGAGGACCGGGTTGGGTCCGAACCCAGTAGAAGTGGGAGATACGGGCGGGATGGGTAGTGGAGCGGCGGAATAACCAGAAGGGGCGGTCTGCGCGGGGGCTGGCGTAGGGTGTCCTAGAATCGTCGCCAAGCAATCTTCGCAATAGAGAACATCGCGCACCTGGCGAATACACGCCGGGCACATCGGCTTGCCGCAATTGCGGCAATAGCCGGTTGCGTCCACGTCAGTATGGACAGCACACTTCATCGAATTCTCCTTCCAAGCAACTGGCCGAACCATTGGCTACCAACCAACACCGGAATTTGCACGGCAAGAATTTCAAGGTTCTTGCCGGGGCCATCGGCGCGATTCTGCTGGCGAGGAGTTGCTGGGTGAGTGCGGTCGGTGGTGCCCGGCGATTTCCCAGGAGAGCTTTGCGGAACGGTGCTCTCGGGCGTGGTGGGCAACTCGTTGTTATCTTTGTTCAAGCGAGACTGAATTTCGTAGACGACGCGGAGGTCGCTGACAAACTTGGTGGTACGCGCGTACGCCCTGTGGACCTGGCTATCGGCGCCGCGATAAAGATTGACGGGAGAAAAATCCGCCAGCTTCGGCTTGCTTAGCGAAACGCCGGAGGCCACCAGAAGAATCAGCAAAGTCGCGGCAACCGAGACGGCGCTGTAAGCGAAGCGGGCCGTCGTCAAGCCGCGCAGCCAGCCGAAGTTAGACCAGCCCTTCTTCGCGGTGCGCGGACCGAGCGTTTTATTCAGGATGGCGTAGACGAGCTGCGGCGGCGTTTCGATTTGCTCCATCACGTGCAGTCCGGTGACCATCTGAGAGATGCTGGCGACCATTTGGCCGCAGCTTTCGCAGGAGTTGGCGTGCACGTCAAAAGCGTGGCGTTCCTCAGGGGTGAGGAGCCCATCGAGATAATCGCTGAGACGCGCTTCGATATGTTCGCAGTTCCAGGTCATGACAAACTCCGCGACGGGTACGGCACCATCTCCCATTCCGATGAACGAATCATGACGGGCGCACTCCCATTTGTTGGAGGATGCGCGCGAGTTCGATTCGTCCGCGGTTGATTCTCGATTTCACAGTGCCTTCCGGTACGTCTAAAACCTGACGAATTTCATTGTAGTCGAGCTGCTGCAAATCGCGGAGGATGACGGCTTCGCGAAGTTCCGGAGAAAGCTTGGTCAGGGCGGTCTGTACTTGGGCGCTGAGTTCGCCAAGGAGCAACTGCTGATCGGGCCGGCGGCCTGCGGACTCCTTGTTTTCGACCACCGGCATGGCGTCATCGAGCGAGTCCGTGATGCGGTCGCGCTTGGTGCGCCGGTAATGGTCGATAAGAAGATTGCGCGTCACGCTGCTCATCCAAGTTGCAAAGCCGCCGTGGGCCGAACGATAGCTGCCAAGAGTCTTATACACCCGGAGGAAAACGTCTTGCGACAGGTCTTCGGCTTCCGTGCCATTGCCGGTAAACCTGTAGCAAATGTTGAAGATGCGGCGCGTATGACGGCGCACAAGTTCCTCCCAGGCCGAACCGTCGCCCTGGAGGCATTGCTGGACCAGTTGGGCGTCCTGCTCCAACGTATCATCAGCCTCGAAACCCGCTACGGTGACCAGTCTGCCCCAAAAGTTGCAGGGGGCCAACTTCGGCCTGCAACTATGGAACGCAAACTGCTCTCGAAAAGTTCCCTGTTGTTCCGGCCCGGGCGACCGACCGCGAGTGGGGGCATCTTACTTTGAGTGTTGGGGTTCACACAAGGTTTGAGTCCCTGAGTTCAAGGTTGAAGAGTTCCGAGTGGGATAATCGGCCTTACAATACCAGGCTTGCACTAAGGTGCCCCCTCCCCTGTTTTTTGTAAGTGTTGCGTCTACGGGGTTTAACTTTAAGTTGAAGAGTTCAATGTTCGAGAGTTGAAGGCTCGTAGCTTAGGTTCCGGGCCGATGGCTGACAGCCTATACCTGGCGAGTGCGGCATCGGCCCTTGTGATCTCCATGCTTGCAATACGCTGTGCCGGTCCCCCCCGTTTTTTGTAAGTGTTGCATTTAAAAGAGTTAGGGAATCTGGAAGTTCTTTGGAATCCCACTTACCAAGTTGGGCTTGTAAGTGTTGATTCTAAAGAGCTTTTTTCGCGATGGAATGGGGCACGGGCGATGTGCTCTCGCGAGGGCTGCAGGCGTCGAAGAGGGCGGTTTCGGGTGGCCCCACAAAAACAAAACGCCAGCAAGGATGCTGGCGCTATACGGAAAGAACCCATAATTCTACAACCAAAAGTATACTGCAACTGGACTTATTTGTCAAGCAAGAATGAGGCTTGGTAGCGTCAAGCATTTTGTGTAAATTGGAAGAAGGGCTTTTTTTCCCAGGAGCTGTTGAGGTGCGAGAGGACGCCATAGATGATGCGGTCGCAGCTTTGCAAGTTGGAGAAGCTGGACATGGGGCGGGTGCGGCGGCG
>DASXMM010000462.1:0-3304 GCA_036495665.1 Candidatus Acidiferrum sp. | reverse complement strand
CGCTGCGGTGATTTACTATTTTGGCGGCGGCTACAGCCCGATGAGTCTCCCCTACTCCCTCAGTCCCATTGTCACCAGCTATTTGGCCCCCGTTGTGTTTCTTGGCGGGCTTGGGATGAGCCTTTACGGTGTTTATCTGCGGATGCGATCGTGAGAGTCGCGAGAGCGGAACTTCAGCAGAACCCAATAAATGGCCAGCTTGAATAGTTCCAAAAGATCAGCCTTGGGGGTGCCGTCCCCGGAGAACGGGAGAGGAGCGGCAAGGAAGGCGAGTTCCAGCTTGGGGCTCAGCAGTGCGCGGCAGCACATGCGGATTCGACGGAGATGCGCGTCGCTGCTGACGACGAGTACGGAGTTAATCACGGGATTTTTGTCAAGCCAGCGCGCCAGTGCTTCAATCTCCGTCAGGGTGCCAAATCCTTGCGGCGGGACATGCTCGACTTGCACGAGCGGATCCTGGAAGAACACAAAATAGTGGCGCAGCGGAGGGGGCAACTCCTGCGCCAGTTTTAAGAGGTCCAGCGGAACGGGTAAGGCCATCTTGGAGAAACGACGGATCTCGAAGCGGCCGACGCTGAACAAAGCCCTTGGCGCAACGCCTTGACGCAAGAGGTCCAAGGCGTATTCCTTGCGATGCATTCCCCCTGCAAGCACGAAAATAAGGTCCGCGTTTCGCGGCGCATCGGCTGGCGAGAGCCATGCGTGAAGGGGCGATACGCGCTGCGAGCGTTGATTCGGAGTTTCCAAGGCTCTATCACGATAACCCATTGAGGACAGAAACTCGTTGAGCTGGTGATGGTAAGCGCAGAGCGCCGCTGGGCTCGGAGCCTGTCCCAAAGGACAACGTGACTGATTCGGGGAGTACTTACCCTCCACGCCCTCGCTACCGCCGGAACCGCGTGGCCTACTGATGGACGGGACCCGCATGGGTCTCGCGAGTTGGGCCTGAGAGAGTGATCGGAGGGGCAAATGAAAAAGGTACTGCTGGTTGTGGCGGTTGCGGCGTTGAGTATGTCGTTTGGAGCGGGAAAAGCTGGCGCGCAGGGGCCGGCGGGGGCAGGAGCGGGCTCGGCTGCGTCGAGCAGTTCGAGCGGCGGCCATTCGCTGAATCCCATCAAGTGGGTGAAGAAAGATCCAAAATCGGCGAGCGATCAGCTCGATGCGAAAGATGACGAAGACAAGAAACTAACAGCCAGCCTGCAGGCTCAAGGGGTGTTGGCGGCAAATACGGATGCGAAAAGCGTGTGTGAAAACTTCAAAGCGCTGGACGAGTGTGTCGCGGCGCTGCATGCCAGCAAAAACGTTGGCGTGGATTTTAACTGCTTGAAGTCGAATCTGACCGGCGTGCAAACGAGCGCGGACATGTCTTCCTGCAAGGGCTCGGCTGGCGAAAAGGCGATGACCTTGAGCAAGGCGCTGCACGCGATGAAGCCGGATGCCGATGCGAAGGGCGAGGCGAAGAACGCTGAGAAGCAAGCCAAAGATGATTTGAAGGCCTCGAAGGCGTAGTTTCTTAAAATCGAGACTTCGATCGCTGATTTCGGTCTAGAGCACAGAGCACGAAAAGGGCAGGCGCCGCGTATTGCGGCGCTTGCCTTTTTTCCAGGAGGCGAGGATCAGCGGAAATTACTGGCTCGTAGTACCGGGTTTCGGTCTCGCCAGCGCTTCCTGGACGTGGGGCGGAAGCGATTTGATTCGTTTGATATAGGCAGCCGCGGTCCACAGTTTCTCGTCGGAATCCCACTTGCCGTTGGCGAACATGCCCGTTCGGCGAATGCCGTGCTTGGCGATCCAGAAAATTTGGGCTTCGCTGTAATCGGTTCCGTTGGCCGAAAGCTGCGGTATCGGCGGGAAGAGAGTTGTGCTGGATTCGTCGGGTTTGCCTGGTGCGCCGTGGCATCCGGAGCATTCGTTTAAATAGATCTTTCCGCCGGCGATGAGGGTTTCGTCGGTGGGGGCGATAGGGTTAGGTATTTCCGGGGCTTCGCGGCGGACGGAGGCGTGCACGGCGGAGGTCATGAGCACGCTTTCCAATTTCGACGGCCCTAAATCGCCCCGGATCTCTGCTAGACCCAGACGCAGATAGGCCAAAGCACCGATAAGGATGACGGCGGTGGTGACGAGAACTCCGAGCAGGAAGTGTTTCACGGTTTTCTCCAGGGGAGGATTTTAACCGGGACCCGCTCGGATAGACGCGCCGATAAGCACAAACGATTGTGGGTGCGCGCCTTTTCTCTCTCAAACGTAAGTCGTCTGAGCCACTCCGCCCGGGAATAGCGATCTTAGGCTGATGCAGTCTTGGCTTTGTCGGCACGAACCAGCGGGACGTCCACCAGGTGCTCAGCCAGGAACCACACTTGCAGTTCGTTGGTGCGGATCACGTCGGAGACGAGCAAATCGTTTGTGCCATCATCGCCCGCGTCAACGGCTTGTTTGGCCATCGTGCGTGCTTCCTTGAGGATCAGTTCATGGGCTTCCAGCAGGCGCGAGATTTGCACCGGGGCTTCTTCGCGGCCACGGGGCGGGCGGGGAATCATGGTAGTCTCGGCGACATCCGCAGCCATCGCGAGGCTGATGCCACCCAACAGTTGAATTCGTTCGGCGATGGTGTCCACGAGTTCGTCTTGCTCACCGTGATGCTTGTCAAACAGGAGATGCAACTGGTAGAAGGTGTGTCCAGCAACTTGCCAATGATGTTTTTTGTACATGTCGCGAAGCGTCATGGTGTCAGCGAGGATCTGGTTGAGGTTCTCGCTGCTGGAGGCGCAGACTTTTTCATCGAGAGCGATCGGCAACTTGGCGATCTTGCCGTACGGCTGAATTTCGGGCGCTTGCTGATGCTCGATGGGTTTGGCGCGTTTTGTGCCTGCTTCGAGCTGGTTGTAGGAAGCCTCGTGCTTGTTGTTTTTAGGGCTCATCCGTCCGTCTCCTAAGGTTGGAATTCGCTGGTGTCCGAGAGTGAATCATACGCCGGTTAGATGCTCGGGATGAATGACAAGGTGACGACGAAATGAAGGAAGCGGAGCCTCAGCTTGCCGGGGTAACGTTGGCTGCGCGGTCGGAACCTACTTCACTTCCCAGGTGTCGCCGGCTCGCAGGAGCTTGGCGAGATCGCCGGGGCCGCGCTTGGCAATGACGTCTTTGATCTGCGCGTTCATCACGTCTTCGTAGCGCGGGAGATCGTCCCATGCTCGGAGAACGCCAATTGGAGTGGGGAAGCCGGGGCGATGCTCCATGTGAAAGGAGGAAGGCGTAGGATGCGCGCGGATGATGTGCGTCGTGCACAATCATGTCGGATTCGGTG
>DASXMM010000461.1:0-3585 GCA_036495665.1 Candidatus Acidiferrum sp. | reverse complement strand
GGGGTGTCAACCTGCCTAGGCCAGTTATGAAGCACAACCTCAGAGTGAACCTTGGGGCCGTGGTGCTGGCGCTTGCCACGCTGGCGGCGATGATTTTTGCGTGGTTGAACTTCGTCCAGAGAGGCGAATTTGAGTCTCCCGACGACGGAGTAGTCTGGCTCGACACCACGCAAGGCATTCAAGCTCAGCAAGTTGCGCCCAACTCACCCGCCGCCCGCGCTGGAGTGCGACCCGGAGATCACCTGCTGGCCATCAATGGGACTCCAGTCACCCGGCAAGTTGGGGTAACGAAGCGGCTCTGGCGTGCAGGGCTTTGGACGCAGGTCCGCTACAAGCTGGCACGCAATAACGAGGAGTTTGAGACACCGCTCGTCACCGCTCCGGCCGAGAAACCAACCTCTATCGAGAATTATGCGCGCGTCGTCGGTCTGATCTATCTGTTCATCGGTTTGTTCATCTTTGCGCGCCGGTGGAACGCGCCTCGCGCCGTGCACTTTTACATTTTCTGCCTCGTGTCATTCATTTTCTTTATGTTCCACTACAGCGGAAAGCTGGACACTTTCGACTACGAGGTTTATTGGGTCAAAATCGTGGCGCAGGTGCTCATGCCCGCTTTGCTGCTGCATTTTGCACTGGTTTTTCCGGAACGCACCGAAGGCACCACGCGGTCGCTTTCCAAGCTCAGCTTTGTTTATCTTCCGCCGCTCTCCATTCTACTCGTGCATATCAGCACGGCTTTTGGAGCGCTCGGATTTGTTCCCTGGCTTGGCTCCCGTGTCCTTCTCGATAAAATTGCTTACAGTTACCTGGGAGCATCGTTTCTGGCCGCCGGAGCCGTTTTCTATCGAAATTATCGGGGAGCGCCCGCTGGAGTTTTGCGCCAGCAATTAAAATGGCTCACTGCCGGGACGTTCATCGGTACTTTCCCATTTGCGGTTTTTTACATCGTGCCGTACGTCTTCGATGCGGCTTCCAGACCGTGGATGAAATTCTCGACCGTCAGCTTGGTCTTGATACCGCTCTGTTTTGGCTACGCCATTATTCGCTACCGATTGATGGACGTGGACATCATCTTTAAGCGTGGCTTGGCGTACACAGCTGCCACTGCGGCCATCGCCACGATTTACTTCTTCTTCGTCGCGCTTATCCCACAGATTTTTCACGCACAAGCGAACGGCCCGGTCGGCGGCATCATCGCCATCGTTATTGCCGCTCTTCTGTTCCAGCCGTTCCGCGAATGGATTCAAGCGCGTCTCGACCGCTTCTTCTATCGCGACCGCCTGGACTATCGCCGCACGCTGATCGAATTCGGCCGTACGCTCACCAACGAAGTCCGTTTGGAGCCGATGCTCGGCTCCGTGATGGACCGCGTATCGCAAACGCTCCTCGTCGATCGGCTGGCGATTTTCGTTGAGGACGTCGCAAATCCCGGCAATCTCCGCCTCGCCCGCTCCATGGGCGTGCGTCTCGCGGAGCCTCTAGATCTCACTTTCCTCGGTCCGGCCCGGCCCGAGTTCGCGCGGGGGGCGCTCTTTTTCGAGTCGCCCCGCGCCGCGCGCAACGTAAGCGAGCCCGTGCGTCAGACGCTCGAACAGCTCGACCTCAATTACTACGTTCCCTGCCGCATCCGCGAACACACGGTGGCTGTGCTGGGCCTCGGTAAGACCGTTGATGGCGATTACCTTTCGAGCGACGACGTCGAGCTAGTGGAAACAATCGCAGGCTATGTCGCCGTAGCACTCGATAATGCTCAGCTTTATACCTCGCTCGAGCAAAAGGCCCTCGAGATCGCGCGGCTCAAGGATTTCAGCGAAAACATCGTCGAATCGCTGAACGTCGGCGTTCTCGCGGTCGATTTGGAGGGCATCGTCGAATCGTGGAACACGCGCATGGAGCAACTCTTCGGTGTTGCCCGCCAAGACGCGGTCGGTCGCCAGCTTCGCTCGCTGCTTCCCGGAGAGCTTGCCGAAGAAATTGCCGCGCGCGGCGACGCCGAGCAAATCACCGGCATCTATAAACAGCGTCTGCATCATCAAGGCAAAGCGCTCACCTTGAATGTTTCCATCACTCCGTTGGTCAGCAAATCCGCCGAGCGCATCGGTCGCCTCCTGCTTTTCGATGACGTAACGCAGCGCGAGCGCATGGAAGAGCAAATGTCGCAAACCGAGAAGCTGACCTCGCTCGGTTTGCTGGCAGCAGGCGTCGCGCACGAAGTAAACACGCCGCTCGCGGTCATCTCCAACTACATCCAAATGCTCGCGAAGCAGATGCCGGAAGGCGACCCGCGCCAATCGATCATCGAAAAAATCGTCAAGCAGACATTCCGCGCGAGCGAAATCGTCAACAATCTCCTGAATTTTTCGCGCACCGGCGCCGCCGAAGCTGTGGACATCGACGTAAACCGTGTCGTGGAAGAAACTCTCTCGCTCGTCTCGCATCCGCTGAAGACTTCGCAAATCCAGGTTGTAAAGCATCTTGGCGAAACTCTGCCGGCTGTTCGCGGCTCCGCGAACAAACTCCAGCAGGTCTTCCTCAATCTTTTCTTGAACGCTCGCGACGCCATGCCCGGCGGCGGCCTGTTGGAAGTCCGCACCGGCGCGCACAATGGCAGCGTCGAAATTGAAGTCGTCGACACGGGAGCCGGCATCCCGCGCGAACATATTCATCGCATCTTCGACCCGTTCTTCACCACCAAGGCCAGCGGCCGCGGCACAGGTCTGGGCCTCTCCGTGAGCTATGGCATCATCAAAGAACATTCGGGGAAGATTGATGTCCGTTCTACCCCCGGCAAAGGAACTTCATTCCACGTGGAGTTCCCAGCGGTAAGGAAATCGGTTCATGTCTAAGGGCTCTATCCTGGTTGTTGACGACGAATCAGAAATTCGCGAAGGCCTCGAACTGCTACTCAAAACCGAAGGCTACGGCGTCTCCAGCGCCGAGACCGGAGAATCCGGCCTCGCCAAGCTCGAAGAGCATCCGTTTGATCTGTTGCTGCTCGACGTCAGCCTGCCAGACCGCAACGGTCTCGAGCTACTTCGCGAAATTCGCAAGCGCGACCCGCAGCTCTCCGTCGTTCTAATCACCGCCTACGGCTCCATTGAGATGGCGCGTGCCGCGTTCAAGGGGGGCGCGCTCGATTTCATCACCAAGCCTTGGTCCAACGACGAGCTCCTCGCGCAAGTTGCGCAAGCCGTCGAATCGCGCCATCTGCGCGAAGAAAACGTCCAGCTCAAGCGCGCACTCAAGCAACGCTTCAATTTCCCGAACATCATCGGCAAGAGCGAAAAGATGCTCACGCTTTTCGATCTGATCACGCAGGTGGCGCCCTCGCGCTCCACGGTGCTGATCAGCGGCGAGAGCGGCACCGGTAAAGAGTTGATTGCCAAAGCGCTTCACTCGGCGTCGACCCGTGCGGACAAGGCTTTCGTGCCCGTCAATACCGGCTCGATCCCCGTGGACCTGCTGGAATCGCAGCTCTTCGGCCACGTGAAGGGCGCTTTTACCAGCGCGGTTGCTTCGAAAAAAGGCCTGTTCGAAGTCGCCGATCAAGGCACGATTTTCTTCGACGAGATTGCCACGATCAGT
>DASXMM010000460.1:0-3042 GCA_036495665.1 Candidatus Acidiferrum sp. | reverse complement strand
ATCGCTCACCGAAAGCCGAAGTGCGCTTAGCGTGTCGTTGTGTTGCTCACGCAGAAAGCAAGGCTGCAGCATCAACGACGAGGCGAAAAGGAACGCCAGCCACAGCAGCCCTGGAGCAAGACGGCGCGATTCGTCCGACGTCGGATCGAACGTAAAGCTGAAGAGAACGATCACCACCAGAATAAAAACAAATGTGGTGGTAAGCAGTTCCCGAGAGCGGAACTCCGTACGAAGCTCCTTGCCGAGCAGGACAGCCGCGTTGGCGAGCAGGCTCATTCAGGCGTCGGCGAACGTGAGAATGGTGCGAAACGTCGCGCCGGTGCGGGTATCCGCGGCGATCGAGCCGTTGTCCAACCTTATTGCGCGTGTACCGAGCGACGAGATTTCCGATTCGCCGTGCAGACTCATCAGAATCGTCCGGCCCGAATCGCGAAGCCTGCGAATCGCCTCGGCAAGCCAAGTTACGCCTTGGGGATCGAGTCCAGTAGCAGGTTCGTCGAGCAGCAGCACGGCGGGCTCATGCAGCAAGGCGCGCGCTATGGCCACGCGTTGGCGCATCCCGCGTGAAAACGTTCGCACGAGAGAGTCGCGCCGATCGGCTAAGCCGACGTCCTCCAGTAACGCATCAACGCGGCTCTGTGGCTTATCCACGTTTTGGAGCCGCGCAAAGAGCAAAAGATTTTCTTCGGCGCTCAGTTCGTCGTAGACCATCGTGGCGTGAGCTACAAATCCCGGACGAACATCGTTCACTTGGTGTTCACGGGAGGCCCCAGAAAAGCTCACCATTCCTCTTGATGGCCGCACCAACCGTGCAGCGATCCGCAAGAGCGTGGTTTTGCCGGAACCGTTCCGCCCGGCGAAGACTACGCATTCTCCCGGAGAAATGCTCAGGGTCACGCCCCGCAACGCCAGCAGTCCGCCATAACGCTTATCGATATTTTCGAAACGCATGCCGACGGGAGAGAATGCCGGCGGCGTCAACGCGGGACCTCGTGCGAGTGCAAAACAGAAGAAGTATCGAGACAGACCGGAATGTCTGTCCCACGGTGGGGACTGGAAAACTCGTCGGCCAGCTTCACCCTTCAGCCTCTCACAAGATCGCGCAACACTTTTTCCGCGCGGGCCCGTTCCTGGGTGTATTCGTCTTCGGAAATTGTGCCGGCTTGGCGGCGCAGTTCGAGCCGGAAGAGAGTGTCCTTCAGCGCATCAAGGCTCGATCCCACGGCCGCATCGACTCCCGCCAAATCCGAGCCAGGTGTCGCCGCCGCAACGACCGGAACCACCGCCGCTTTCTTGCCGGGCTTCGCGGACGGAGGCGGAGCCGCAACGCTTTCAGAAGGGCCGCCTGCAACAGCCACCACCGGCCTGCGCGCGAGAATCAAAGCGCACAGAGCAAACAAACAGAGGAAGCCTCCCACGAGGTACCATTTCAAAGCATCCAGCCGGCCCGGAACGGCCTGAATCGCGACTCCGGACGACGGTCCATTCCCTTGCTGCTGCTCGCGATTCTGCGGCCCAGCATCGGCGTCCGCCGAATCATTCGCTCCGGGTGGTGGCGCGATTCCCGAGACGCTCACGGCCAGAGTGGAATTGGCGGCAAGACCGTCCCGGCTGTACAGGTTCATCCCCTGCTCCTGTCCGCCAGCCTGCAAGCCATCCGCGGCAACCTTCACCGTCGGAGGCGCGACCAGCACAAGGCGCGCTCTAGGATAAACAGTCGGCAGTTTCACCGTCGCGGCGCTTCCTGTATAGGGCAACTCGTACGAGAACCGCACGCCGTTCTCGCCGGGGCGGAAGGCATACGCTACGCTGTACTTATTTTTGCCACGTTCGATGGGCGCCTGAACAACCGGCATGCCCGAAGGACCTTGCGCCGCAATCTGCTTCAGGCTCGCGCCGTCCGGCAATGTGAAGTCGAAGTTGCCGTCCGTCCGAAAATACGCTTGCGCAGGCTTAGAGTCATTCCTGATCGCGTACTCTTCACCGACATCCAGAGTCGCACCGTTCGGTTGAAACACGACGAAGTGCGTCTCCACGTTTATCGTTTTTGCGTCGCGTGATGGCTCAAAAACCTCTACTTCCAGTTCGTTCCGGCCCGGAGGCAAAGGCTGATGAAAATTGATTCCGCGGTAGACCGCGCGCACCAGCATCGGCTGCGTGCCAATGGCAGGATAGTCAAACGTGAATTGGCCTTGCGCGTCGGTTTTGGTGTTGAGCACCGGCTGCATTCCGCCCTGCAATTGGATGAGGATGACTTCCACATCCGCCGCAGGCTTGCCCGTCGTGCCATTTTTCACAGTTCCATGAACCGTAGCGCCATAAACAAACGAAAATGGCATCAGCAGGAATACGCCGAGCGTCAACCACGCAGTCCGGCGCGCCGTCATTGCGCGCCTCGATCAGAGGCAACCGGTTTTATCCCGCGAGGCCGGCGAACTTGCGATTCCGTAATTTGATCGATCTCGGCAAGCACCATGGCGGCTTCATTCTCCAGCGAGGTTTTCATCGCTTCATAGTCATTTTCGGCGTATTTGCCGGAGCGAAACTCGAAACGCAAATCGCGTAGATTGTCGTACACCGCGTCGCGCCGCTCCAGCAATTGGTCCAGTTTCGAGCGGTGCGGAGCCAGATCGGACGCATCTGGCCTAATGAAGAATATGAAAAGTCCGGTAGCCGCCGCGAGGGCCAGGCACGCACCCAGAACGGCCCAATCCGTGGAAGCAATCAGAAAAAAGGCGATGGCTGCGACGACCGTCAAGATCAATCCTCAGTATCGCGGGCGGCCTGTGCACGCGCACGTTCGAGCAACTCGCTGGAAACCCTGGGCGCGTTCCCCGCGGAAGCCAGAGCGGGCAGGGGCGTCAACCGCTTCCGCCACCGAGAGATCACCCCCAGCACCAGCGCAAATCCGCCGATCAACGCGAGCGCCGGAATCCACCAGGCTACCCGCCCAAAGCCGCTGTGCGGCGGCTCGGTAAGCACGGCTTATCCGAACTCTTGAACAAAAGACTGCACGATGAGATCGTCGGAATTTCCTTGCGC
>DASXMM010000459.1:0-3664 GCA_036495665.1 Candidatus Acidiferrum sp. | reverse complement strand
TAGCAAATAGGATGCGCCCGGAGCGCCAAACAGCAGCCTCTCGATTGCGGCGCACCAGATTGAGTTTAGCGCAGTTCGCCGTGCGCGTCCCGCGCTTCGCGCCCGTGGCCGGGAGGCGACGAAACGCACACCACGCGGTTTTCAGCAGTACGGTCTCTGCTACAATTCCAAAGTTTGTGCGAGACGAGAAACAAACCAGGCGTTATTTTGTCTCCGGAAGAGTGCAAGGCGTAGGCTTCCGCTTTTTTGCGCAGCGTGAAGCAGCGAGGCTCCACGTCAGCGGCTATGCCCGCAATCTGTTGGACGGCCGCGTGGAAGTGCTCGCCGTCGGCTCGGCTGCACAACTGGACGAGATGAAGAGAGCGCTCGAGCGCGGTCCGCGATTTTCGAACGTATCCGGAGTTCAGGAAGAGCACGCGGAGCCCAACCCGGTGCACGAAGACGGATTTGCGATCGAGCCGGATGCTTGAGCAAGAAGCTCCGACCTGGACGATCGAGATGCTCGCCCAAAGAGGCGCACTCAAGAAGCACCGAACAGGAGCCGTCTGAATGGATGACTTGAAGAAGCTGATTCGCGAAGTCCCCGACTATCCCAAACCGGGCATTCTCTTTTACGACTTGACCACGCTCCTAAAAGACAAGCAAGGCTTCCACACCCTCATCGACCGCCTCTGCGATCACTACAAAGGCCGCATCATCGATGTCGTCGCAGGCATCGAAGCCCGCGGCTTCATCTTCGCTCCCGCGCTTGCTTACCGCCTCGGCGCGGGATTTGTCCCCGTGCGCAAACCCAAGAAATTGCCTGCAAAAACGGCCAGCGTTTCCTATTCGTTGGAATACGGCACAGACACCCTCGAAATCCACGAAGACGCCGTCAAACCGGGCCAGAGCGTAATTATTTGCGACGACCTGCTCGCCACTGGCGGTACCGCTGCCGCCACCGCAAAACTAATCGAGAAATTAGGCGGAAAAGTCGAAGGCGCCGCCTTCGCCGTCGAACTCACTTTCCTAAACGGCCGCTCAAAACTCAAGGGGCTCGATATTTTCTCCCTGATTCAATACGACAGGTAGTTTCCGATGTGTTTCAGCCGCGGGGGAGCGCCGCTCTATTTTTTTGGATGGCGCTGCCGCAGAGCCTCAAACAACACGACACCCGCGGCAACGGAAACGTTCAACGACTTGACCGGGCCCATCGTCGGCAGCGACACGATAAAGTCGCATCGTTTGCGCGTCAGGTCGTGCAGACCTTTGCCTTCTCCGCCCAGCACAATCCCCACCGGCGAAGTGTAGTCCGCCTCGGTATAACTCTTGTCCGCGCGTTCATCCAGCCCGATAAGCCAGTAACCTGCTTCCTTCAGCTCTTCCATCGTTTGCGCCAGATTGGTCACCTTTGCGACCGGCAGGTGCGAGAGCGCACCGGCCGAGGCACGAGCAACCGTATCGGTCAGTCCTACCGCTCGACGCTCGGGAATAATCACGCCGTGCGCGCCAGCAGCCAGCGCCGTCCGAATCACAGCCCCAAGATTGTGCGGGTCTTCCACGCCGTCGAGCAAAACAATCAGCCCTTTGCTTCCGTGCCCCGGACTTCTATTCGCCGCGGCGAGAATGCTCTCAAGCGTAGCCGGCGCCCGCGCCGCCGCCAGCGCGACCACACCCTGATGATCCTTCGAGTTCGCAAGCCGGTCGAGCTGCCCGCGGTCTTCAAAGCGCACAGGAATGTCGCGCGAACGCGCAAGCTGCACAATTTCTTCCACGCGCGTGTCCTGCCGCCCGCGCGCAATCAGAACGCGGTCAAACGGCCGCCCCGCGTCCAAAGCCTCGCGAACCGCATGAATCCCAGTCAGCTTATCCATCGGTGAGACAGTTTACAGGTGCCAGTTCCGAGTTAAAAGCTGCGCGAAGACCGTGCTTCGCGCGGCAATTCAATCAAGCGCCGCGCAAAACTCCACGATGCGCTCTCGCGCAGGCTTCACATGCACCTTGAAAGAAGCCATCGCCGCCTCATCCAGCAGCAAAATCACCCGGTCCAGTTCCCCTTCGCCCGCGCACCCTGTCAACGCCAGCCGAATGGGATGAAAGAGTTCGCGGCTGCCGATGCCCACTTTTTCCTTCAACGCGTTCACAACTTCCTTGAACCGCTCCGTATCGAGCATCGTCCCATCCAGCAAGAGCAAAGCGAGATGCCGCAGCACGTCCCGCGCCGCGTAACGAGCGAGCACGGAATGGCTCTCCACCTTGGCGAGAGTTTCCTGCGCGTCGTAGTGAAAAACGAGTTCGAGCAAATCGCCAAGACTGCGCCGGTCCGTGACCTGCGGACCGAGCAGCGCTGCGGCGCGCTCGCACCAGGCGAGTTGCGCGGCCGACGGTACACCAACGAGCCAGCCACGCGCGCGGAGAATTTCGACGACATGATTGCCGGTTACATGATTCGGAGCAGTAGCCGGGGCCTTTGACGTTTCTTGGGGAGCCATTCTGGAGATCCCAGCTATCGTTGCGAGAGCGTAGCGACCACATGCGCAGCGATTGCCTCACCGCGACCTACCGCGTCAACGCCCTCATTCGTTTTCGCTTTGAGATGAATGTGATCTGTCGACACGCCCAGCGCTCCGGCGAGAGCTTCACGCATTCTTGGGAAGTGCGGGCCGAGCCTGGGTTTCTCTAAAATGACGATGGCATCCACATGTTCGATCGCGAACTTTTTCTCATCGAGAAGCTTTCGCGCATGCTGGAGGAACAGCAAGCTGTTCGCGCCCCTCCATTTCGGGTCGGTGTCCGGAAAATGCGTGCCAATATCCCCGAGCCCGGCCGCGCCAAACAACGCATCGCAAATAGCGTGGGCCAACACGTCTCCGTCAGAATGCCCGAATGGGCCCTTGTCGAAGGGCACCTGGATGCCACCAATGGTCAACTTGCGACCCGCTTCCAGCCGGTGCAGATCGTAGCCGATGCCGCAGCGCACGCTCATACTTTCCGCCAGGAACCCTCGCCTCGTCTCCGCCATTGGCCACCTCCACGGCGCCCCTCATTCGGACAACAGCGCCCCTGCTGGAATAGTCCACTAGCGCACGTTTCGATGCTCTTGTTCCAGGTAAAATCGCGCCAAATCCATATCGGCGGGCCTGGTGATCTTGATATTGCGCTCGGAGCCGAGAACCACGTGCACATCGTGGCCCATGCGTTCCACGAGCCCAGCTTCGTCCGAGGCATTGACGCCATCGGCTTGTGCGCGCGCGAACGCTTCCTTGATCAGCTTCGTCGCAAACGCTTGCGGCGTCTGCGCCAGCACGACCCGCTCTCGTGGGATCGTCCCGATAATGAGCGCAACGTCTTCCGGCAAACTTGCGCGCTTCACTTCCTTCACCGTATCCATCGCGGGAATCCCCAGTATCGCGGCCTGGCAACGCCGCGCTTCCTCGATCACGCGCGCGATCTGCTCGCGGGTGACAAACGGCCGCACCGCGTCGTGCACCAGCACAATTTCCGTGTCGGCGGGAACTTCCTGCAGCGCCACCGCCACCGAATCCTGCCGCGAATCTCCGCCGCGCACTACGCGCACCGACTGCATGAATCGTTCTCCGCGAATGCGCTCTTCGAGCGACTCGACCACGTCGGCACGCGTCGCCACGATGATGTCCGTGACCAGCGGGCAAGACGCGATGCGCCG
>DASXMM010000458.1:0-16002 GCA_036495665.1 Candidatus Acidiferrum sp. | reverse complement strand
GGGATCGGCAGCCTTACAAAACGCGCCACACCGCGCGCCAGGGCGTGAATGGGATTGGGCGCGCCAAAATCGGACCAGCTATGCCCGCCGGGGCCGGTGACGGTGATTTCGACGCGGCGCGAGGCGAGCGCAGACGTGGTGATGTAGTCGGTGGAAGAGCCGTCGAGGGCGATGACGTAGCGGATCTCCTGGCGATAAGTCTCGACGAGCTTGCGCATGCCGCGGAGGTTGCCTTCGCCCTCTTCGCCGACGTCGGCAACAAAGAGAATCGTGCGCTGCGGCTTGATTTGGGCTTCGTGAATCGCGCGCGCGATCGCGACCAGCGCTGCAAGGCCGGTGCCGTTATCCGAAATGCCGGGCGCGAGCATGCGGCTGCCGTCGTGGCGGACCTTGACCTCCGTGCCGGCTGGAAAAACGGTGTCGAGGTGCGCGGAAAGCACCACGACTTCTTTTTCGTTTGCGCCGCGCAGTTCGCCGATCACATTTCCTACGGCATCGGTTTGGACATTCAGGCCGGCGGCGGAGAGAAGAGTTTTGACCGCGGCGGCGCGCTGGCCCTCTTGAAATGGCGGCGCAGGAATTTCGGTGAGGCGTGCCTGCTGCTCGTTAATCCAGTTTACGTTCGCCGCGAACCACGCCAGCGCTGAACGCACCTGCGCGTTTTCGGCAAGTTGGCCTGAGGGTGCGGAACGGGTGGTGTGTCGCGCGGGTGAAGAGCGAACCGGCATAGCGAAAAGAATAACCCAAACGAGGATGCGTTTCACTGCTCTGCTGCGCGCTCTGTTTCCATTCTTTGATGTATTCAAAGTTTTGTTCAAAGTTTTGTTCAGGGGCGTGCGGCCTCGGCGCAGAGTGCCGAGATTTCCGCGTCACTCAACACGCGAGCCGAGTGCTTGGCGGCGTCGAAGATGCGATTGACGAGCGCCTCATCGGCGGGAATTTTGTGACGCTCGAGCCAGTAGAGGACGTTCGACTTGCCGCTCAGGGGGCCGATTTCGATCGCCTGTTCTAGGCCGAAAAGATGCGAGGGCACGCCGCTATAGACGGAGTCGGCGAGCAACTGGTTTCCCTTGTGAAAGGCTTTGATAATGGCGGCGGCGTGTACGCCGGTCGCGGTGCGGAAAGCATCGCGGCCGATGACTGGATAATTCGGTGGGATGACCGTGTGGGTGTACTTGGCGACCTTCTCGCAATATTCCTTGAGTCGTGAAAGGTCCTGCTGGATAACGCCCATCAGGCGCAAGTTCACGAGCATCAGCTCCATCGGTGTGTTGCCGACACGTTCGCCGAGCGAATTGGCCGCGGCGTGAACGGAATCGGCGCCCGCGGCAATTGCCGCGAGAGAATTCGCAATGGCCAGGCCGCGATCGTTGTGGCCGTGCCAGTCCACCCGGATTTTTTCGCCGCTGGGCTTCACGACTTCTTCGATCACGAATTTCACCAGGTTGTAAGCGCCATTCGGAATGGCGTGGCCGACGGTGTCGCACAAGACGATGGCGCGCGCGCCGCTGCGAATCGCCGTTGTGTAGAGGCGCTTCACGGTATCGGGGTCGGTGCGAATCGTGTCTTCCGTTACGTACATGACCGGGAGGCCGTGCTCGACCGCGAACTTCACCGCTTTCTCCGTGGTGCGTTCGAGGTGATCGACGGTCCAGTCTTCCACAAGGCGCCGGATCGGACTCGATCCCAGAAAGGTTGCGGCTTCAATCGCCATCCCAACGCGCTGCGAAATCTCGGCGATGGGGCGGATGTCAGCTTCGATAGTTCGCGCAGCGCAATTCGGTTTGATCTTCATGCGCTTGCTTACGATTTCCCGCGCCAACGCTTCGGTGTGCTCAACGGCGCGCGGGCCAGCTCCCGGCAAGCCGATGTTCAGCGAATCAATCTTCAACGCTTCCATCAGGTGCAGGATTTCGATTTTTTCTGCGATGCTGGGGTCGTGGACGCTGGGATTCTGCAAGCCGTCGCGCAGCGTCTCATCATTCAACAGGACGTGCATGCCCGGTGGGATGAGCGGGGCCGCGGCCACGTTCCAGTCATAAATCCATTCGTTCGTAGTCGGTTCAATCATTGGCTTGCTTTCTCGTATGCAATCAGGCCTTGCTTGTCATATCGGAACATCTTCATTTTACATTTTAACGACGTCATCTGCCGAGAATGCCCAAACCTCATCGTCAGGCTTTTCTCCAGTAATCCGGTAAAGCCCACTCCCAGATCTGCCGCTTCGACTGGACGCCAGCAGGTTGTCCCTTCCTCCAGCAGTTCAACATAAATTGTTCGCTTGTTTTTCTCGATCATCGAAGTCCGTGGTCGCGAAAGATGGCCTTGAGAGCGCCACGCACGTTTCTGAATTTTGCGGCGAGGCTTCCACCAAATTCAAACTTCAGAAACGCGTCGGCCGAGCGCTCAAGACCGGCGCCATAACGATACCACCACGGCTTTTCGCAACCTGGCAAGCAGTCCACGTCGATATATTTCTGCTGAACCATTTCCAGTAAGCCTGCTTTGCCGTGAGTGCGGCCCCAACCGCTCGCGCCGCAGCCGCCGTGAGGTGCTTCGGCGATGCCAAAATAGCTGATCGCGTCGTTCACCATGACGGCGCCGGCGCGCAGCCGCGTGGCAATGGCTTGGCCGCGTTTTGCGTCGCCGGTCCAAACACTTGCGGCCAGTGCGAACGCGGAATCATTGGCGCGCTCGATCGCCTCGTCCGCGTCCTTCACGGCTTGAGTGGCAAGGATCGGCCCGAACGTCTCTTCCTGAAATAGCTTCATCGACGAATTGACACCGGCGATGACGGTTGGCTCGAAAAAATTGGCGCCGAGATCCGGACGAGGCTTGCCGCCGCAAAGCACTCGCGCGCCGCGCGCCACGGCGTCGCTGACCAAATCGCTCATACGCTGGACATGCTGCGGACGAATGAGCGGCCCAACATCAGTAGCCGAGTCGCATCCCGGCCCAAGACGGAGCTTTTTGGTCTTTTCAACGCAGAGCGCCAGAAATTTCTGCTCGATGGCCTGCTGGACAAAGAGTCGCTCGACCGAGAGACACACCTGCCCGCAATTCGTGTAACTGCCCCAAACGGCTGCGCTCGCAGCGACATCGAGATTTGCATCCGCGAGCACAATCATTGCATCTTTGCCGCCGAGTTCCAGCACGCTGGGAATCAGCTTCTTGGCGCACGCCTCGGCAACGCGGCGGCCTGTGGCCACGCTTCCGGTAAACATGATTTTGTCCGGCCCTGCGTCAATCAGCGCTTGACCGACGTCCCCGCCGCCTTGTACCACGGTGACAAGATCTTTTGGGAAGCCCGCGTCCAGAAAAAGTTTTTCGATCAGCGCGCCACACTGAGGCGTGAAGTCGCTCGTCTTGCAGATAACACTGTTGCCGGCCACCACCGCGGGAACGATCTGGCTCAACGGAATGGCCAGCGGATAATTCCAGGAACTGATGATGCCAATGACGCCCATTGGGTCGTAAGCCAAACGCCCGGATTTAGCTTTTCCGGCAGTGCTGTGGTGCGGTACGCGCTCGGGCCGCAACATACGCGCGCCGTGTTTCGACAAGTATTCCGCAGTGTCCAGCGCAACAAAAAGGTCAGCGAAGAGTGCCTCGACTCTTGGCTTCCCGGACTCAGCGACAACAGCGTCAGCCAATGCGTCGCGCGAAACCATCATGCAATCGCGCAAAACGCGCAACCGCGCGCAACGCTTCTCGGCTGACACCGCGCTCCACGCCCCTTGTGCCGCACGCGCACGCAACAAAACCCCGGGTAGTGCCGCTGGCAACGTCTTCTCAAATTGCGCAAAGATTTTTCCGGTAGCAGGATCAATCGAGGGAAGTGTCTCGACGGGGATGACTGTGGCCGCCATGACCAAATTCTATCTGAATTTTACCCGAAAGAGCTTGCCGCGCAGAACAAAGAACGCTCGCATCAGCGCAGGCTGATGCACGGAATTACCAGATACATTGGACAGCGTACTCGCTAAACCGGCTGTCACGACTAATCATGGTTGCGTCTTCCACCACAGATTGTGCGATCAAGAGCCGATCGAATGGATCTTTGTGAGGCCCCGGAAGCCCACCGGCCATCACCGCATGTTCGATCGAGATCGGCAGCTCTACGAAACCTTCCCTTTCCACCCTCCACCTAAAGTTTTTCAGCAGGTCAGGAACTTGAAATTTGCCACCACGATGCTTGATTGCGATTTCCCACGCTGAGGCAGCTGACACGAGGACGACCACCTCAGGATTCGCTATGGCACGGCGGGCAGGAGGAGACAGCTTGTCTCCCCCTTCGAGCCACCAAATCAGAGCGTGCGTGTCCAAAAGAATTCTTGTCACTCAATACCCCACTCGGCCAACTCTTCCTTTGTGAGCGGATCGAACGCGTCCGGTGCATACCAGATCTTTCCCTTAAGACTGCCGGGAACGCGCTTCTTCTGTCGCTTGGGCACCGGCACCAGTTGCACCACCGGTTCCTTTCCGCGAGCTATGATTACCTCTTCTCCGTTGAGCGCATCGCGGATCAATTTCGAGAGATTGGTCTTGGCTTTATGGACGGTATACATGGTTAGCTAAGTATATTAGCTAACTTCGCGTTTTTCAACGTGGATTCGGGAAGGGCCGCGGTAGCGCTACAACGCGCCGACTCGCCACGCCTCATCGTGCATGACCTGTACCATGCACAGCCCCTGCGGCGGCACGGTTGGCCCGGACTTGGCGCGGTCGCGCAATTGGTACAAGCGCAAAATGTCGTCGGGTACAAGTTTGCCGCGGCCCACATCGAGCAGCGTCCCAACCATTTTGCGGACCATGAATCGCATGAACGAGCGGCCTCGCACCGTGTACACGAGTTCCTCGCCGTCCTCGCTGCGAACGAGTTCGCTCGCGTAAATTTCGCGTACGGTCGAGCGCTCCTTGTCGTCATCTTCAGAGCCCGTCGAAGCCGCGAAGGAAGCAAAATCGTGCGGCCCTACGTAGCGCGACGCCGCAATGCGCATGGCGTCCTCGTCGAGCGGAAAGGGATAGTGGAGCACGTAGCGCCAAACCGCTGGCGGCACCACTTTCCCGCGATATAAACGATAGCGATAAATCTTTCCGAGCGCCGACCAGCGCGCGTGAAAATCCGGCCCCACTTCCTCGGCGCCAACGATGCGAATCGTAGGAGGTAGCAGTGCATTCAACGCACGCTGAAACTCGCCCGCCGACAAACCCGATTGCGTCCGAAAGCTCGCTACCTGTCCAAGCGCATGCACTCCCGCGTCCGTCCGGCCCGCTCCATTCACCATGACTTTCTCTTGCGTAAGCCGCCCGAGCACGTTGGAGATTTCTCCCTGAATCGTGGGCTTGTCGGAAGACTGAATCTGCCAGCCGTGAAAGTCAGTACCGTCGTAAGCGATCGTGATCTTGAAATGGCGCATGAAGGGGAAGTGTTCCGTACTCCGCGATTAATTTCCAGAAGGGCAGCGCGATTTGGCAAGGATTTTAGAGGCGTCGCGATCACAGAGCCGAGCGCGCGAAGCGGCTTCCAGGTTTAACCGCCGCGCCGCCTTCGCGGCACAACGGACAATCCTCGGGTTCGTACTTCGCGATGGGAAGATCCAGCAACGCCTGCGTCTCGACGCCGAGTTCCAGCGTGCCACCACTCCGGTCGATCAGCGCACCCGCGGCAACCACTCGCCCACCGGCCTCTTCCACCACTCGAATGGTCTCCAGCGTAGAGCCCCCGGTTGTCCACACATCTTCAATCACAAGAACATGTTCGTCGGGCTGAAGCGAAAACCCGCGCCGAAGTACCATCGTGCCGCTGCCATCGCGTTCAGCGAAAATAGCCGGCACTCCCCTGCCCTGCGCGCCTTTCGGTTCCGGCAAAGCGCGCGCAACTTCCTGCCCGATAATCACGCCACCCAAAGCCGGCGAAACGACCGCTGCAATCACGGCATCGGAAAAAAGCGCCGCCAGCGCGTGCCCAAGTTTGTCGGCATATTTCGGATACTGAAGCACGAGCGCGCATTGCACGTACGTCCCGCTATGCAGCCCGCTGCTCAGCTCAAAGTGGCCGTGCCGGACGGCCCCGGCGGACTCAAACATGCGCAGCAATTCTTCTCGAGGGAGCATCGTTTTTCCGCCGACCGTAAGCCTCAAATCGCGCCTAAACGTCGAATCGTGAGCAGCCTAGCCGCCGTGCGCCGCGTTGTCAAGGAAGGAAGCCCTTGTTAAACTCCGGAGCGAGTTTCCGGGCCGCGCCAGGAGTTTTCCGCCTGCTTTCTGCGTCAAAATAGGATGCATGTCCGTGAATAGACTCATCTCGCGGCGCCGCTTTCGGGAACGTTCTTCCGCGTGACTACGCTCCGGCCAGCTCCAGATGATGTAACAACATCTATTCCGGGCACGTACCACATTCAGTTTGAAATACATTGCTGCGAATCAAATCCGTCCCTATGGGACAGAATCTCGAGGAACAAAATAGTCATGAGGACTCTCTGGGGGCGCGTGCATTCGTTACTTTTATTGGCGGTCTTTCGGGGGAAAGCGGACAGGAAAGAATCCGTTTCTCACGCAGCCGAAAACCAGTTGGTTTCGCGTCTCGCAACATCTTGTGTGGCCAGCGTGATGGCGGCTGTGCTCACAGTGCTCCCGCTTTCGCCCGCGTTCGGGCAGAGCCCCGCGCAAAACCCGCCGTCGAACCCTGCGCCAACGGCCTCCGCGATGGCGACTACCGGCTCGTCCATCGCCCCCGTAAGTTCCTTGGGCCTTGCGAAATATGATTTCACCCGAGGCCCGCGCGCATTTCCTGGCTTGCTCAAGCCCTATCAACAGATCCACATCGACGAGCCAGTCGTCACGAACTCACCGCGACTGGCGCAACTGATCCACGACGGCAAGCTCGAACTGAGCCTCCAGGACGCCGTTGAACTCGCGCTCGAAAACAGCATGGACATTGCGGTACAACGCTATTACCCGTGGATCGCGGACGCCTCGATCCTCAAAGCCAAAGCGGGCGGCTTCGGCTATTCGACGCCCGGCGGCTTGTTTGCCTCCTCCACCGCTGCGCTTCCCAGCCTCTCGTATGATCCAACCATCGCCGAAACCGTTCTCATCAGCGATGTGTCGACGCCGGTCAACAATCCGTTTATTTCGGGCACGGGCACAACGGCGAGCATCTTGAATCTGCAGAACCACACTTCTGAATTCAACACGCAATACTCGCAGGCCTTTGAAACGGGGACGAATCTCTTCGTTAGTTGGTTCAACACACGCAGCAGCACGAACTCGACGGCAAATTTTTTCAATCCCTCCGTTCAATCCACTTTAACGGTCGGCTTTTCTCAGGCGCTTTTGAACGGTTTTGGAATCGCCGTGAACACCCGCAACATCCGCATCGCAAAAAACAACCGCAAAATTGCCGACTGGGCCTTTGCGCAACAAGCCATCACGACGATCACCAACACCATCACGGCGTACTGGGAACTAGTATACGCGCGCGCGAACGTCAAAGTCGACGAGCAAGCCATGACCGTTTCTCAAAAGCTCTACAACGACAACAAGAAACAACTCGATGCCGGCACTATGGCGCCTTTGGACGTGACCCGCGCCCAGTCCGAACTCGCCACCGACCGTCAGAACCTCATCGTCGCGCAAACCGTACAGCTTCAGGACGAACAAATCCTTAAAAATGCGATCACCAAGGATCCACTAGCGCCCGATGTCGTGCACATCGAGATCATCCCCACGGATCAGCCAGTGCAGCCTGCCGCGATCGAAGAGCCGTCGTTCGAGCAGTCCATAGCCGAAGCGTTCGAGAAGCGGCCCGAGCTTCAGGAGCAACTCTACAATTTGAAGAACGCCGGTATCGATATTCAGGCCACGCGCAACGCGCTTCTTCCCACTCTCACGCTGACTGGGCAATACAGCTCCGTAGGCCTGGCCGGCAATTCCCCGATTACCGGCGCTCCGGCCTTACTATCAAGCAGCGGAGTGCCCATCGTCGATCCGAATGGCACTCCGATCACGGTTGATGTCAACGGCGTCGCGACTCCCATCTTCGAGTCCGTATCAACCTTGCCGGTCGTTGGCACAAATCAGCAGGGCTTTTCTACCGCGCAAAGCGAAATCTTCCACAGCCATTCTCCGCAATTTACCGCGCAGTTGAACCTGAGCCTCCCCTTGCGCAACCGTTCCGCCCAGGCAGACAGCGCGCACGCCATCCTCACGCAACGGCAACAGGAGGCTGTGATGCAACAACTGAAAAATGCCGCGCTTCTCGACGTCCGCAACACCTATATCGCGCTCACGCAAGACCGTGCCCAGGTGGATGCCGCCAGCGAAGCGCGCCGACTTCAACAGGAGACATTCGATGCCGAGCAGAAGAAATACCGCCTCGGCGCCTCGACCGTTTACAACGTGATTCTCACGCAGCGCGACCTGATCTCCGCGCAAGGCACCGAACTACGAGCGCTGGCCAATCTCGAAGAGGCCAAAGCCAACTACGAACGCGCCCTGGGACGCACGCTCGACGTAAATCACGTCACCATCGCGAACGCCAAGACCGGCGAAATCGAGCGTGACACGTTGATTCCGGGCACGCTTCACGGCAAAGTCGTTGGCACTGAAGAACTCTTCAGAAGCGGGGGCATGCGCTAGGAGTAAGCAGAGCGAAGCCGCTCCCCGGGGCTTTTCTCCGGCGCGGCTTCGGTTGCTTTGCTCTCTCTACTCAGCGTCCAGCGGCCCCATCGATCAGACTGTTTCCTTTCAGGCACCTCGCACTCGCAACGAACCGCTCCAAATCCTTGTCTTGCCGAACCGCCTCCTTTATCCTCGTTCCACCGAACGCGGCCGCGTTTCTGGTTCATGACACAGGGTTTATTGCTCCTCATGACCGCAAATCCTGCCCGCAAATGAAACAAAACCAGTGGTTCAAGCGTTTTACAGAGTAAGTCAAAATCAAAACGTCCCGGTGGGACAGAATCTAGAGGGTAAAGATCATTATGACGACACTGAGGGGGGCCTTGAAGTGGTCCATTTTAGGGGTAGAAACCCGGAGGATAGCTTCTCAATGGGCTCGATCTCTGGTTGCTGTCGTTTTGGCAGGCCTGCTCGTCGGGGGACCGCTTTCGCCAGCATTTGCACAGAGCCCCGCGCAGAATCCGCCTCCCGCGCAGAGCCCGGATCAAAATCCGCCGTCGAATCCAGCGCCGCCGCCAACCGCCGCGGCGTCCGGCGCGACCGTCGCCCCGGTCAGCTCTTTGGGAGTCGCGAAGTATGATTTTTCGCACGCACCGCGGGCGTTCCCGAACATTCTCAAGCCCTATGAATCGCAGCACGTTGATCCGCCCGTGCTCACCAACTCGCCACGCATCGACCAGCTCATTCATGACGGCAAACTCGAGATCAGCCTTCAGGACGCCGTCGAGCTTGCCCTCGAAAACAGCTTGGATATCGCCGTTCAGCGGTACTACCCTTGGATTTCCGATGCGGGCCTCCTCAACGCCCAAGCCGGCAGCACCGGCTTCGGCACGCCTGGGGTACAGATTGTGGGATCCTCCGCTCTCGTTAACCCGTTCACTTTCTTTCTTCAGAACTTCGATCCCCTCATTCAGACCAACATCCAGGTTGGTGATATCACGCAGCCAATCAACAACCCGTTTATCTCCGGTGCAGGAGTATCTGGCGTCAGCACAGGCTCCACGCCTGCCTCGCTCGTTCAGCACTTTTCCACGTACAATAACCAGTATTCGCAGACGTTTCTGACCGGAACCAACCTCACCGTGAATTGGAACAACACACGCAGCAGTTCCGACATCGCCAACTTCTTCAATCCCGCCGTGAGCTCAAGCCTTTCGGTTTCTATTTCGCAGCCACTCTTGAACGGCTTCGGCAAGACGATATGGACTCGCAACATTCGTATCGCTAACAACAACCGCAAAATTGCGGACTGGGCTTTCGCACAGCAGGCGATCACCACCGTGACGAACACCATCACAGCCTACTGGGAGCTCGTCTTCGCGAGGGAGAACGTCAAAGTCAATCAGCAGAACGTGGCTGTTTCTCAGAAGCTACACGAGGACAACAAAAAGCAGCTCGAAATCGGAAGCCTGGCACCCCTGGATGTGACGCGCTCCGAATCCGAACTGGCTACCAATACTGGGAACCTGATCCTCGCGCAAACGGTCCAGCTTACGGACGAGCAAACCCTGAAAAACGCTATTTCCAAGGACCCGCTTGCGCCAAACGTCATCAACGTTGAGATCATTCCCACGGACTTACCGACGCAGCCGGCGACAGTTGAAGCGGCCACCTTCGAAGATGCCATTAAGGAAGCATTTGCCAAGCGGCCTGAACTTCAGGAACAGATCTACGACCTGCTGAATGCCGAAATTGACGTGCGCGCCACCAAGAACGCCCTTCTACCGTCGCTCACCGCCAACGCTATCTACGTGTCCTCTGGGTTGGCGGGAAACAGCTCCATACCAGGCACGCCCACTACGGTCAGCACCGGCGTACCCATCGTGGATATGAACGGAAACCCGATCAGTGTGGACGTTGGTGGCTTGCCAACCCCGATCTTTGAGTCGGCAACCGTCGCTCCCGGCACGGGCACGATTCATCATGGTTTCGGCACGGCCCAGGACCAAATCTTTCACAATCAGTTCCCCGAATATATCGGCCAGCTCACTTTGACGCTTCCTCTGCGCAACCGCTCCGCCCAAGCTGTGTATGCCCGCGCAATCCTCACACAACGGCAGATGGAAACCCAGCAGCAGCAACTCAGAAATGCGGCGCTTCTGGACGTTCGCAACGCTTACATCACACTTACACAAGACCGCGCCCAAGTCGCCGCCACGAGCAAGGCGCGGGAATTGCAGCAGCAAACCTTTGACGCCGAGCAGAAGAAATATCAGCTCGGGGCGTCGACCACTTACGTAGTCATCCAGACACAACGCGATCTGATTGTTGCGCAAGGCAACGAACTCCGCGCCTTGGCCAACCTCGTCGAAGCCAGAGCCAACTACGAGCGCGCGGTTGGCCGCACGCTGGAGGTCAACCACGTCACCATCGCCGACGCGAAATCCGGCGAAGTCGACCGCGAGACGCTGATCCCTGGAACACTCCACGGAAAGGTCGTCGGCGTGGAGGATATCTTCAAAGACTTGCCAACCAGCAAGCGCTAATTCCTGCCCATTCTCCAGGAATTTCTCGGTTCATTTCTGAAAAAGGCCGGATGGGGCTCACACCCTCTCCGGCCTCTCTTTTTGCCTCTTTACTTGAGTTCCCGCCTCGTCCCCTTGCCCCGGTTTTCGCTTTCGCATAGCATGGAATTTAGCGTTCTTTTGGACGTCTGCCCAAAAGGCCGCGACTCGGGAGGGCCCGAATATGAGCGACAAGGTCAAGGGATCGGCCACAACCATCACGACCGGCGACGCTCCAGCCGCCCCGCGCGAGCCAAGTCCACGCGAGCGCGCCTGGGAAGAAAACACTCTTCGCCCCACGCTCGAAAAAAGCCCCGAGCGCCAGACCGAATTCACCACAATTTCTGGCTATCCGATTCGCCGCCTTTATACGCCCGCGGATCTTTCAGGCTGGGATCCTGATCGCGATTTGGGTTTTCCCGGCGAGCCTCCCTACACGCGCGGCATTCATTCCACGATGCATCGCGGCCGCCTCTGGACGATGCGCCAGTTCGCCGGCTTCGGCACCGCCGAAGACACCAACGAACGCTTCCGCTACCTGCTCGCCCAAGGCCAAACTGGCCTCTCCACGGCGTTCGACTTGCCCACGCTCATGGGCTACGACTCCGACCATCCACTCTCCGAAGGCGAAGTCGGCAAATGCGGCGTAGCGATCAGCTCTCTAGCCGACATGGAAGTGCTCTTCGACAAAATTCCCCTCGCCAACGTCACCA
This sequence comes from Candidatus Acidiferrum sp., assembly GCA_036495665.1. Lineage (GTDB taxonomy): Bacteria > Acidobacteriota > Terriglobia > Acidiferrales > UBA7541 > Acidiferrum. The sequence goes on along the minus strand of DASXMM010000458.1, from coordinate 4,100 downwards.
CTTCCATGACCATCAATTCGCCCGCCGCCGTCATCTGGGCGATGTATCTCGCCGTCGCCGAAAAACAAGGCGCCGACTGGAAGAAAATCTCCGGCACTTTACAGAACGACATCCTCAAGGAATACATCGCGCAAAAGGAATACATCTACCCGCCCGAACCTTCGATGCGCCTGGTGATCGACACCTTCGAATTCGCCGTAAAAAACACCCCGAAGTTCAATCCCATCTCCATCAGCGGCTACCATATCCGCGAAGCCGGCTCGACCGCGATTCAAGAATTGGCGTTTACGCTGCGCGACGGCATGGAATACGTCGAATATGGCATCCGCCGCGGCCTCGACGTCGATCAATTCGCCCCGCAGCTTTCTTTCTTCTTCAATGCCCACAACGATTTCTTCGAAGAAATCGCTAAGTACCGCGCCGCCCGCCGCGTCTGGCACAAAGCCATGGTCGAGCGTTACGGCGCGAAGAGCCCGCGCTCGTGGGCGCTGCGCTTCCATACCCAGACCGCGGGCTGCTCGCTGACCGCGCAGCAACCGTACAACAACGTGGTGCGCACCGCGATTCAAGCCTTGGCGGCTGTGCTCGGTGGAACGCAATCGCTGCACACCAATTCGCTGGACGAAGCGTGGGCACTACCAACAGAGTTCGCCGCCACCATCGCCCTCCGCACGCAGCAAATCATCGCGCACGAAACCGGCGTCACCAACACCGTGGATCCGTTGGGCGGCTCGTATTTTGTGGAAGCGCTGACCAACGAAGTCGAGCGGGGCGCGTGGGACTACATCGAAAAAATCGACGCCATGGGCGGCATGGTCGCCGCAGTCGAGCGCAGCTACCCGCAACGCGAAATCGCCGAAGCCTCCTACAAATATCAGGTAGCGGTGGACAAAAAAGAAAAAATCATCGTAGGCGTCAATGATTACGTGGCCGCAGAAAAGCCGCTCGAAATCCTACAAATCGACGAAACTGTCGCGCACCGCCAGGCCGAACGCCTCGCCAAACTCCGCGCCGACCGCTCCCAATCCGAAGTCGACCGCCGCCTCAACGCCCTGCGCCACGCCGCCGAAGGCAAAGACAACCTCATGCCCTACCTCTTCGACGCCGTAAAATCCTACGCCACAGTAGGCGAAGTCTGCGACGCCCTCCGCGCCGTCTTCGGCACCTACGAAGAAGTCGCCATCACCTAGCTCTTCTCTGTGATCTCTGTTCTCTCTGCGGAACTCTGTGTAATGTTTTTCCGTCATGACCAATAACGAACTAACTCACGCGATCATCGGAGCCGCAATTGAGGTCCATCGCCAGCTAGGCCCCGGACTGCTAGAATCTGCCTACGAAGCCTGCCTCGAAAGCGAACTCGCGCTCCGTAATCTTCATGTGGACCGCCAATTGCCAGTGCCAGTCGTTTACAAAGACTTGAAACTCGAATGCGGATATCGTATTGACTTAGTTGTGGAACGTAAAGTTGTCGTCGAGCTGAAATGCGTGGAGGCATTCGCGCCCGTTCATGAAGCGATTATGCTTACCTACCTGCGGTTATCAGGATTTCCTTTGGGATTGCTAATAAATTTCAATGTGACCGTTCTGAAAAACGGCATAAAACGATTTGTCTATCGGCCTGTAGAAGAAAGAAAAACATTACGCAGAGTCCCACAGAGAGATGCAGAGGACACAGAGAAGAATGCCTGAGAAAAAAATCAGAGTGCTCATTGCCAAACCCGGTTTGGATGGCCACGACCGTGGCGCTAAGATCATCGCTCGCGCGCTCCGCGACGCCGGCATGGAAGTCATCTACACCGGCCTCCGCCAAACCCCCGAGATGATCGCCTCCGCTGCCGTCCAGGAAGATGTCGACGTCATCGGCCTCTCGATCCTCTCCGGCGCGCACAACACCATCTGCCCGCAGCTCATGCACCTGCTCCACGAAAAAGGTATGAACGACGTGACCGTCCTGGTCGGCGGCATCATTCCAGAAGCCGACATTCCCGCCATGAAAAAATCCGGCATCGCCGAAATTTTTTTGCCGGGCACGTCCACGCAAGACATCGTCGAGTTTATCCACAAACGCATGGCTCGCTGAAGCCACCACCGAAGGCGGTTCTCTACTCCATCGCCTTCTCAAACTTCACGCGCGTGTAGAGCACCTGAAATCCCTGCTGCGCAATGTTCCGCTGCGACACGCTCCCCGGCTGCGCGATGCTCACTGCCAAATCGCTCCCCGCCTGCGACGCCCGCGCAAGCCGCCTCTGCAAAAGCGCGGTTTGCACGCCCCGCCCCCGCGCCACCGGCAAAGTACTCGCCCCAAACAATCCCGCCACGCCGTCGTGCAAAGCCAGCGTCCCGCCTCCCGCAATTTTTCCATCCACACGCGCCAAATAACATTCCGTCTTCGGTCCAAACGCAAACAGCTTCATCACTTCCAGCAATTCCTGCGAAACCGGAAACTTCTCCGCGAATCCCTGCGCAACGGTGAGTGTCCACACATCGATCTGGTCCTTCCCGATTTTTTCAATCGTCACGCCCTCGGGCGGCTCAGGGCAAGCCTCATCAGGACTCACCTGCCGCGCCATCACATTCGAAAATTCCGTAACGCGATACCCACGCTGCGCGAAATGTTCGATAAAAGTGGGATCGGCCAGCGGACACGTTTCCACACGGACGGCCTCGTCGCGGCTTCGGTAAAACTCCTCGAGGCGGTCAAATTCTTCCCCGCTTACCGGCCCGTCAAGCCCCATCCCCACCGCCTGCGTTATCGGCGAATCCTTCCCGCAATACACCGCAAATCCGCCCGCGACGCGCCGCACCGACGCTCCGCTTCCCGCACGAAACCGCCCGAGCGCCTCCGCACACTCCACCGCGGCTTGCGCTTCGGCAAGCTCCACACGTCGAGCTAGCTCCAAATTCAAACGTAACCCTCGCATATTTGGTTTAGTTTTTCCCTTTGTCCCTGGCCTGATATTTCTCTCGTACTTGACGCATTAATATTTTAGTACGTTTCTTTTGCGTGGCGCCAATTTCCGGATCCATTTTCCGCTGCAGAAATTCTTGTTCACGCTGAAGTTTTCTCCAACTCTCCAGCCGATCCGCTCCAAGAATGCCTTCGGCTACAGCGCCTTGCACCGCGCAGCCCGGCTCGTTTTTGTGCTCGCAATCGGTAAATCGGCAATTTGCGGCGAGTTCATCCACATCCGCGAACGTCTGCGTCAATCCTTCCGTCGCGTTCCACAATTGCAGTTCGCGCAATCCCGGCGTGTCGATCATCATCGCGCCGCTCGGCAGCAAGAATAGTTCGCGCGAAGTCGTTGTATGCCGCCCGCGGCTGTCGCTCTCCCTCACCGCAAAGGTAGTCTGCCGGTCCTCGTGCAGCAGCCGATTCACCAAAGTGGATTTCCCTACCCCCGAAGATCCCAGCAGCACAATCGTCTGCCCTTTCGTAAAGCTGGCCTCCAGCGCTTCGAACCCCTCTCCGGTTTTCGCACTGACGAGAAACACCGCCGCACCCATTGCAATTTCTTCGATCTGCGAAGTCAGTTCGCCCGACTCCGCGCACGCGTCTGCTTTATTCAAGACGATCGCCGGCCGCGCGCCCGATTCCCAGCATTGCGTCATGTAGCGTTCCACGCGACGAACGTTAAAATCGCCGTCCAGCGCCGCCACGATCAGCGCAACGTCAATATTTGCGACGATCACTTGTTCCGCGACTTGTTTGCCCGCAACTTTGCGCACAAATCGGCTGCGCCGAGGTAAAACGAGCTGGATCGTCGCGTTCGCCTGCCCTTGCAAAATCTCCAGCGACACCCAATCCCCGACAGCCGGCCAATCCCCGCCGGCTTCCGATTCTTTGCGCAACTTGCCGGACGGCTCCGCCCAGCATTCGCCGAACTCACCCGCCACGCGCCACATCCCGCGATGCTGCGATACAACGCGCGCCGGCGAGCAATTCTCGATCTTCGCGTCGAGCCAAAGCGCCTCAAAATACGCGTCCCAACCTAAATCCTTGATTAACACTTAAAAATCCTCCCGCTGCCCGCAAGCAGCCATGCGCCCTCGCTTTCGGAAAAATCCGAAAGTGCAACGACGCGGCTTCGCGTTCTCGAGCG
>DASXMM010000457.1:0-5925 GCA_036495665.1 Candidatus Acidiferrum sp. | reverse complement strand
AGGCGCATTTTCCTCTTGCATGCGGGGGCAGAGCTTGTATTCTGCGAATGCGGCCTCACTTCACCCATCGCGCGAGTGAGAAACGCTTAGGAGGACGAGAGTAAAAATTGAGTTCTTTATCGCTTCCCGCCCAGATTCCCTCGCAGGCAATCCCAACAGCTAAAAAAAGAGTCGCAAAGCTGACGCTCTGGCCGCTCGTGGCGGCGACGTTTTTCATGGTGTCCGGCGGGACGTACGGGACGGAAGAGATTGTTCATGGAGCGGGGTACGGGCACGGGATTCTGATTTTGCTTTTCCTTCCGGTGCTGTGGTGCCTGCCTACGGCGTTTATGATCGGGGAGCTTTCCAGCGCGCTGCCTACGGAGGGTGGGTATTACGCTTGGGTTCGGCGCGGGTTGGGAAACTTCTGGGGATTTCAAGAGGCTTGGCTGTCTTTAGCGGCGAGCATCTTTGACATGGCGATTTACCCGACCTTGTTCGTTTTCTACTTGAAGCAGATGTCGCCGTGGTTCGGGTCGTGGAGGCACGGAGAGCTTGCGGGGCTGTTTGTGGTATTTGCTTGCGCGACTCTCAACGTGCTTGGAATCCGGGTGGTGGGGATTACTTCGCTGTGGTTGTTCTTTTTTCTTTCTGCGCCGTTCGCGGTGATTGTGGTGATGGCGCCGTTTAAAGTTGGAGCATTCGCGAGCGCTGGCGGTCATGGCGCGGCTGAAGCTACTGGCTTGGGCTTGCTGGGCGGCGTGCTTGTGGCGATGTGGAATTACATGGGCTGGGACAACGCGTCGACGATCGCGCAGGAAGTGGAGCGGCCGCAGAGGACTTATCCGCGAGCGATGATCGCGGCGGTGATTCTGGTGGCGCTGACGTATGTGCTGCCGTTCCTGGCCGTTTACTTTACGGGGGTTCCAGCTGGCGCGTTTGGCGCGGATGGTTCCTGGGCAATGATCGCCGGGTTGATTGGCGGCAAGATTCTGGGATTTGAGTGGCTGCGGTTTCTGATCGTGATTGGCGGAATGATGAGCGCGTTTGGGATGTTCAACGCGCTGGTGATGAGCTATTCGCGGCTGCCGCTGGCAATGGCGCGCGACGGGATGCTGCCGAAGGTATTTGCAAAGACGAGCGCGAAGACGCAGGCACCGTGGGCAGCGATTCTCGTTTGCGCGGCATGCTGGGCGCTTTGCCTGGGCTTGGGATTCAAGAAACTCGTTACTTTGGACATTATGCTGTATGGCGCGAGCTTGATGCTGGAGTTCGTGACGCTGGTCGTGTTGCGGATTCGCGAGCCGGAATTGAAGCGCGAGTTTAAGGTGCCCGGTGGGCTGGTTGGGGCAATTTCTTGCGGCGTATTTCCGCTTTTGCTGATGAGCCTGGCGATGGTGGAGAGCGAGAGCGAAAGTATTCTGGGGATTAACGGGCTCTTGTTCGGGCTAATCATTATCGCGAGCGGATTTGTTCTTTATGCGGCGACGAAGCCCTTGCGGCGTGCGGTGATTGCTCCGGCGGCTACGCCGAACGCGGTTACCGGCGACTAAAACGCGGCGCCGCGGTGGCACTGCTGTTATACTCCCTCGTTCATTCCACTTCTATTTCCACTTGGAGACACAAACGTGACGAAGCTGCGGCATTCCCTACTCCTTCTGCTCGTTGCAGGCGTTGCGCTGGTTATGGGCGCGATGGCTTCCGCATTGCCGGATACGGAGGCGAAATTCGATCAGAGATTTTTCGGGGAGATGAAGTGGCGGTCGATTGGACCGTTTCGCGCGGGAAGATCGCTGGCAGTGACCGGTGTGCGCGGGCAGCCGGACGTTTATTACTTCGGATCGGTAGGCGGAGGCGTCTGGAAGACGAATGATGCGGGACGGACGTGGAATCCCATTTTTGACTCGCAGCCGATTGCTTCGATTGGTGCGATTGCGGTGGCGCCTTCGAATGCGAATGTGATTTACGTGGGATCGGGCGAGGCCGACATGCGCTCGAGCATTTCGTATGGCAATGGAATGTATAAATCGACCGACGCTGGGAAGACCTGGACGCATATTGGATTGGAGGATTCGCGGCAGATAGCGCGGATTTTGGTGGATCCGAACGATTCGGAGAGAGTGTTTGTGGCGGCGCTGGGGCATGCGTACGGACCTAATAAGGAACGCGGAATCTTTCGTTCGAACGATGGTGGGGCGACCTGGCAGCAGATTCTTTTCAAGGACGCGGATACCGGAGCGATTGATTTGGCAATGGAGCCGGGGAATCCGAAGAACATGTTCGCGGCTTTGCTGCAGACGCGGAGGCCGCCGTGGAGCATTTATCCACCGTCAAAGGGGCCGGGCACGGGGCTTTACCGGTCGAAGGATGGCGGGGAGCATTGGGAGCAGTTGACGGGACACGGATTGCCCGCGGAGGAATTGGGGCGGATGGGGATTGCATTTGCGCCGAGCAATCCAAAGCGGATTTATTTGATTGCGGATGCCAAGGAAGGCGGGATGTACCGCTCGGACGATGGCGGCGAGAATTGGGAGCGCGTTTCGAAGGATGCGCGGATTTGGGGGCGCGGGTGGTATTTCTGCGAAGTGAGCGTGGATTCGAAGGACCCGGATACGGTGTATGTGCCAAACACTTCGACGTACCGTTCGCGCGACGGCGGAAAAACGTGGACGGCGATTAAGGGAGCGCCGGGGGGCGATGATTATCACCAGTTGTGGATCGATCCAGACAATCCACAGCGCATGGTGTTGGGTTGCGATCAAGGCGTGATTGTGACGCGCAACGGCGGCGAGACATGGAGTTCCTGGTACAACCAGCCGACTGGGCAGTTTTATCACGTGGCAACGGACAACCGGTTTCCGTATTGGGTGTATGGGGCGCAGCAGGACAGCGGAGCGGCGGCAACACCGAGTCGCAGCAATTATCGAGCGCTAAATGTTCACGACTGGCGGCCCATGGCGGCTGGCGGAGAGAGCGACTATGTTGCGCCCGACCCTGTGAATCCCGAGATTATTTATGGCGGGTCCGTGGCGCGGCAGGATTTTCACAACGAGGAAGTGCAGGAAATTCCGCCGACGCTGATGCATCCGGGCGACTACCGGCGGACGTGGACTTTGCCCCTGGTGTTTTCGGAGATTGAGCCGCACGTTTTGTACTTCAGCGCGAACGTATTGTTTCGAACGGCGGATGGCGCGAGTTCGTGGCAGAAGATTAGTCCGGATTTGACGCGGGAAGATCCCGGCGTGCCGGCGAATCTTGATGCGGCGACGGCGGCGGATATCCCGCCGGGAAAACGGCACGGCGTTATTTATACGATTGCGCCTTCGCCGATGAAAGCTGGCGAGATTTGGGTGGGGACGGATGACGGGCTCGTGCATCTGACGCAGGATGAGGGAAAAATCTGGAAGGATGTGACGCCGCCTGCGGTTACGGCGTGGAGCAAAGTGACGCACATCGCGGCTTCGCGATTCGATGCGGGCAAAGCGTACGCGGCGGTGGACCGCCACCGGTTGGAAGATATGGAGGCTTATCTCTACAGGACGAAGGATTTTGGGAAGACTTGGCAGCGTGTTTCGAATGGGATTCCCGAGGGAAGCTTTTTGAATTGCGTGCGCGAGGATCCGAAAGTTGCGGGGTTGCTTTATGCGTGCACGGAAAAGGGCGTGTACGTTTCGTTTGATGATGGCGACAACTGGCAACCGCTGCAGTTTAATTTGCCGACGACCTCTGTGCGCGATCTAGTCGTGCGTGGCGACGATTTGGTGATCGCCACGTTTGGGCGTTCGTTCTGGGCGCTGGATGATGTGACGCCGTTGCGGCAGTGGAGCGCAAGGGTTGCGAGCGCGGATGCGTGGCTATTCGAACCGCAGACGGCATATCGAGTGAGGCCAGGTTCGGATGAAGGAACGCCGATACCATTCGACGAGCCGCAAGCGGACAATCCGCCGACGGGCGCTGTGTTGGATTATTACTTGAAAGAGAAGCAGACGGCGCCGGTGCAACTGGAGATTTTAGATGCGTCCGGGAAATTGGTGCGGCGATTTGCGAGTACGGACGAGGCGCCGAAGACGAATCCGGATGAGTTGGATATTCCGATGTACTGGGTGCATGACGCGGAGCCGCTTTCGGGTGAGGCGGGGACCCACAGATTTGTTTGGGATTTGCGGTGGGCGTTTGCGGGAACGAGGCGGCGGGGCCGGCGCGGCGGAGGTGGTCCATTAGCGCTTCCGGGGCGGTACACGGTGAAGCTGACCGCCACGGGAAGGACGGTTTCGAAGCCGCTGGTCGTGAAAATTGATCCTCGCGTGAAAGCGAACAGGTTGGGTTTGGAGCGGCAGTTTCAGTTGGCTTCGAAGCTAGCGGCTGGCGTTGGAGAGTTTTCCGTAGCTGTTACGCGGTCGGATGATTTGTTGAAACAAATCGCAGCACGCAGCAAAGAGGCGGCGGGAAATGCGGAACTCACGGCGGCGCTGAGCGATTTGGAAAAGAAGATTAAGGATGTGGAGGGTTCCGGAGCGGGCGGCGGATTTGGATTCTTTGGATTTGCCATGCCGGGTGAGCAGCCGACGACGTTGAGGCAGGTATCAGCGGCATTCGGGGCGTTGCTCGGAATCGTTGACGGCGCGGATGTGGCTCCTTCGGCGGATGCAACAGCGGCGAGCGCGAAATGGGAAGCGGCGGGGACGGCTACACGTGCGAGATGGGAGGCAATTCAGACGAAAGACGTGGCGCGTGTGAATTTGCTGTTGGGGAAAGCGGGCTTGCAGCCCTTGAAGAATCCAGAGGAAAAACCGCATCCCTAAAGGGATGCATCTACAGAACCGGGTACAAATCAGCTACCGAGTCGGCGTGTGCCGAAATACCAACCAAGGGGGATGCGACATTCGGGCGCAGTGTGGGTTCTATGAGGGTACGAGCAAGAGACGCCAGCCCGAGAAAAGGACCCTCCATGAACAGGAATAGCATCACGAAGCAAATAGCTGTTGCCGCCGGATTTTTGGCTCTGACTTTCGCACCGGGAATCACCCGCGCGCAAAGCGGTTCACAGACACCGGCGCAAGATCAGACCCAGACGGCACCTGCCACGCCAGCGCAGCACGAAGGACGCATGCACGGCGCGATGAAAGGACTGAACCTGACCGACGACCAAAAAGCGCAGATGAAGAAGATTCACGAGTCGACAAAAGCGCAATTGGACGCGGTGAAAAACGATGGATCGCTCACAGCCGATCAAAAGGCAGCGAAGATTCACGAGCTCCGACAGGGCGCGCGGGAACAGATGGTGAAACTGTTGACGCCCGACCAGCGGCAGCAAATGAAAGCGAATGAACGCGCATTGCGTGCGTCGCACAAAGAACAGCAGCAACAGCCGCCACAAACTGAGCCGCAAAGCTAGTTGGCGGAGAAGTCTCTGGAGCGGTCCGATTCAGAAGGGCGAGTCGACTGGATCAGAGTGGTATTTGTGCTGCAAAAGGACGGCCAGGTGGGCGTCCCTTTTGCGTAAAGCGGCGGATTTGAGCGGGGCCGAATCCGGAAGAGATTTGGTATGCTGCTCGACGTGGGAAATATCGGTCGAATAAAAGAGCGCGCCTGGAGGCACAAGAGTTTTCGGCATGGCGCGTTTTTTTTCCTGGTTATTTTCGGAGCGGCGGCTCTGAGTATCTCCGCCGAGCTTATGCCCACGCCAACGGCGCGAGTTACATCTGCGGCACAATCTCCTGCGCCTCCGACGCCACCTGCAGCAACGCCTCCCTCATCGCCACAAGTGCCGGGGCAGACGGCTGCTCCGCCTGTGGCGCATCTCGGGTTGAACATAGTCGTGCTCGATCCGGCGCACGGAGGCACGGATCCCGGAGCGCGCGGAACGGGCGGGATTCGCGAGAGCGAAATCGTGCTGGATTTTGCGGCACAGGTGAAGCGCGCGTTGGAGGCGCAGGGATTTCAAGT